>NZ_CP119081.1:1064054-1418739 GCF_004524775.2 Helcococcus ovis | reverse complement strand
CACAACCAATGACACCATGGGGTAAGAAATCTCGTGGAGTTAAGACAAGAGACTTAAAGAAGCAATCTAATAAAGATATCATAAGAAGAAGAAAAGGTAAATAGATCCAGGAGGTAAAGAATGGGTAGATCTCTAAAAAAGGGACCATTTTGTGATGACCACTTAATGAAAAAAGTGGAAGCTTTAAATGAAGCAAATGATAAAAAAGTTATTAAGACATGGTCAAGAAGATCAACAATATTTCCAGAATTTGTTGGCCATACAATAGCTATACATGATGGAAGAAAACATGTTCCAGTATATGTAACAGAAGACATGGTAGGACACAAATTAGGTGAATTCGTACCAACGAGAACATATAGAGGACATGAAAAAAATGACAAAACAAGTAAAGTTAAGAAATAGGGGGATAGAATGGAAGTAAGATCAGAAGCAAAATACGTACGTATTTCACCATTAAAAGTACATTTTATCTGTAGAGAAATAGTTGGTAAAAATGTTGATGAAGCATTAAATATTTTAAGATTTACACCAAAAAAAGGTGCTAAATTATTAGAAAAAGTATTAGTATCAGCTATTGCTAACGCTGAAAACAACCATAATTTAAACAGAGATTTATTAGTTGTAGAAAAAGCTTGGGCAAATGATGGTCCAACCATGAAGAGAATTAGACCTAAAGCAAAAGGTTCAGCTTATCCAATACTTAAAAGAACATCACATATTGGTGTTGTTGTAAGAGAAGAAGAATAGGAGGAATGTATGGGTCAAAAAGTTAATCCACATGGTATGAGAGTTGGGATTATTAAAGATTGGAATTCCAAATGGTTTGCAGATAAAAAAGATTTCGGAAAATTATTAGCAGAAGATAATAAAATTAGAAAATATATTAAAAAAGAACAATATCAATCAGGAGTTTCTAAAGTTGATATTGAAAGAACATTAAATAAAGTGAAAGTTACAGTTTACACAGCTAAACCTGGTATGATTATTGGTAAAGGTGGTGCTGGAGTAGAAGACTTAAAAGTTGCTATTGAAAAAATGACAGGAAAACAAGTAATTGTTAATGTCGAAGAAGTAAAAAATACAGGTGTTAATGCTCAATTACAAGCAGAAAAAATTGCAAGTGATTTAGAAAGAAGAATTACATTCAGAAGAGCTATGAAACAAGCAATCCAAACAACAATGAAATCAGGAGCAAAAGGTATTAAAACTCAAGTTTCCGGTAGATTAGGTGGAGCAGATATGGCTAGAACAGAAGGATATTCGGAAGGTAATATTCCTCTACAAACATTAAGAGCTGATATCGATTATGGATTTGCAGAAGCAGATACAACATACGGAAAATTAGGTGTTAAAGTTTGGATTTATAAAGGTGAAATCTTACCAGGACAAAAAGCTGTAGAAGAAGTTAAACCACAAAATTCAAAAAATAACAACAGAAATTCTAAAAATAGAAATAGAAAAGAAAAAAACAATAGATAAGAGAATTTACGCTCCAATTATTTTTAATTGGTAGAAGGAGGATAAATTATGCTAATGCCTAAAAGAGTAAAGCGTCGTAGAGTTCATAGAGGCAGAATGAAAGGTAACGCTCAAAGAGGTAACCAACTTGCATATGGTGATTATGGTTTACAAGCATTAGAACCACACTGGATAACTTCAAATCAAATTGAAGCAGCCAGAAGAGCTATGACAAGATATATTAAAAGAGGTGGTAATATCTGGATTAAGATATTTCCAGATAAACCAGTTACAAAAAAACCTGCAGAAGTAAGAATGGGTTCCGGTAAAGGTGCTCCTGAATATTGGGTAGCAGTTGTTAAACCGGGAAGAATTATGTTTGAAATGGGTGGAGTTGCTGAAGACGTAGCTAGAGAAGCTATGAGACTTGCAAGTGCAAAATTACCTATTAAAACAAAATTTGTTACTCGTGCAAGTTCTGGAGAAAGCGAGGGAAATAAATAATGAAAGCTACAGAAATAAGAAAATTATCTGATAAAGAACTTAATAATAAATTACTTAGCTTAAAAGAAGAGTTATTTAACTTAAGATTCCAAGCAGCTACAGGACAAATTGAAAGTATGAGTTCAATCGGAAAAATTAAACAAGATATAGCAAGAGTAAAAACAATCATAACAGAAAGAAAATTAAACTTAAATAAGGAGGCTTAATATGGAAAGAAATAATAGAAGAACCATTATCGGTTTAGTAGTATCTGATAAAATGGATAAGACTATTTCAGTAGAAGTATCAAAGTCTGTTAAGCATCCAATTTATAAGAAATTTGTAACAAGAAGTAAAAAAGTAAAAGCACATGACGAAAATAATGTTGCTAATATAGGCGACAAAGTTCTATTAATGGAAACAAGACCTTTATCAAAAACAAAAAGATTTAGACTTGTTGAAGTATTAGAACAAGCTAAATAACTTTTATTTCTGGAAAGGAGAATTTGAATGATTCAAGCAGAAACACGTATGAGAGTTGCAGATAATTCAGGTGCAAAAGAACTACTAGTTATAAAAGTATTAGGCGGATCAAAAAGAAAATACGCTAACATTGGTGACGTAGTAGTATGTTCAGTTAAAAGTGCTACTCCAGGTGGAGTTGTAAAAAAAGGTGCAGTTGTTAAAGCAGTTATCGTTAGAACAGTAAGTGGTATTGATAGAGAAGATGGTTCATACATCAAATTTGATGACAACGCTGCAGTTATCGTGAAAGATGATAAAAACCCAGCTGGTACACGTATTTTTGGACCTGTAACAAGAGAACTTAGAGCAAATGGATTTATGAAAATAATATCATTGGCTCCGGAAGTTTTATAAGGAGGCTAAAATGCATATTAAGACTGGTGATAAAGTACAAGTTATTAAAGGTAAAGATAAAGGTAAAGTTGGTAAAGTATTAGAAGCATTACCAAAGAAAAATAGAGTTGTTGTTGAAGGTGTTAATGTTCAAATTAAACATAAAAAACCTACACAAGCCGGACAACAAGGTGGAATTATTGAAACCGAAGGTGCAATTCACGCATCAAACGTTTTATTATTTGATGAAAAATTAGGCAGAGGTGTTAGAACAAGAACAGAAATCGTTGACGGAAAGAAAGTTCGTGTTTCAACAAAATCTGGTAATAAGTTAGACAAGTAGGAAGGAGAAACAATGGCTTCAAGATTAAAAGAATTATATAAAAATGAAGTTTTACCTGCGTTAGTAAAAGAGTTTGAATATAAAAATGTTATGCAGGCTCCAAAACTTGAAAAAATAATAGTAAACATTGGTTTAGGTGAAGCTAAAGATAATGTAAAACTATTAGAATCAGCTGTAGAAGAATTGAGAACAATTACAGGACAACATCCAGTAATTACAAAAGCTAAAAAATCAATTTCTAACTTTAAGCTACGTGAAGGACAATCAATCGGATGTAAAGTAACTTTACGTGGAAAAAGAATGGAAGACTTTTTTGATAAATTAGTTAATATTGCATTACCTAGAGTTAGAGACTTTAGAGGTGTTTCATCAACATCATTTGATGGTAGAGGAAATTATGCTTTAGGTATTAAAGAACAATTAATTTTCCCAGAAATCGTATTTGATAAAATTGAACAAATAAGAGGAATGGATATAATTGTTGTAACTACTGCTGAAACTGATGAAGAAGGTAGAGCATTACTAGCAAAATTAGGTATGCCCTTTAAGAAGTAAGTAAGGAGATAATATGGCTAAAAAGTCAATGATTGCAAAACAACAAAGAAAACAAAAATTCTCAACAAGAGAATACACAAGATGTAGTCTATGTGGTAGACCACATTCAGTATTAAAAAAATATGGAATTTGTCGTATATGTTTTAGAGAACTTGCATACAAGGGTGAAATACCTGGTGTGAAAAAATCAAGTTGGTAAGAGGGAGGTATATACTTATGATGACTGATCCAATAGCAGATATGCTATCAAGAATTAGAAACGGTAATTTAGCAAAACACAAATCAGTAGAAGTTCCAGCATCTAATATTAAAAAAGACCTTGCTCAAATTTTATTAGACGAAGGATATATTAAAGGTTTTTACGTAACAGAAGATGATAAACAAGGAATTATTACAATTGACTTAAAATATGTTGATGAACAAAGAGTAATTTCAGGATTAAAGAGAATTTCAAAACCTGGACGTAGAGTATATGTTGCAGCACAAGATATACCTCAAGTATTGAACGGTTTAGGTACTGCAATAGTTTCTACATCAAAGGGAATGATGACAGATAAAAAAGCAAGACAAGAAAATGTAGGTGGCGAAGTAATCTGCTACGTTTGGTAGTATTTCAACAAGGAGGAAGATATGTCAAGAATTGGATTAAAACCAATAGAAATCCCTGCTGGTGTTGAAATTAAATTTAACGATGGACTAGTAGAAGTAAAAGGTCCTAAAGGAAATTTAACACAAGAAGTAGGCAGAGGATTCGAATTAGAATTTGAAGAAAATCAAGTAACAGTAAAAAGACCTTCAGAATCAAAACAACATAGATCATTGCACGGATTATACAGAACATTAATCGCAAACATGATTATAGGGGTAACTGAAGGATATAAAAAACAATTAGAAATAATTGGTACTGGATATAGAGCACAAAAACAAGGTAATAAGTTAAACTTAAGCTTAGGTTTTTCACACCCTGTAATTTTAGAAGATCCAGAAGGAATAACAACTGAAGTACCTAATGAAAGAGTTATTATTGTTAGTGGTATCGACAAACAGTTAGTTGGTAACTACACTGCAAAAATAAGAGCATTTAGATCACCAGAACCATATAAAGGAAAAGGTATTAAATACTCTGACGAATACATTAGAAGAAAAGTTGGTAAGACTGGTAAATAGGAGGGAGTGATTATGTCAAAATTCAGTAAAAAAGAAAATAGAAAAGCTAGACATTTAAGAGTTAGAAAAAAACTTAGTGGTACTCCTGACAAACCAAGACTAAATATGTATAAGAGTAATGCTAACATCTATGCTCAAATTATTGATGATGTTAATGGAGTAACTTTAGTAAGTGCTTCAACATTAGACAAAGAATTAAAAGGTGAAAATGTAGGGGCAAATATTGAATCAGCTAAAAAAGTTGGAGCATTAGTTGCAAAACGTGCATTAGAAAAAGGTATAGAAAAAGTAGTATTCGATAGATCAGGTTATATATATCACGGCAAAGTAAAAGAACTAGCAGAATCAGCAAGAGAAGCTGGTTTGAAATTTTAGTCGGGAGGAAACATGAGAAAAGATAAAAAACAAAACTTATCAGAATATGAAGAAAAAGTTGTTGATATCGCTAGAGTTACTAAAGTAGCTAAAGGTGGTAGAACAATGAGATTTTCAGCATTAGTAGTTGTTGGAAACAGAAAAGGCTCTGTAGGAGTTGGTATGGGTAAAGCAAATGAAGTACCAGAAGCTATCAGAAAAGGTGTTGAAGATGCAAAGAAAAATGCTGTAAATATTAATGTAGTTAACGGAACAATTCCTCACGAAATTTACGGGGCTAAAGGTGCTGGTTTAGTACTGTTAAAACCTGCTAAAGAAGGGGTTGGTGTTATCGCTGGTGGTCCAGTTCGTGCCGTATGTGAATTAGCTGGTATAACAAATATTCGTGCTAAATCATTAGGTTCATCAAATGCTAAGAGTGTTGTTAACGCAACAATAGCTGGATTAAAAGCAATCAAGACAGTTGAAGAAGTAGCTAAACTTCGTGGTAAAAGTGTTGATGAAATACTAAACTAGGAGGATAAAATGGCTAAATTAGAAATAAAACTTATTAAAAGTAAAATCGGTAGATTAGAAAAACATATTAGAACTGTTGAAGCATTAGGGTTAAGAAGAATTGGACAAACTGTAGTTAAAGAAGCAACACCAGCTATATTAGGTATGGTTAAGTCAATTGACTTTATGCTTGAAGTTAAAGAAGTGAAATAGGAGGTGTACGATGAAATTACATGATTTAAGACCGGCACCAGGTGGAGAAGTTAAGAGAAAGAAAAGAGTTGGACGTGGTCACGCTTCAGGATGGGGAAAGACATCTGGACGTGGACAAAAAGGACAAAAGGCTAGATCAGGTGGTGGCGTAAGACCAGGATTTGAAGGTGGCCAAATGCCTTTATTCCAAAGATTACCAAAAAGAGGTTTTACAAATAATTTTGCAAAACAATATGGTGAAGTTAACTTATCTCAATTGAATAGATTTGAAGAAGGAACAGAAATAACACCAGAATTATTATTTGAAGCTGGATTAGTAAAAAGAGCAAAAGCTAAAGACGGTATTAAGATTTTGGGTTCTGGAGAATTAGAAAAGAAACTAGTTGTTAAATCCCATAAGTTTACTAAATCTGCAGAAGAGAAAATTAATTCTCTAGGGGGAAGGGCAGAGGTGATTTAAGATGTTTAGAACATTTGCAAATGCCTGGAAAATTGAAGATTTAAGAAAAAAATTAATTTTTACATTATTGATGTTAGTTGTATTCAGATTAGGTAATGTTTTGCCATTACCTTTTGTTGACATCAAAATTGTTAAACAAATCTATTCTGGAGCAGCAGGTTCAATACTTGGAATACTTAACCAAATAACTGGTGGTGGACTAGCAAGTTTATCAGTATTTGCTTTAGGGGTTGGACCATATATTACATCATCAATTGTTGTTCAATTGTTAACATTCGCAATTCCTCAATTGGAAGAATTATCAAAACAAGGTGAACAAGGAAGAAAGAAAATTCAAAAAATAACAAAAGTTTTAGGATTAGTGTTAGCAATTTTACAAGCATACGGTATCGTTATTGGTATTTTTAGTACAGTATTTACTGCTCAAGGATTTTTACCTAAATTTATTGTAATTACCGCATTAGTTGCCGGTTCACAATTTATCGTATGGATTGGTGAAATGATTACAGAACATGGTATTGGTAACGGTGTTTCTATGATAATTTTCTTAGGAATAATTTCAAGATTACCGGATTCAATTATTGGATGGGTAAGAACATTATTATCAGGACAATTTTCACAAGTATGGTGGAAAGCATTAATTCTGTTAGTAATAACATTATTATCAGTAGTATTTGTAGTTTTACTAACACAAGGTGAAAGAAGAATTCCAGTACAATACGCTAAAAGAGTTGTTGGTAGAAAAATGTACGGTGGATCATCGACTCATATTCCAATTAAGGTTAATATGAGTGGTGTTATGCCTGTAATTTTTGCTTCATCATTATTAGCATTACCTCAAACAATAGCATTGATAACTGGTGGTGGATTTGCAAGTTTCGTACAAAAGTATTTGAATTCAAATTCAACTATAAGTGTATTGACGTTAGTTGTTGTACAATTTTTACTAGTTATAGTATTTGCATACTTCTATAATTCAATACAATTTAACCCATATGAATATTCAAAAAATTTACAACAAAATGGTGGATTTATTCCAGGTATTAGACCTGGGAAACCAACCACAGACTTTTTAGCAAAAATAGTAAGCAGAATTACATTAATAGGGGCTTTAGGATTAGGTATTATTGCCGCTGCACCAAGATTATTTGGACATTTTATGGGTATTGCATTAATGTTAGGTGGTACATCAATAATTATCGCTGTTGGTGTAATTATTGAGACTGAAAAACAATTAGAAGCAATGATGCAAATGAGACATTATAAAGGTTTCTTAAATAAATAAGGGGAAAGTTATGATATTAATATTATTAGGACCTCCGGGAGCTGGTAAGGGATCCCAAGCTACAAAAATCATTAATAATTTTGGAGTAACACATATTTCAACGGGAGATATATTCAGAAAAAATATTAAAGAAGAAACAGAACTTGGATTAAAAGTTAAAGAGATAATCGCATCAGGTTCTTTGGTATCTGATGAATTAACAAATGAATTAGTATTTGATCGTTTATCTAATGAAACCTTAAATGCTGGATTTATGTTAGATGGGTATCCTAGAAATATTAATCAAGCAAAAGCTTTGGACGAATGGTTGTCAAAAAATAGTAGAGAGCTTACAAAAGTTATTTATATAGATGCAGATATAGAAGTTTTAATTTCAAGAATATCTGGAAGAAGAGTATGTAAAAACTGTGGAGCAACATATCATGTTACAAATCTTCCTCCAAAAGTTGAGGGAATATGTGATGTTTGTGGTTCACAATTAGTTCAAAGACCAGATGACAATGAAGAAACCGCTAGACAAAGAATAGAAATATATGAAGAACAAACTTCACCATTGATTAATTATTACGAAAAAGTTGGTAAATTACAAAAATTTAATGGTAATAATGAAATTGATGAAGTTTATGTAGAAATAGAAAATTCTCTGAAGTAATTCATATGAGCTTAACGAAAAAAAATAGATGTGAATTTGTTTTGGGTCAGCTTTGTGTATCAAAGCAGGGACGTGACAAAGGAAAAGTATATATCGTGTATGAGTTTGTAGATGAGGATTATATTCTATTAGTTAATGGAAAAGATAAAAAAATCAATAATCCAAAAAAGAAGAATAAAAAACATTTACAAATAGTAAATCAAAGTATTGAAGATTTTGAAAAATTAAAATCTATTGATAAAATTGATGACTTGTTAATTAAAAGAAATATTAAATTGAAATTACAGGAGGAAGCTTAATCTATGTCAAATAAAGAAGTAATAGAAGTTTCAGGTAAGATAAAGGAAGCTTTACCAAATACAATATTTATTGTAGAACTTGAAAACGGACATGAAATACAAGCTCACATTTCAGGAAAATTAAGAATGAATTATATAAGAATTCTTCCGGGTGACGAGGTTACAGTTGAAATGTCACCTTACGATCTAACCAAGGGAAGAATTACTTGGAGAAAGAAATAGGGGGATTTTATGAAAGTAAGACCATCAGTAAAAAAAATGTGTGAAAAATGTAAAATTATCAGAAGAAAAGGTAAAGTAATGGTAATTTGCGAAAATCCAAAACACAAACAAAAGCAAGGTTAAGGAGGCAGGACTTTGGCAAGAATATCAGGCGTTGATCTACCAAGAGAAAAAAGAGTAGAAATTGGATTAACATATATCTTCGGAATTGGTAGAGCAAGATCAAATAAAATATTATCTGATGCTGGAGTAAATCCTGACACAAGAGTTAAGGATCTTACAGAAAGCGAATTATCAGCAATTAGAGATCAAATTGAAAAGTATACACTTGAAGGAGATCTAAGAAGAGATATTAGTATGAATATTAAAAGACTTCGTGAAATTAACAGTTATAGAGGACGTAGACATAAAATGAATCTACCTGTTAGAGGTCAAAATACTAAAAATAATTCAAGAACTCGTAAAGGTAAGAAAAAATAGGGGGTAGAATTTGGCAAAAGCAACTAAAAATGCACGTGGCAAACAAACTCGTGTAAGAAAAAGAGATAGAAAGCAAATAGAAAGAGGCCAAGCTCATATCAATTCAACATTCAACAATACAATGGTTATGTTAACAGATATGAATGGTAATGCTATTTCTTGGGCATCAGCTGGTCAATTAGGATTTAAAGGTTCTAGAAAATCTACTCCATTTGCTGCACAACAAGCAGCTGAAGAAGCAGCTAAAAAAGCTATGGAACATGGTTTAAAAACTGTAGAAGTTTTTGTTAAAGGACCAGGATCAGGAAGAGAGTCAGCAATAAGAGCTTTACAAACTGTAGGTTTAACAATCAACAGAATTAAAGACGTAACTCCAATACCTCACAATGGTTGTAGACCACCAAAGAAGAGAAGAGTATAGGGGGAGGATTTAAGATATGGCAAGATATAAAGGACCGGTACTTAAAAGAGCTAGAGCATTAGGATTAGCACCACAAGTATTAGGAATTAATAAAAAATCAAATAAAAATCCTGGAAAAGGAAAAAACAAATTAAGTGAATATGGATTACAATTAAAAGAAAAACAAAAAGCTAAATTTGTTTACGGAATTTTAGAAAAACAATTTAGAAAAGTATATAAGACAGCTGAAAAGATGTCTGGTATTACAGGTGAAAATCTTTTACAATTATTAGAATTAAGATTTGACAATGTTGTTTACAGAATGGGATTTGCTAAAACTAGAAATGAAGCAAAACAATTGATTTCACACGGACATTTCTTAGTAAATGGAAGCAAAGTTGATATTCCTTCATATAGATTAGCACAAGGTGATGTAATTACTGTAAGAGAAAAATCAAGAAGAAATGGAATATTTAAATATACAGAAGATAAAGTATGGAATCAAGCTAAATGGGTTAGCGTTGATACAGAAAAATTAGAAGGAAAAGTAGAATCTAATCCAAATAGAGAAGATATTGATTTTGAAATAAATGAACAATTAATAGTTGAGTTGTATTCAAGATAATAGTTTAAAGCACAGGAGGCAAATCCGTGATAGAAAAGCTAAATACAAAGATTGAAATTTTAGAAATAAACGAAGAAAAAAATCTAGGTCGTTTCGTAATCTCTCCATTAGAAAGGGGTTACGGGACAACTTTGGGAAATAGTATGAGAAGAGTACTATTGTCTTCACTACCAGGATCAGCAATATCAAGTATTAAGTTTGATGAAGGTGTATTACATGAATTTACAACAGTAAAGGGTGTAATAGAGGATGTTCCGGAAATAATTTTAAATATAAAAGGAATAGCCATAAAAAAACTTTCGAATAACAACGAACCAATTAATTTAAGATTAGATGTTGAAGGACCAAAAATTGTAACAGCCGGAGATATAACAGGCGATTCTGATTTAGAAATAGTAAATAAAGATCATTATATTGCAACAATTAATGATGAAGGATCTATACATATGGATTTAACTGTTGTAGATGGTACAGGATATTCTGTAGCTGAACAACATAAAATGGAAAATGCTCCAATTGGATTAATTTCTATAGATTCATCATTCACACCGGTAACAAAGGTTAACTTTATTGTTGAAAAAACAAGGGTTGGTCAAATAATTGATTTTGATAAATTAATATTAGAAGTTACAACAAATGGTACAATTACACCTCAGGAAGCTGTTGCTGATGGCTCAAAAATCTTAATTAATTATTTAAACTTCTTTACAGAATTACCAAATATTGATCAAGAAGTTGTAGTAACTGAAGACGATGAAGAAGATAATGAAGATGAAACTCAACAATTACTAAGCTTAACAATAGAAGAACTTGATTTAAATTTAAGAGCATTTAATTGCTTGAAGAGAGCAGGTTTGAATACAGTAGAACAAATACTTGAAGTTCCAATGGATCAACTAGCTAAAATTAAAAATTTTGGTAAAAAGTCATTTGTTGAAGTTAAGGAAAAAATTGAAAGTTTAGGACTAAGATTATTAGATGATAATGAGGATGAGTAATTAGGAGGCATTATGTCAAATTTAAGAAAATTAGGTAGAAGAACTGACCACCGTAATGCAATGTTAAGAAACCTTGTTCAATCACTTTTAGAAAATGGTAGAATCCAAACATCAGTAACAAGAGCTAAAGAAGCTCAAAGAATTGCTGATAAAATGATTACATTAGCTAAAAGAGGTGACTTACATGCAAGACGTCAAGCGTTAGCTTATATCTATAAAACAGATGTTGTAAAAAAATTATTTGACGAATATGGTCCACAATATAAAGAAAGAAATGGTGGATATACAAGAGTATTAAAACTTGGACCAAGAAGAGGGGATGCTACAGAAATGGCAATCCTAGAATTAGTTTAATAAATTTTATAATGTATGGGCAGAGTATTCTGTCCTTTTTTTATATTTAAGAGTAATTGTTTAAATAAAACTTTTGTGGTAATATATATTAGTATAGGTATGGAGGGAAAAATGAAAAATAAAAAACATTTATTATATATATTTATTTCATTTATAATTATTTATCTAATAGGAGTATTTATTTTTAGCGAATTTTCTTATCCAGGTACCAAAATAAATGGAAATAACAAAAGTTTTGTGTTGTTAAATAACTTATTTAAAAATGAAGAAAATAGCAATTTAAAATCTAAATTGCAGATTGAGGGTAGAAATAATAAAAAATTGGATATCAGATATTCTGATATTGAACTTAATAAAAAAATAAAAAAGGTTAATAATGCCCCTAATCAAAACGCCTTAATTTGGCCAATTGATATTTTTAAAAGTCATAATTATAGTGTAGAGTATGATGTTGTTTATAATAAAAAAGCATTAGAAAATATATTAAAATCATCAGATTTTAAAAAAAATACGATAAATCCTGTTGATGCTAAAATTGAATATAATGGAAAAGATTATATTGTTACTGATCATAAATTGGGAGATAATTTAAATATTGATAAAACAATTTTATCCATAAATGATGCATTAGTTAAAGGAAAAAATAAGCTTATTCTTGATAAAGAGTATATTAATCCAAAATTATTATCTGATTCTAAACAAATTAAAGAAGATTTAAATAAAATAAAGAAAATTGCGAAATTAAATTACTTATTTGATTTTGAAGATAGAAAATTTGAATTAAAAGGTAAAGATATTTTTGAAATGTATAATGTAGAGAATGGAAAATATGTTTTAGACAAAGAAAAAATAGAAAAATACGTAATTAAAATAGCTAGACAAACAAATACTTATGCTAAAGAACATAAATTTAAGGCTACTGGATTGGGAGAAATTACTGTTCCGGGAGGAATTTATGGATGGAAAATGGATGTAGATAAGACCGTCGAAAATCTTATCAAAATGATAGGTGCAAATGAGGGTGGTAGAGTTAAAATTGTATATGAGATGGAAGCAATGCATAGAGGAAAAGATGATATAGGAAATACATATATAGAAATAGATCTTTCCAGACAACATATGTGGTTTTATAAAGATGGAAAACTTTTAGTTGATACGGATATAATATCTGGTGATGCAAGATCAAGAAATGCCACTACTCCAACAGGTGTAAACAAAATATGGTCTAAAGAAAGAGGAAAGAAACTTGTAGGCTCAAATGCTATTACCGGAGAGGATTATGTATATCCTGTTGAATATTGGATGCCGGTTGGTTGGACTGGCTCAGGTATACATGATACAAGTACAAGAGAAGAATATGGTGGAAGTATATATAAAACATGGGGAAGTAGTTCATGTATAAATACACCACCGGCTGCTATGAAAAAAATATTTGAAAATGTACCAATTAATACTGCTGTAGTTATATATGAAAGTAGTACAAATTTATCACCAACAGAGTTTGAAAAGCAAGAAATGATTAGAAAAGGTGAAGCTAAGGCGGATGTAGATTAATGATAGAGATTAAAAATTTAAATTTTAAATATAGTGATGATGAAGAATATGTTTTAAAAAATATAAATTTAAATATAAAAAAGGGCGAGTTTGTGTCTATTTTAGGGAGAAATGGATCAGGTAAATCAACATTAGCAAAATTATTAAATGCACAAATATTACCTGTTGAAGGAGATGTTATTATTGATGAAGATAACACAAAAACATCAGATATATGGAAAATACGTGAGAAAGTAGGAATGGTTTTTCAAAATCCTGATAATCAGATTGTTGCTACTGTTGTTGAAGAAGATGTGGCATTTGGACCGGAAAATCTTGGAATACCAAATCCTGAATTAAGGCATAGAGTTGATGAATCCTTGAATGCTGTTGGTATGTATAAATACAGAAAACATGCTCCTCATATGCTATCAGGCGGACAAAAACAACGTGTTGCAATAGCAGGGGTTTTGGCGATGAAACCCGAGATTGTTGTATTTGATGAACCCACATCAATGCTTGATCCTACGGGAAGAAAAGATGTAATGAATCATGCATTAAAACTAAATAAAGAAGAGAAAAAGACGGTGATTAATATTACACATTATATGGATGAGGCCGTATTATCTGATAGAGTTGTAGTGATTGATAGAGGAAATATAGTTTTGGATGGTAGTCCAAGAGAAGTATTTAGTCATGTTGAAAAAATTAAAAGCTATGGGTTAGACGTTCCTCAGGTAACAGAATTGGCTTATTTATTAAATAAATCAGGAATAAATATTTCTAGTGATATTTTAACAATTGATGAGTTGGTAGATGCTTTATGAGTATAGAATTAAAAAATGTAAAATACAAATATAATTCATCCGATGATAAGTATGCATTGGATGATGTTAATTTAAAAATAAATAAAAATGAATTTATTGGAGTTATTGGGCATACCGGATCCGGTAAATCTACAATGGTACAATTATTTAATGGGTTAATTTATCCTACAGAAGGTACAGTTAATGTTGATGGAGAAGATGTATCAGAATCTAATAAATCAAATTTAAAGCAAGTAAGACAAAAAGTAGGTTTAGTTTTTCAATATCCGGAATATCAATTATTTGAAGAGACTATAGCTTTAGATATAGCATTTGGACCTAAAAATTTAAATTTACCTGAAGAAGAAGTGCAAAAAAGGGTAAAAGAATCTATGAAATTAGTAGGTTTGGATTATGAAAAATATAAAGATGAATCTCCATTTGACCTATCTGGAGGACAAAAAAGAAGAGTTGCCATAGCATCTATCTTAGCAATGCAACCAAGATATTTAATTTTGGATGAACCTACTGCAGGATTAGATCCACAAGGAAGAGATGAAATTTTAGGGGAATTAAGAAAAATTTATGAATCAGATGATGAACTTACAGTTGTTGTGGTATCACATTCTATGGAGGATATTGCAAAAATTGCAGATAGAGTTATAGTAATGTCTGATGGTAAAGTTTTTGATGACAATATCCCGGAAATTATATATAGCAATGGAGAAAAATTAGAAAATATAGGACTTGATATTCCTCAGATAACGAAAGTAACGAGTTTATTAAAAGATAAGGGTTATAATTTTGATAAAACAATTATAAATGTAAAAGATGCATATGAAATATTGTTAAAACAGCTAGGAGGTAAAGATGAATAATTCACCACTAGGGCAATATGTTCCGGGAGATACAATTGTTCATAAATTAGATCCTAGAATTAAGATTATTTTAGTATTTATGTACATGATTACATTGTTTTTGATTAATAATTTAATCTATTATATTCCAATGTTTTTATTTGTATATTTAACTATTAAAATTGCAAACCTAAGCTTTATTAGCATATTAAAATCACTAAAATCTATAATATTTATTTTAGTTTTTACAACTATAATTCATATATTTTCTACTCCGGGAAGAGAATTATTTGGATTTATAGGTCTAACTATTACTTGGGAAGGCATAGAAAGAGCGATATATATAGGCGTTAGACTTATACTTTTAGTAATCGGTACATCATATTTAACTTTAACAACTAGTACAACTAAATTAACAGATGGAATAGAAGCTTTATTAAGTCCTTTAAAAATTGTAAAGTTTCCGGCACATGAGATGGCAATGATGATATCTATTGCCTTGAGATTTATTCCTACGTTATTTTATGAAGCAAATAAAATAAGAAAAGCTCAATTAGCAAGGGGAGCGGAATTTGATTCAGGAAATATAATGAAAAAAGCTAAAAGCATGATACCATTATTAGTGCCATTATTTATCAATTCATTTAGAAGAGCTAAAGAATTAGCTATTGCAATGGAATCCAGAGGGTATAGAGGATCTGAAGGGCGTACAAGATTGAATCCATTAAAGTTAAAAAAAATGGACTATATTGTATTTGCAATTGTAGCTATATTTTTTGTTTCTTTGGTTGTAGCGGGAATGTTTTTATGAAAAATATAAAGTTGACAGTAGCTTATGATGGCTCAAATTTTAACGGTTTTCAAATTCAACCAGATGTAAGAACTGTACAAGGAGAGCTTGAAAAAGCTTTGAAAAGATTAAACAAAGAGGAAATATCAATTATTTCAGCGGGTAGAACAGATGCCGGAGTACATGCTACAATGCATGTATCAAATTTTTTAACAAATTCAGTATTACCGGCAGAAGCATATAAATTTAAATTAAAAAAATATTTACCATCTGATATATCAATTATTGAATCGAAAGAGGTTAAAAAAGATTTTCACTCTAGATTTGATGCTAAATCGAAAAAATATAGATATGTAATCTGCAATTCGAAAGTTTTCTATCCACATCAAAGGAATTATAAACTTCATATAAAGCATGATTTAGATATAAATAATATGAAATTAGCTGCAAATTTATTAAAAGGAGAACATGATTTTTCAGCATTTATGAAGTTGGGGCAAGATAAAAATCCTGTAAGAAATATTACAAACATTGAAATTTATAGATTAGATGAGGATATTATTTTAGAATTTGAAGCTCAATCTTTTTTACATAATCAAATAAGAATTATGGTTGGATTGCTGATAGATATAGGTAGAGGGTTTAGAGAAGTAAATTATGTAAATGAAATTTTTGAAAAAAAAATTGAAAGAGCCGCAAAAACTTATGGACCACAAGGATTATATTTAGTAGAAATAAAATACTAAATAATTTGACAAATAGTGATAAAAACTATATAATATATAGGTATTTAAAGAGAATCTTGATTCTTTTTAGATATCTACGATCTAAAATCGCAGCGTCGATGTGCGATAAAGAAATCGTCGAATGTACAAAATCGCCACCTCATTTGGCGAGTTCTAAATTAATGAGGCTAGATATAAAAAAGAAACAGGAGGATAAAAATGAGCACATTTTTAGCAAAACACAATGAAGTTGAGCGTAAATGGTATGTTATTGATGCAACAGATAAAGTTTTGGGTGATGTAGCATCTAAAGTTGCTTCTATTTTAAGAGGTAAAACAAAACCAATTTACACACCACACGTAGATACAGGTGACTACGTAGTTATCGTAAATGCTGATAAAATCAGAGTAACAGGTAACAAAGCAAACTATAAAGTTTACAAGCACTACACAGGTTATGCTGGTGGTTTAAGAGAAATCCCTTATAAAGATGTTTTAGCAAAGCATCCAGAAAGAATCTTAGAACATGCAATTAAAGGTATGTTGCCTAAAAATTCATTAGGTAGACAAATGTTTAAAAAATTACATGTATATGCAGGACCGGATCACAAACATGGTGGTCAAAATCCGGAAGCATTAGAAATTTAAGGGAGGTATCATGAGCGAACAATTTTACGGTACAGGAAGAAGAAAATCTGCTGTAGCAAGAGTTAGACTTTTACCTGGACAAGGAACATTCACAATTAATGGAAAAGATATTGAAGAATATTTTGGATATGAAACACTTAAAGAATTAGCAAAATCTCCTTTAAAATTAACAGAAAAATTAGGACAATTTGATGTTAAAGTTAACGTTAAAGGTGGTGGATTCACAGGTCAAGCAGGAGCTATCAGACATGGTGTATCAAGAGCTTTATTAGAAGTTGATGAAGAATTAAAGCCAGTATTAAAAAGAGCAGGTTTCTTGACAAGAGATTCAAGAAAGAAGGAAAGAAAGAAACCAGGTTTAAAGAAAGCAAGAAAATCATCACAATTCTCAAAGAGATAATATCATACAAATTACAAAACGTTGGAATGCTTATATTCCAACGTTTTTTAGTTGTATATATAGCTCACAATTCGTGAGCATTTTTGTACGTAGCCTACAAGTAGCCTACAAGTAGCCTACAAAATTTTATTTTAATAATTCTATATTTTTTGATAGATTTTCTATTATTGCATGAGTATATACTTCTTCAGTTATATCTTTACCTGCGTGTCCTAATATTTGTCTTATAGCAATTTTGTCTGCACCATTAATTTGTAAATATGTTGCAACTGTATGCCTTGTATCATGAGGAGTATGTTTCATATTTAATGATGTCATTATTCTTTCAAATCTCTCTCTTTTAAAATTACTATACTTAAACCTTTCATCAAATTTATT
Organism: Helcococcus ovis; assembly: GCF_004524775.2. Lineage (NCBI taxonomy): Bacteria > Bacillati > Bacillota > Tissierellia > Tissierellales > Peptoniphilaceae > Helcococcus > Helcococcus ovis. The sequence continues at coordinate 1,400,877 of NZ_CP119081.1, read as the reverse complement.
TCTTATCAAGTATTCCTTATCAGGATCATATCTTTTTTCAATAAATTTTTTAATTTTGGAATGGATAGGAATTTTTCTATTTATACTATTTTTTGTTTTATTTCCACCTTGTAAATAACCTTCTTCTAAATGAACATTTTTTGTTTTTAACATTAATAATTCATTTATTCTAAATCCAGTATATAAAAGTATTAATATTATATCTAAATCATTAAAATTATTTATGTTATCCCATAATGTTTGTATTTCGTCCATTGTAAATACTTTTTCTTTTACATCAGCATTATCAATTTTAACAAATGATTTAATTCTAAGTTTATTGGTTATTTTTTTTAATTGAGGTATATCTTCGCAATAGTATGAATATAACTGATTAAACAACACTATGATTTTTCTTTTAATTCCATTACCTATACTTTTATCATCAAGTATATTTTGTAAATCATCAGATGTAATATATATCAGTGCTTTATTATGAAGAATTGATACATGATTAAAAGCAGCTTGATAGCCTAATATAGAACTATTTGATAAATCTGGAAATTTCCATTTTTTGTAATTTTCATAAGACTCTAAAAGAGTGAATTTACTTAGATCAACATCATAGGGATTTGTATTATATTCTGATAAAGCATTTAATGCATCAGCATATTTTGCATAATAGCCTATATATTTCCTAATTTGTTTGCCATCTGGACTTGAGTTAATAGTAATTCGTGCGGCATATTTTTTTCTTCTTTTACCATTTAGTGTATAAACACTACCGAATCCATTAGGTAATTTTAATCTTTTAGCCATAAAAAATACTCCTTTCATGTATTTTGTGTACAACGAAACGAGTATATGCTATAATATTGTTGTTAAGAGATGTATAGCAATATACTCTATTCACATATCCCTTACCAGGTGAGAGTGGTAGGGGTGTTTTTATTTATTGTTTATTAATTTAATTTTAGATGGTATAATATGTATATATTAAAATAAAGTTAAAGGAGATTATAATGGATTATATTAAAGAATATACTGATTGGTTGTATAATAACATCACTCAAACAAGTATAAACGATAATTTAATAGAAATAACTACTCCTTTTCTTGACAGACACAATGATTACACTCAAGTATATATAAAAACGAAAAACGGAGTTCCTGCTCAAGTTAGTGATATGGGTTATACTATTAATGATTTATTAATGTCTGGCTTTGAGTTTAATTCCAATAAAAGAAAAGAATTAATGAATATAATTATTAACAGAAACGGTGTAATGCTTAATAATGGGGTGTTGTTTGTAAAAGTAAATTCCTTAAAAGAATTACCAGAAGCAAAGCACAAATTATTACAAACGATAATTTCTATTAATGATATGTTTGTTTTAAATAGATCAAATATTAGCAATATATTCTTTGAAGAAGTGAATGCTTTTTTCGAGAAAAACAATATAATTTTTACTGAAAATATAAGCTTTATTGGGAAGTCTAGGTTGCAAAATAGTTATGATTACGTTTTGCCTAGAACTAGCAACAATCCTGAAAGAATTATTGATGTTGTTAATAGTTTAGATATAAATAAATCAAAACAAATAATCTTTTCGTGGAATGATATAGTTAGTACAAGAAAAAAAGGTACACTAAATATTGTAATCATAAATGATGAAAACAAAATTAATGAAGATTCTTTAAATGCACTAAAAGAATATGGGATATACCCTATTTTATGGTCGTTAATTAAAAAAGAAATAAATATACTTAAATAACTGTATTAAAGGCTGGAATATTTTTGATGTTGCAAAATTCTGAAAAAGCAACAAATAATTCTTGAATATTTTCAGTCTTTAGTTTTTTTAAATCAAATGTGGGATTTATTTCATGTAAAATAGGGTTATCTAGCCTTACCGCATAAGCTGTTCCATAAGCTTCGGTGTATATATGAATATGTGCCTCTTTAATTATTTCACCGTCAGGATTTTTGTGAGGCTTACTATTTAAATCTAGTCTTAATAATTGAATTGTTTTATTATATCTTGTTTGATAAGTGCATCTTATTTCTATTGCTTGCTTTCTATTTATATCAAATAAATAATTATCGTCATTTTCTTCATCAATTAACTCTAAGGCTACATATTCATTTGCCATAGGAAATTCTATTCTATTTGCAGTAAAGGATTTATTTATTTTAATTTTTTGTAGATATTTACTTTCTATATTCATAAGTATTCGTCTCCTTTTTGATTTTTACCATTTTAGCGTATGTTCCTCCGTATTTCCCAACTTTGAGGGTTAAGCCTATTGCGTTAGTAGTTTCAATCCATTTTTTAGGAGTCATCACTAATCTACCTTTTTCACTTCTAACCGTATGGAATTCCATACGGTTAAAATTAGTGTTATTTATCTCTTCCCAAACAGCAAGAAAATCTATAGTTGAATAAGAACTCATCCAATTTGAGATAGCTATTCTGGGATCTTCGCTGTTTTTATATTTCGCTATGTCAGTTAAACTAATATAATCATTCTTGTGATCTTCCGTAAAAAGACCAATTTGTATTCCGTTCACTTCTATTAACTCATTTTGCATTTTCTACTCCTATCTTTTTTATTCATTATCCACTATACTATATATTCTAATACCTCTTTATTAACACCCAATAAATTAGCATATTGTTCTTTAGTATTTTCAAAAAGAGGATCTCTTTCTTTTTCTAACAACTTAAATGTATTGTAATATTATAATCATTTAAAATTTTTATTAAATCACCATCTTTGTCAATTTTTTTGAAATCACCACCATTTATATCAGCTGAAATATTTTTAATATTTTTTAGAATTGAACCAACTTGAATATTATCATTTGAAGAAATATACCCAACCTTAAATCCATCAAGTATTACAGCTATTGCATTAGAATCATATTCATTATTGGGTTCTCTAATAAGCTCAACATTAGAATAGTTACGTATGGATTTATATTTAAATAAAGTTCTAGAATTTGGAGAAATTTTATCCCATAAATTTTCGCTATTTTTTTTCATAAATTCTTCAATTTCTTTTTTTCTAAAATATGTCCCAGCAACTATTAAATTTAAGTTATTATATTTAGGAATATTTTTATTTTTATTAGAAAAATATTTTACAGGTTCTATTATCCAACCAATTGATATTATGTATAATAAAAATATCCACCAGCCAACTAATATCCACCACAAAAAACTTTTATTTTTAAACATATTACTTCTCCTATTTCTTGTAAGGGTGATAAACACCCACCATTTCACCTAATATCATTGTATCTTCTTTTCCATCTAATAGAATAGGCTTATATAGGTTGCTATTAGAATTGCAAGGTTGAAGAATTATAACATCATTTGTTTTAATTACTTTTTTTAGTGTTGCTTCATTGTCGATTAATACAGCAGCTATTTTCCCATTCTCAACATCAGGAGTTTTTTTAAGAAAAACTGTATCTCCAACCAACCTACCTAACCTTATAAACCCCAACCATCTCTCCAACGATACTTGCTTTAGGTTCATCTTGAAGTATAATAGGTTCGTATTCATTATTATAAGGCTGTAGAATGACTTTATCGGAGAGTTTTATTACCTTTTTAAGTGTTACAGTATCATCAATCCTAACTACTGCTATACGTCCATTTTCAACCTCTTGAGTATGCTTCATGAATACAATATCACCGTCATTTATATCAGCGTCAATCATTGAATCGCCTTTTGCGACTAAACAATAATCAGCTTTTATAAGTTCATCAGCGACAAAATATCCTTGAAAATCTTCTTCTGCCCAACTAAATGAGCCACATGGAGCATATCCTAGTATTGGGATTTTCTTTATTTTTGTTAAAGGGATAAATTCTTTAGGGAGTGGGGGAGTGGTTTTATCTTCTATCAAATCGGACTTATTAATTTTGAAGTAGTCGGCTAATAACTCTATTTTGTCAATTCTTGGATATGTTTTTGCATTTATCCAATCGCTTAAAGTCATATATTTTAAATCTAGGTCTTCACATAATTTATTTCTATCTAAATTGTTTTTATCCATATAATATTTAAGATTTTTAGCAAAAATTTCTTTGTTCTCTAAATTTTTCATAATTACATCTCCTTTATTAATTACTAATATATCACATATTCACGGTAAAAACAATAATAAATTTAAGTAGAACATAAAAAAATATAAAAAAAACTTAAAAAAGTATTGACAACACGTTTTAACCGTGATAATATATATTCATAAGTTGAAGAAAGGGGGCAAACAAGTGAGAAGAAAACGGAAAAGAGATATAAAAAAAGATGACAATCACAAATTAATCATAGCACTAACGATACTGATGATAATTGAAAAAGTGATTGACATCATCTCAAAAATAGTAGATAAGTTAGGGCGATAAGCCTTAACTATCTCACTTGTAATTATATATGAAAAATAATGAAAAGACAATAAAGATATTACTTTATATATTAATTGCTTTAACTGTGATTAATATAATAATGAATTTTGTGTAAAGGAGGGGAATATGGACTTATCAAAAATATCAAGCGAAGAATTGATTGAAGAATTAAATAAACGAGATTTACTTGAAGAGCTTGGAGAACATAAGAAAATTTGGCTTTTATCAAATAATTTTCAACAAAGCAAGTGGAATTTTATAGATTTATTTTCATTTAAAAAAAATGCGAGATGTCCTATATATTCTTTTGAATATATAAAAAACACCTCGTTGGAAGAGCTTATAGAAAAAAGAAAATTTGGACTATAAGCCTAACTGATTTAATAAGTATTGACTAGCAACTTGTCCTAATATTGAGATTGAAAATGACCCGACGTCTTTTAATTTTGATTTAGCGAAATTAAAAGCTTTTGAAGACCTAATATCATCTAATAATTGATGACCTTGCCATGTTAACGAAAACACTCTAACCATAACTATTCCGTTATCTGCACGAATCACATGACAATTAATCATATTGGCTTCTTCAAGTTTTATAAGAGCGTATATAACGTTCTCTCCATCAGAATTAGGTTTATAAATTAATTCCTTATTCAAAGAGTCAATATTTTCTATTTCAATTAAAACTTTACGAACAATATCAAAATCAAGTTTCATATATACCTCCTTTCTATAACTATTATAGCAAAGGATAAAAAAATAACACACAAGGAGGTGAGAGAGTGACAAAGAAATACACTTTAAAAGCGTTAAGGGTTAATAAAGGGTTAAGCACGTTGGAAGCTTCTAAATGGCTAAACGTTTCTGAACCTACATTGATAAGTTGGGAAAAAGGAAGAACATTCCCAAAAGTTAATAAATTACCTGAAATAGAAAAGCTTTATGGAATATCTTATGATTCCATTAATTTTTTAATCGATAACACGGTTAAACCGTAAAATAACACCAACCACAGAAAGGAGAGAGAATGGAAGAAAAAGAAATATTTGACGATAGAAGCAATTACACAATAAAAGCAGATGGAGAATATACAGTTATTGAATATAAAGAAAGAGACTAGCGAACTAGCCTCAGTAAAAATTATTCAAATTCTAATGAAAATTGGTAATTAACAAAAGGAAATAAAACAATGAAAGATTTGCAAACAGTAAATATAAAAGAAGCGTCTGAAAAGCTAAATATTTCAGAACAAGCACTCAGACTTGCACTTCAACAAGGAGTATTTCCGTTCGGGGTAGCAGTCAAGCATCCTAAAAATTATGAATACTACATTTATAAAATTAGGCTTGAGAAATATTTAAAGGGGGAATTATGAAAAAACGAAAAATTGACAAGCATTACATCTTATTAGCTCTAGTATGTGTATTAATAACAGTTATAGCGATGATAGATGGTTTTAATAATAGAGGTTACTTTGCGATAGGTGGAGAGATATTTATAGTGCCACTGATATTTTTGATTAGATTTTTGTACACAGATATGAAAAAAAGAAAAAAGCCGATGTAAAACACCAGCATAGTAAATAAGCACCACCTTATTTACTTAATTATAACACAAATAAAATAATTAAGGAGAAAAAATGAAAGAAAATATATTAAGAATAAGAAAAATAAAAAATAATCGTGTTCGTGATGGAAGACAAGTTCGAGTATCAGAAGAAACTTATAACACTATAAAACAACTTGCAGATGAATCAAATATGAATATTGGAGATATAGCAGAATTAATCATGGATTGGGCTATAGGCCATGTTCGAATTGTAGATTAGGGGGCTATATGTCAATAAAAATTAATAGTTTAGAGCTAGAAAATGTAAAAAGAATTAAAGCTATTGAATTAGAACCATCAAAAAATGGTCTAACTATAATAGGTGGGAATAATCGCCAAGGGAAGACTTCAATACTTGACAGTATAGCGTGGGTATTAGGTGGAAATAAATATAAACCTACTAATCCCAAAAATGATGATTCTGTTTTGGATCCTTACTTAAAACTAACTTTAACAAATGGATTGGTAGTTGAAAGAAAAGGAAAAAATTCAGATTTAAAAGTAACAGACCCTAGCGGACAAAAAGCAGGTCAGCAATTATTAGATAGTTTTATCTCAACTTTTGCTTTAGATATTCCAAAATTTATGGAAGCAAGTAATTTAGAAAAAGGAAGAATGCTTTTAGGATTAATAGGGCTTGAAGAAGAATTTCAAAAATTATTAAATCAAGAACAAAGAACATACAATGAAAGATACGAGATAGGTCGGATAAAAGACCAAAAACAAAAGTATGCAGATGAGCTTATTGAACATAAAGATGTTCCAAGAGAAAAAATATCAGTAATTGATTTGATAAACGAGCAACAATCTATACTTTATAAAAACGGAGAAAATCAAAAACATAGAGAAAATCTTAAAGAGCTTGTAAGAAGTCAAGAATCAGACCAAGAGTTATATAAAAACTTAGAAGAAAAAATAAAAGAGCTCCAAATTAAAAAAGATGAAGTTTTATCAAGGTTAAATAATAGGGTTGATAATATCTTAAATGCTAAAAAAACAGTTGAAGAACTTAAAGATGAATCAACAGAAGAAATAGTAAATTCAATAAATAATATTGAACTTATAAACAAAAAGATTGATGAAAATTTAAATAAATATAGAGCTCAAGATGAAGCAAATAAATTTAAAATGCAATATGATGAACTTTCTGAAAAACTTGCTGATATTAGAAATAAAAAAATGTCGCTTCTTAAAAATGCAAATTTACCATTAAATGGCTTATCTATAGAAGACGGAGAACTTACTTTTAACGGACAAAAATGGGATGGGATGTCAAGTAGTGAACAGTTAGTTGTTGCTACATCAATTGTAAAAGCGTTAAATCCTGAATGTGGATTCGTGCTTATGGACAAGTTAGAACAATTAGATTTAGATACATTAAAAGAATTTGGGGCTTGGATTGAAAAGCAAGACTTGCAAGTTATTGCTACTAGAGTTTCTAAAGGCGAAGAGTGCAGCGTAATTATAGAAGATGGAAAGATAGAAAATAATACTAATAATTGGAAGGCAGGTGCATTTTAATGTTTGAAATAAATTCAGGAAAAATAGCAAAAGCACAAAAAGTTGTAATTTATGGTGTTGAGGGGGTAGGAAAATCAACTCTTGCAAGTAAATTTCCAAATTCTTTGTTTATAGATTTAGAAGGGTCAACCAATAACATGGATGTTAAGAGGATACAAAGCCCTACATCTTGGAATATATTTTTACAACAATTAGATTGGATAAAAAAAGAAAAACCATGTGAAACTTTAGTAATAGATACGCTTGATTTTTTAGAAGAGTATTTATGTAAGCCTTATGTTGTGGCAAGTAGACCAAATTCAAATGGACAATATGTTAAAAATATTGAAGATTACGGATATGGTGCAGGATACAAGCACTTAGCTGATGTTTGGGGAAAAGATTTATTAAATAAGTTGTCAGAAGTGGTAGATAGTGGAATAAATGTTGTGTTACTTGCTCATTCTACTCAAAGAAAAGTAGATAGTCCGGACCAATTAGGATCTTATGATAAATACGAATTAAAACTTGAGAAAAAAACAGCTTCTTTAACAAAAGAATGGGCAGATTTGCTTTTATTCTTAAACTTTAAAACAGAAGTTACAACTATAAAAGATGGAATGACAACTAAAAGAAAAGGTACAGGTCAAGAAAGAAAAATGTTTACGACTAATCATCCGGCTTATGATGCTAAAAATCGTCATAGCTTATCTGATGAATTAGAGCTTGATTATTCAATGATTTCTCATATTTTTAATAAAGATAAAAAAGAAAAATTTTATGTAAATAATGAAAATGAAGCGTTTAAGGTAGAGGTTGGAAGTAAAGAAGATAAAGTTATAGAAAAAATAAATGAAGAGCTTCCGGTTAAAGAAAAAAATAGAGAAATTTCAGAAAATGAATTTACTTTATTAAAGGATGATGAAAGACAAAAAATTCCATTTGATGAAGTGAAAGATGATTTGTTTAAAGGACAAGTAAATGTGTTTGAAAATAAATTAGATGTAAAAAATAAATCACTGCGAGATTTAATGCAAGCAAATGGATTAACAGTAGAACAAGTAGAAAAAGCAGTTACTAAAAGAGGATATTTCCCGGAGGGAACAGGAATTAACAATTACCCTGATGAATTTGTAAATCAAGTATTAGTAGGAGCTTTTGAACAAATTATTAAATTTATAAAAGAAAATAATATTTAGGAGGATAAAAAATGAGTGAATTACAAGATAGAGCATTAAGTTGGGATGAAGAAATTAGTCAAGAAAGTGAATTTATTTTGCTTGATGAAGGGGATTATAGTTATAAAGTAGAACAAGTTGAAAAAACTTATTTTAATGGATCAGAAAAAATGGCTCCATGCCCACAAGCAATAATTCATTTAATAGTAAATGATCAAGTGAGATTAAAAACAAATTTATTCTTAAACACAAAATCAGAATGGAAACTTTCAGAATTTTTTGTTTCAATTGGTCTTAAGAAAAAAGGTGAACCACTAAAAATGAATTGGACTAAAGTACAAGGTGCCACAGGTAGATTGACATTGAGTCATAGAGAATATAAAGGTCAAAAGTACAATGAGGTTAATAGATTTTTAGAGCCGGAAGCTAGTCAAAGTTGGACAGGTGGTACATTTTAATGACAGAAATAAAGCTTAGACCTTATCAGGAAGAAGCTAAAGAAAAAGTATTAAAAGAATGGGAAGAAGGGAGAGATAAAACTCTCCTTGTACTTCCGACAGGTACAGGAAAAACTGTTGTTTTTTCAAAAATCATTGAAGAAAGAGTAAAAAAAGGAGATAGAGTTTTAATTTTAGCCCACAGAGGAGAGTTATTAGAACAAGCAAGTGATAAATTAAAAAAAACAACCGGACTTGTAACTGCCACAGAAAAGGCGGAAGAAACTTCTTTAGGCTCTTTTTTTAGAGTAACTGTAGGCTCTGTACAAACTTTGATGAGAGAAAAAAGGTTAAAAAATTTTGATAAAAATCATTTTGGAACAATTATTATAGATGAAGCTCATCATGTAATGAGTGATAGCTATCAAAAAGTGTTAAATCATTTTAAAAGTGCAAAAATATTAGGAGTTACAGCAACACCTGATAGAGGAGATATGAAAAATTTAGGTGCATTTTTTGAAAGTTTAGCTTATGAATATTCACTTCCTAAAGCGATAAAAGATGGTTATTTATCAAAGATAAAAGCTCTTACAATACCTTTAGAATTGGATTTATCAAAAGTAAGAGGGCAAGCTGGGGATTTTAAAGTTTCAGATTTAGGTTCTGCTTTAGATCCGTATTTAGAGCAAATTGCTAATGAAATGTGGAAAGTTGCTAAAGATAAAAAAATAGTAGTTTTTTTACCTTTGATTGATACATCTGTTAAAATGACTAATTTATTAAACAAGGTTGGATTTAATGCGGTAGAAATAAACGGTAGTAGTCCGGATAGGGAAGAAATATTAAATGATTTTGAAAAAGGAAAATACAATGTTTTGTGCAATTCAATGCTGCTTACTGAGGGGTGGGATTGTCCTTCTGTAGACTGCGTTGTTGTACTTAGACCTACAAAAGTTAGAAGTTTATATAGTCAAATGGTAGGTCGTGGGACAAGACTTTATCCGGGTAAAGAACATTTATTGCTGTTAGATTTTTTATGGCATACAGAAAGGCATCAATTGTGTAGACCTTCGCATTTAATTACTACAAATGAAAAAGTTCAGAAAAAAATGGATGAAAAAACTGAAGAAAATCCAAACGAAGAGTTTGATATTGAAGAACTTGAATCAAAATCAGCAGAAGAAGTTATCCAAGAAAGAGAGCAAGCTTTAGCTGAACAACTTAAAGAAATGAGAAAAAGAAAAAGAAAACTTGTTGATCCAATTCAATTTGAAATGTCAATTATGGATTCTGACTTAGAAAATTATGTGCCTAATTTTGGGTGGGAAATGGCTCCTGCTTCAAAAAAACAAATCGATACTTTAGAAAAATTAGGAATACTTCCTGATAGTATAGATAATGCAGGTAAAGCTGCAATGATATTAGATAAATTGTCGAAAAGAAGAGAACAAGGGTTAACAACTCCAAAACAAATTAGATTTTTGGAAAATAAAGGATTTTTACATGTTGGTAAATGGACTTTTGAAAGTGCAAGTAAAATGATTTCAAGAATATCTATGAATAATTGGGTTGTACCAAATGGGATTGACCCTAAAACATATATGCCTGGAGGGGTAAATGAACAACAATAAGATAAATTTTAAGGGATTTTTAAAAAATGTAGATCCCTCCATGCTTGATTATCAAGAGTGGTTAAATGTAGGAATGGCACTTCAACATGAGGGCTACTCAGCATTTGATTGGGAAGAGTGGAGTAAGAGAGATACAGAAAGGTATAAACCTGGGGAGTGTTACATTAAATGGAACACTTTTAATGGGAATTCATCACCTGTTACAGGTGGGACAATAGTTGAATATGCTAAACAACAAGGATATAAATTTCAAAATAAAAAAGAAGATTTTGCACTCGATTGGACTGATACTATATCTGATGAACTTGTTGTAGTTGATTATAACTATTTGGAGGAAAAAGAACTTAAAATCCCAAGTAATGATGAATTTAATCCTGTTAAAGAAATTAAAACATATATTGAAACTTTGTTTGAAGCAACCGATTATGTAGGATATGTGACAGAAACTTATGATTATGACGGAAAGTTACTTCCAACAAAAGGAGTATATTCAAAAACTGCAGGTCAAATTTTAGAAGAACTAAATAAATATAATGATATAGAAAGTGTCATAGGAACATACAACAAAATAGCTGGAGCTTGGGTTAGATTTAATCCTTTAGATGGTAAAGGAGTTAAAAATGAAAATGTTACTGATTTTAGATATGCACTTGTAGAGTCTGACAATATAGATATTGGAAAGCAAGAAGCTATATTAAGAGAACTAGAACTTCCAATAAAAATTCTTGTTTATAGTGGAGGAAAATCCGTTCATGCAATTGTAAGGATAGATGCTAATACTTATGAAGAGTATAGAAAAAGAGTTGATTATCTTTATAAAGTATGCGAAAAAAACGGATTTGGAATTGATAAACAAAACAGAAATCCATCTAGATTATCAAGACTTCCTGGAATTATTAGAGGAGACAGCAAACAATTTATTATTGATAAAAATATTGGAAAATCTTCTTTTGAAGATTGGGAAGAGTGGATTGAGGGTGTAAATGATGATTTACCGGAGCCTGAAAGCCTTAAAGAGGTTTTTAATAATTTGCCTGAATTATCTCCATCACTTATTGATGGAGTATTAAGACAAGGGCATAAAATGTTACTTGCAGGACCGTCAAAAGCCGGTAAGTCTTACTTGATGATTCAACTTGTAATAGCCCTTGCAGAAGGCAAGAAATGGCTAGGTTGGGATTGTGCTAAAGGTAAAGTATTGTATGTCAATTTAGAACTTGATAAAGCCTCTGCACTTCATAGATTTAAGGATGTTTATAAGGCTTTAGGATATGAACCTAATAACCTTAAAAACATTGAAATTTGGAACTTAAGAGGTAAGGCAGTACCAATGGACAAATTAGCTCCAAAGCTTATTAGAAGAGCTCAGAAAAAAAACTATATAGCTGTAGTGATAGATCCTATATATAAAGTAATCACAGGGGATGAGAACTCAGCCAGTGAGATGGCAAATTTCACCAACCAATTTGATAAGGTGGCTACAGAACTGGGATGTGCGGTCATATACGCCCATCACCATAGTAAAGGTAGTCAAGGGAGTAAAAGGTCAATGGACAGGGCTAGTGGTTCAGGAGTATTCGCTAGAGATCCTGACGCATTACTTGATGTAATCCAGTTAGAGTACGATGAAAAAATGAAAGATATTGAAGAATCAAGACTTACAGGATCGTTCTTATCAAGATTAATTAAGCAAAGAAACCTTGAGTATTACACAAACAAAATTACCGCAAATGACGAAAAACTAGAAACTAAAATGAGATACCACGCTGAACAGATATATTCTAAGATTGAACTTGAGGAAATCGAAAAAGAAATATTTAAAATTAAAGATGATGCAAGGCATAAAACAGCGTGGAGAATAGAAGGAACTCTAAGAGAGTTTAGGTCATTTGATCCTGTAAATATTTGGTTTAAGTATCCAATACATGAATTAGACGACAAAAAGGTGTTGGAAAAAGTTATTCCTCAAGGTGAAAAACCAGCATGGCAGCAGGCTCAAGAAAATATTAAGTCACCAGAAGAAAAGAAAGAAGAAAGAATGAAGGCTCTAGAAGTTGCTTTTAAGGCTTGTTCAGTTGAAGGTGATGTTACTATAGAAGATTTATCTGACTATTTAGGCGTAACTAATAGGACTGTTTGGAACAGGATTAAAGAACATAAGGGGTTTGAAACTAAAAAAATTGATGGACAAAAAGAATCAATTGTTACCCTAAAGGAAGAAAAGTAACATGTGTGAAGAAAGAAAAATCAATAGTTTTTTCATAGGTCAATTTTAGGCTTAAGTGTGAAAAAACAATAGTTTTTTCCTTTCACAGTTAATGTGTGAAGAAAGAAAAATCAATAGTTTTTTCATAGGTCAATTTTAGGCTTAAGTGTGAAAAAACAATAGTTTTTTCCTTTCACAGTTAATGTGTGAAGAAAGAAAAATCAATAGTTTTTTCATGCGAAGCAAAAACTATATATATATATATATTATTTTCTTCACAGGTGAAGTTCGGCACAGGTGATTGTGAATGAAAAAAGGGCGTTAAGCTCCGCCCTTTTATTCATGCACGACCATCACCTAAGAAAATTTTTGAGAGATAAAAAGTTAGATAAAAAAATATCAAAGTAAAGGAGTAGAAAAATGGTTATAGAATTTTTTATACCTTTAGAAAAAATTCCAACAGCAACAGGACAACAAAAAAAAATTACCTGGAGTCATAAAGCGAACAAACCTATTATTTACGACGCACTATTGCTTAGAGAAGCTAAAGAAATATTTAAAGCTAATCTTTATAAGCATACACCGGAAGAACCTCTTAGCGGAGCGATTAGGCTAACTACAAAATGGCTTTATGGTACTAAAGATAAAAATAAAATAGGAATTTACAAATATACCAAGCCTGACACGGATAATATCATCAAAGCTTTTAAGGATCAAATGACTAAATTGAGATTTTGGAAAGATGATTCACAAATTGCAAGTGAAATTACTGAGAAGTTTTGGAACGATATTGTTGGGATTTATGTAAAAATTGAGGAACTATCATGACAAATCAAGAAGTGATTAAACATCTTATAAAAATTAAGAATGCATTAATTAATAAAAATTGAAGGTAAAGTTTCTAGAATTTATAAAAAGGTAACGGATTAGACAACAGATCTTAAAAAAGATTCGTTACCTCATGGAAATGTTGAAAAATAAACGTTTATAAACAGTTTTATAGGTAACGGATGTAAAAGTACTATAAACGTTGAAATATCAACGTTTATACGGAAAAGGTAACGGATTAACAGATGTTTTTAACTTCTTATATAAAATTTAATATATAAAAAATAAAATATAGTGTAAAAAATAATATATATATATATATATGCCGAGATCTGTTACCTTTTTGAATTAAAACAATAGTCAAAGTATTGAAAAATGAACAAACTTGATAGGTAACAGATCTTTTTAAAAAATGGAGTAAAAACCAATGAAAACAAAATTAAAATACAAAAACGGAGAATTTACTATCGTTTTTGGATAGATTCTTTCCTACGACAAAGGAAAGAATTAAGGAATTAAACAAAATAATTAAAATATCAGAAAATGGAGAGGAAGTGAAAAACACTATAATTAAGTTTCTACAATCTGATGAAAAGTATTATAAAAATTTGGAGATAACGGAATATGAATAGCTTAATATATCAACGAAAAAAACTAGAATTAAACAAAAAATACAAAACATCAAGATTAACTAATGAATTTAAAGTTAGTAATAGAGAATCTAATCAAACATTGCAATTTTTTGCAAAATTAATAGAACATAGAAAATATTACATGATATTTGATTTGGATGGTGTTAAAGAATGCTTTATGCATGCTGACCCTCACGTGAGGATTGAAGAGGTGGAATTATGATTGTGGTCACTGTGGGAGAAATGGCAAATTGTAAAGTAGTGTGGAGAAGTGACAAGGATAGTAACATCACAATAATCAAAGCTAGGGAAGTAATTAAAATATTAAAAACATACAATCCATACGGTAAGTATAGAATATTTAAGTTATCGATAGATTTAGCAGAGAAAAATTGGAAAGAGGAAGAAATTGAGGTGGAAGAATGAAGATAAAATTTGACAGTTTGAATGAGTTCAATTGCTTCTTGAGAAAGTGTAAAGACATTTATATTAACAACATTAAAGTAAAAAATTATAAAGCAAAATATATGCTTGGAATGGAACACGAGGAACAAGAAATAGAGTTAGAGTTTGAGTTTGCGGAAGAATAGGGAGGTAAAAAATGAAACTATATTTTTATGAAAGCCATTTAGATGGGATATACGTATCAGAAAGAGATGACCTTGATATAGAGATATGCGAACAATGTGGAGATAGTGATATTATGCTTACTAGTTGCGACACTGATGAGTTTGAAGAGTTATTTTATGCTTTTTGCGACTTGTTGAAGTTTAGGATGTGCAAAAAGGACTTTGAAGATATTTGTAAAGACTTAAAATCATTTGGTCTCGATATTGATTTGGAGAGGGACTATTTTATTAATTTATGTAAAGAAATTTCAGAATAACGCATTTATTTGCGATTTAAGAGGTTTTTTAATTCAGATATATAATTAGTAGTCTAAACTAAATAAATTGATTAGGAGTTAAAATATTAATTGTGAGAGGTATTAAAAGTTGAATGTAGATGAAGTAAAAAAATGGCTTAACAGAGCTTACAAGATTGATGAATTAATACAAATTGACAAAAGAAAGTTAGAAGAATTAGCAACTGTGGCCCCTTGTATTCCAATATCCGAAAAAGTTCAAACATCAAAAAAATTAAGTGCTAATTTTGAAAATAAAGTATTTAAGATTGATGAACAACGAAGAAAATTAAACAACAGAATTGTCGAAAGGTACAACATCAAAATGGAGATTGATGAAGCGATTAATTCTGTTTCGGACAATGAGATTGTACAAGTGCTAGATTACAGGTACTTACAGTTCCTTAAATTTAGGGATATTGCAAGTGTGTGTTATATGAGTGTTGGAAAAGTTCAACATCTTCATGATAAAGGAATTACGTTACTGACTTGTATCGTTGAAAAAATACAAAATGAACAAGATAATGTGCTATACTAGTATTGTAAAAATATAGACAATTAAATATAACAATTTTTCGGGCAACTTCAAAAAATATCACACATATTTCCTTCATATTTTTTTGTATTTGAAGTTGTCTTTTTTGTGTCTATTTTTTAATAAAAAACTTGACAACACGTGTTAAACCACGTATAATAATATTTGTAAGGAGGACGCTTCTTATGAAGAGTTATAACTCAAGAGAACTAATTAGAATACTTAAAAAGAATGGTTGGGTAGAAAAAGGCAAAGCTAGAGGAAGTCACTTGTATATGATTAATCCAGACAAACCAGAACTTGGCAAGGTTACAATACCTCAACCAAGAGATAGCTATCCAAGAAAAACACTTGATAGTATTCAAAAACAAACAGGGGTTAAATTATAACCCCTAGTTCTCATATTTTAAGGAGGTTTTAGAAGTGAAAGATAAATATGTATATCCTGCTATTTTTGATTATGCAGATGATGGAATAAGTATTGAGTTTCCGGATTTACCGGGTTGCTTAAGTTGTGCAGATACTGATGAAGAAGCTTTATATATGGCGGAAGATGTCTTAGGTTTATGGATGTTAAATTTGGAAGAAGATAAAGAAGAGATACCTGAGCCAAGTAAACTTAACGATATTAAAATTGAAACTAATCAAAAAACAGTTTTAATTAGTGTTTGGATGCCAACAATAAGAAAAGCAATCAACAATAAATCTATTAAAAAGACTTTAACAATTCCACAATGGTTAGATTTTATGGCTAGAGAAAAAGATTTGAATTTTTCATTTATTTTACAAGAAGCGTTAAAAAAAGAATTACAAATATCAAAATAAACTAAATAAACTCAAAGCACTCTTAACAGGGTGCTTTTTTAGTACATAGAAAGGAGCTGATGATGAATAAATTAACAATTAAACAAAAGAGATTTGCTGATGAATATATCATCAGCGGGAATATAGAACAGTCAGCATTAAGTGCTGGATATAGTAAAAATTATGCAAGGAAAAGAGCACATGAGCTGTTGGCAAATGTTGGTGTGAAATCCTACATAGACGAGAGGTTACAAGAATTAGAAGATAAAGCAATAGCTAAGCAAGATGAAGTACTAAAGTTTTTAACATCCGTTTTAAGAAACGAACAAACAGAAGAAGTCTTATACGGAATGGGTGAAGGTATGCAAGGCAAGACTAGATTAGAATTATCTGGCAAAGACAGAATAAAAGCAGCTGAACTTTTAGGTAAGAGATACGGAACGTGGACTGAAAAAGTTGACGTCAACGCTGATATTGATATGGAACTTAAAGTTAGGATTGATTATGGAGATTAAGATTCAAGCAAATCCTAATTTTAAAGAAGTAAATCAATCAAAAAAAAGATATATTGTTATGAAAGGTTCTGCTGGTAGCGGGAAGTCTGTCGATACTGCACAAAATTATATTTTAAGGCTATTACAAGATAAAGGCAGAAACTTGGTTTGTATAAGAAAGTCGGATATAACTAACCGTTATAGCACTTATGCAGAGCTTTCAGGTGCCATATATCGTATGTTTGGGGAAAAAGCAGACAAATACTTTAAGGTTATACAAAGCCCTCTTAAAATTGAATGCAGAGCTAACGGCAACCAAATCATATTCAGAGGAATGAATGATGAAAGACAAAGAGAAAAACTTAAATCTATTACATTCAAAAAAGGGAAATTAACAGATGTATGGATTGAAGAAGCTACTGAACTCACTCAAGCTGATTTTGAAATTATTGACGACCGTTTAAGAGGACAATTGCCTGATGGTCAATTTTATCAAATTAGAATGACATTTAACCCGGTATCAAAAAATCATTGGATAAAAAAACACTTTTTTGATTTTGAGGATAAAAATGTATTAACTCACCATTCTACATATTTACAAAATAGATTTATAGACGAAGCTTATAAAGAACGTATGTTAAGACGTAAAGAGGTAGATCCTGACGGCTATAGGATTTATGGACTTGGTGATTGGGGGGAAGTCGGCGGGCTGATATTGAGTAATTGGCAAGCTAAAGAAGTATCACAAGACTTAAATGATTATGATGATGTTGCTTTAGGGCAAGACTTTGGCTTTAACCACGCAAATGCAATATTACTGTTAGGGTGTAAAGATGGAGATATTTATATTTTGAAAGAAATATATTTATATAACAAAGATACATCAGAGATTATAGAGTATTCTGAGGGGAAAATACCTAAAGATGTTGAAATGTTTTGTGATTCTGCGGAATCCGACAGAATAAAAACTTGGAAAAAAGCAGGATATAAGGCTAAAAAAGTAAAAAAGGAAAAAACTACAATAAAAAAATATCAGGCAACACAGATTGACTGGTTAAAGCAAAGAAAGATTTTTATAAATCCATCTTGCACGAATACAATTAAAGAAATAAGCCAGTGGAAGTGGAAAAAAGACGAAGCAACAGGAGAGTATTTAGATGAACCAGTTGCTTTTTTTGATGATGCAATGGCCGCCTTAAGATATGGTGTTGAAAGGTGGAGAAAAGCGAAACAAGGAATGAGGATATTAAAATGAGCATATTAGACAAATTAAAAAAAGGGGGTAAATACATAACAATGCTGTTTGAAAAAGATAAGTTAGATGAATCTATAATAATTGAGTTAATAAATAAGCATAGAAATTCAGATAAAATTAAGTACATGATTAAGGGAGATAATTATTATCTAGGGAAAAATGATATTTTAGAATCTATAAATGACGATAAAAAAATAAAGATACCACATTCATTATTTAAGAATTTAGT
Source organism: Helcococcus ovis (assembly GCF_004524775.2). Classification (NCBI taxonomy): domain Bacteria; kingdom Bacillati; phylum Bacillota; class Tissierellia; order Tissierellales; family Peptoniphilaceae; genus Helcococcus; species Helcococcus ovis. The sequence continues at coordinate 1,382,239 of NZ_CP119081.1, read as the reverse complement.
TGATGAAAAAGTATCATATAGTTTTTCAAATACTCCATCTCTAACTTGCGAAAATGAACAAATTAGAGAAACTATAACAGATATAATAGGTGGTGACTTAGGATATGATTTAGAATCTTTAGCCTATGAAGCGAGTAAAAAAGGTATTGCTTGGGTTAGACCTTATATAAGTGTGAATGGAGAGTTTAAGTTATTTATAGCTAAATCAGAACAGATTATTCCGGGGTGGAAAGACGCAACACATACTGATTTAGATTATCTTATCAGAGTATACGATTCAGAAGTTTTTAGATTTGGAAAATTTAAGACTGTAACAAATGTTGAGGTTTGGTTTGCTGATGAGGTTAGATATTATAGGCTAGATGGTAGGCAATTAATCAAAATAAACACTGATGAGGGGCATTTCTTCAAAGATGGTGCTCCTGAAAATTGGGGTGTAGTTCCTTGGGTTGCTTTTAAGAATAATAAAGTTGAAGTGTCTGATTTAACTTTTGTAAAAAAATTAATTGATTCTTATGATTTATCAAGAAGTGAAGTGGCAAATTTTGTGGATGAAGTTAGAAACCTTATTTTTGTGTTAAAAGGATATAACGGAGAATCCTTAGAGGAGTTTTTAAGAGACCTTAAAAAATACAGAGGTATCAAGATAGATGATGATGAAAACGCAGGAGTAAGCACTTTAAATCCTACAATGGATATTGCAGCTATTAAACAACACTATGAACAAATTAAGAGGGATATATTTGATATTGGGCAAGGTGTAAACAGAGACCTTGATAAATTTGGTTCTGCTCCATCTGGGGTAGCTCTAAAGTTTTTATTTAGTGGACTAGACTTAAAAAATAATCAAATTGAATCAGAGTTTAAGAGGGGGTTTAACCAATTAATTTATTTTGTTTACAAATACTTAGAAACAAAGAATGTTAGTTTGCAAAAAGAAAAAATTGAAATAGTTTTTGCTAGAGATATACCACTTAATGAAACGGAAGCAATTCAAAATTGTAATAATTCAAGAGGTATTATATCCGAAGAAACTATTATAGCAAATCATCCATGGGTAAGAGATGTATCAAGCGAAATTGAAAAACTAAAAAAAGAAAAAGAAGAATCTGGAGAACTATTTAATACAGCACCTACTTTAGAAGAAGGTGGAGATAATGAAAAATAGTAATGATTACTTTGCTAAAAGAATTGCTAATTCGTACTGGGATACGTTCAACGGAACTAATAAGGATCATAAGAAATTAATTCAAATATATAAAAGAGCAAGCGATGACGTGCTTAAAGAGTTGTATAAGTTGGAAACTGATTTTTCTGAAAACGGAGTTATATCAAGGTCTAAAGTTTACAAAGCTAATCACTTAAAAAAAATAAGTGAGCAATACAAAAATGTATTAAAAGACTTGGGAGAAAAGGTAGAATCTACAGGAGAATTAACAATACTAAAAGCTGGGAAAGACATTGTTGCAACGACTAGCGATTTATTAAAAAATGTTGGAATTGCTATTAAATACAATCCTAATACCGCAAAGAAACTATATCAAAAACCATGGCGGGGGGCTAATTTTTCAGGGAGAGTATGGAAAAATCAAAATAAGCTCCATAAAGAACTAAATGATATATTAACTAAAGGTATTATAACTGGTAAACCTACAGCCCAAATGGCTATGGAATTAAATTCAAGAATGAATACTGGACTTCATAATGCTTCAAGGTTGATTAGAAGCGAAACCATGCATCAGATGAATGAAATCAATAAAGTTAGCATGAAAGAAGCTGGTATAAATAAAGTTCAAGAAATAGTTACTCTTGATGAGAGAACTTCCAATGAATGTAGTCCTCATAACAAAAAAATACATGATATAGACAAAGCACCAATATTACCAAGACATCCTAACTGTAGATGTGTATTAGTGCCTTATGTGGATGTGGATAAAATTGCTGATGAGTTTGATAGGAGAGAAGATGAAATAATTTTGAAGTCGGAGATAGATGCTTATAGATCCGAAAACTTTAAGGCTAATAAAATTGAAGAGATAGGCAAATATTTTAGTAAAGATAAATATTATATTGGGAAATTACCTATAAGTGTGGAAGGTTTCCCGAGTGATAAAAGTGTTTATATTACAAAGTATGATATTAGTCGTATATTATTCAGGCATGGAAGCGAAATATCCGAAAATGCTATGAATAACTTAAATAAATCTATACTTAACCCACAGGAAATTTTGAAAATCAAAAATAAAGGTGACAATAGAATTATGATATTGAATAGTGTACCGGGCGATAGAAATCATTTTACAGAGTTAATATTAGTTAAAAAAAATGATAATCATATTATCCACTTCTTAATGAAGAATAATATCAGAAAGGGAAAAATATTAGAAAAGCATAAAATGTTGTTTAATTCCAAGAATTAGGGTATAATATAAATAAAGATAGAGGTGAAGAATCTGTCGTTCACGGACCGAAAGGTTGCAGATGTAGGAGATGGCAGTCCTACCTATCTAAAAATTAAAAATTATTTTAGAAGCACAACTAGTAGAAATATTGGTAGTGCTTTTTTATTGTCCTAGATAAGACATAAAACTGTCTATTTTTAATGTTTAAAATTCAGTTAGCTTGCGACTGTAACAAAGACAAGCACTCACGATATGCGACATCGTAAAAAGCGTAGAGAAGAAAGGTAGGAAAGAGTATGAATAGAACTTTTTTGAAAGGGCTAGGATTAGAACAAGAAGCTATTGAAGCGATCATGGCTGAATATGGTAATGATGTTAATAGCTTAAAGGATAAGGTTAGTAAGTTGGAAGAAGATAAAAAGAGTTTGGAAGATTCTTTAAAATCGTTTGAAGGTGTCGACATCAAGAAATTACAAGAAGATAACGAAAACTTAAAGAATACATATGAAAATCAAATTCGTGATATGAAGATAAGCGGTGCAATCGAAAAGGCTTTAACTAATGCGAAAGCTAAACATTCAGACTTATTAATCGGGAAGTTCGATAAAGGGAAAATTAAGATAACTAAAGATGGAAATATTGAGGGTATTGACGAACAATTAAACTCATTCAAAGAAACCTACAAAGATTTATTTACATCGGAAGTTACAGGTAAGGAGCCTAATAATCCAGAGGGACAAGGGGCTTCGGTAAAAAACCTATTTGAAGTAGGGGCAAATATAGAATAAAAGGAGAAAAAATATGCCAAACAAAATAGAAAACGCAAAAAAATATATACCAACACTAGATAAAATTTATAAATTAGGATCATTAACATCAATTCTTGATGGTAATCCAGAGCTAGCAAAAGAAGGAGCAAATGCGGGAGAATTATTAGTCGCTAAAATCAAAGTAGATGATATGGCTGATTATGATAAGGCTAAAGGCTATACAGATGGCGATGTGACTTTAGAGTGGGAAACTATCAAAGCAGATTATGACAGAGGTAGAATGTTTACAGTAGACAATGTAGAAAATAAAGATTCTGCTGATTTAGCTTTTGGACAACTTGCAAATGAATTTATAAGGACAAAAGTAACTCCAGAAATAGATGCATGGAGATTTTCTAAATATGCTAAAACAGAAAACATAGGAAACACACATGGAAATCTTTCAGATGGTGCAAATGTAATTAAAGCTTTAAGAGCTGCAACAACAGCAATGGATGAAAAAGAAGTACCAGCAGAAGGTAGAATCTTATTCATTACCCCAACATTAAAAGGCTTGATTGATGATTTAGATACAAATAAATCGAGAGCGGTAATAGATAAATTTGCTAAAGTGGTTGAAGTGCCAGTGTCAAGATTTGATGCAGGAATTACTTTGAAGAAAGATGGTGGTATTGAAAATAAAAATTCTAACCCACTAAATTTCATGATTGTACATCCATCAGCAATAATACAATATCCTAAACACGTCGCACCAAAAATCGTAACCCCTGAGGCTAATCAAAATGCGGATGCATGGAAATTTGGTTATAGATTAGTTGGAGTATGTCAAGTTTATGAAAATAAAGTTGATGGTATTTATGTACACGCTACAAAAGAACTAAATAAAGAAGTAAAGAAGAAAGAAAAAAACTTTGAAATGTAATTTAAGGATTTAAAATGATTGATAAAGATAAAATAATTAGTGAGATGAGAAAAAGACCAGGAATGGAATTAGCAGATGTTGAAAGTCTTTATCAAGACTCGGTAGAAGACATCTGCCATTTCACTCACTTAACAGAAAATGAATTAAAAGAATTAGCCATTGGGTCAATTATAAAAGACCTGATGGCTTTTAGATTTAATACTCTAGGAGTGGAAGGTATTAAATCAGAAAGTTTTTCAGGAGTATCTACAGGATATTACGATGATATACCTGAAAGAATAAAAAAGAAATTAAGGTCTTTTAGGAGATTACCATGAGTGTAAATTCAAGAATGAAAGAAGTTGATATTTATGAATTAACAGAACAAACTTCTAAATCTGGAGCGAAAAAACAAGAGTGGAATAAAATAAAAACTATACTTGCTTCGATATATCAAGCTAATCAATTTACATCCGTGGATAATTACAGAAATGTCGAAACAACGCATCAAGCTTTAACACATTATAAGGGATTGATTGCTAGAAAATATAGGGTTATTCAAGGCGATAACAAATATGAAGTCTTAAGTATTGATAATAATCATAGATTGGCAGTAATTAGCCTAAAGGAAGTAAAATTATGGTAAATATTAAAATTGATACTACGGCATTTAAAAATTCTTTACCTAATGCGTCTAGTGAATTAAAAAAACTAATGATTGAAAGGGTTAATATGGCAACACAGCTTGTAAAAGCTAAAGCTATAGAAGAAACTCCATCAGATCAGGGGCTATTAAGAGTAAATATGACAGCAAATGTAAAAGTTGACGGAAATTCTATAGTAGGAACTATTGGAAATACTTTAGAATATGCTCCATACGTTCATCAAGGAACGGGAAAATACGCTAAAGATGGTAAAGGAAGAAGTGGATATTGGATATTTGTAAAAGGTTCAAGTGGAAAAAAATCTAAAAAAAGCAATAGAACTTATTCATTAGCAGAAGCTAAAAAAGTAATGGCTATACTTAGAAAAAAAGGATTAGAAGCTTACTACACTAACGGACAAAAGCCAAAACCATTTTTAGAAAATGCAAAAAGTAAGAATATGGTAAGTATTAAAAAAATATTGGGGATTAAATAATGTTAAGTCATGCAATTAAAAAGCTATTAGATGAAGCCACAGGGCTTGACTTTAGCCCTGTAATAGGAATAAGCGAACAAATACCTATATGTAGTTATAGCATACAAGATAATGAATATGAAGTGGTTAACAACGCTACATTGGAAGTTAGGATATATGATGAAGACTATGACAATATAGAGATTTTAAGAGAGAAGATAAAAAAACATATATGCAGTAAAGAAAATGAATCTGGAAAAATAGTTGATAATTATATCTTAAGAATAAAACCAACAGGTGGTGGAATATTAAGAGATGAAGAATATTTTGAAAGTACACAATTCTTTAATGTGAAATATTACAAAAAAGGAGAATGAAGATGGAATATAAAAAAAATATGGATGAAATAATATTCGGAGCGGGTGAAGTTTATATTACGAATTATACAGGGGATGAAATTCCAAAACATACGACAATTGAAGTTGCTGACAATCATGTTGGTCACTGTCAGGGGGGGTTCACTGTTGAGTATAAACCTGAAAAATATGATGTAAAAAATCAATATGGAAAAGTTGTTAAAACTTTTATAAAAGGAGAAGATATTTCTGTAAAAACAGGAGTATTAAGTTGGGATTTAAAAAATTTAGAAAAATTATCAACTGCAAAATTTACAGAAGATAAATCGAAAAATATAAAAAAATTGACATTCGGGGGGACGAAAAAAGCACTAGATGTTGTATTATTAAGATTTGTACACGAAAAAGAAGATGGTAAAAAATTAAGATTTACAATGATTGGACAAGCCGGAAACGGATTCAGTATGGAATTTGCTGATAAAGAGTTAGTTATTGACGCGGAAATTCACGCAATTGAAAAAGTTAAAAACTTTTTAGCTGAAATAGAAGAAGAAGTAACTGATAAAGAAGTAAAGAAGAAAGAAAAAAACTTTGAAATGTAGAGAATGTGAGGGGAATGAATGATTACACGTATTGATTTAAATGAGTTGATGAACAGAACTGTTGAAATCAAGATTAATGATACAATAGTTAAAGTTAAAGATATTACCGTAAAGCAATTTGAAAGAATGCTAGAAATTGAACAAAATAATGATTCTAAAGGTCAAATAGAAATTATAGCCGAAATTTTAAATAATAATGTTGATGGAGTTAATTTTGATGTTAAGTCTGTACAAAACATGACAAGACCAGCTGTAATAGCTTTATGGACATTGTTTTTAACCCGTTCCATTGATTATACTGTAGACCCAAACTAACAATCCCCTTGCCTCAAAATACAATAGTTAGAAAAGCAATTAAACAAAAATATTTTAAGAATGAAGAATGGGAAGAAAACTTCTTACAATCTTCAAGTGAATTAAAGAGAATGTCTGATTATGCGGGATGTTCTCTTTTTGATTTGCTTAATTTGCCATTGCCAGTATTTCTATTAATAAAAAGAGATTCATGGCTAGATAGCATGAATAAAACGGAAGACGGCAGGGAAGTTTTAAAAGATTTATGGAGATTAGGACAAACTAAAGCTGATTTAACTAAAGTTAGAGAAAAGGGGGTTAAACAAGTATGACAAATGTTGGAACAATGCAATTACCAGCAATAAGTACGGATATTATTGTAAATACTAGCAAAATTGATGAAGGAATGAAAACTGCTGCAACTAAAATTGATAAAGGAGCTAAAACTATCAAAGGTCACTTTGACAAAGTGGGAGATGCTGGGAAAAATTTATCAAAAGTAGGTGGTAATTTAACAAAATATGTATCTGTACCCCTTGTAGGTGTTGGGATTGGGGTAGGCAAGTTAGCTATAGATTTTGAAAAAAGTTTTGCTAAAGTATCAACTCTTTTAGATTCTAGTAAAACTGATTTTAATGCTTACAAAAAAGATTTATTGAAAGGGTCTACAGAAGCAAAAGTGCCGGTTGAAGAATTTTCGGAAGCTGTTTACAATTCGATTTCTGCGGGTGTAGAATCTGGGAAAGCTATAAAGTTTACATCCGATGCTATGAAACTTGCAAAAGGTGGTTTTACAGATGGTGCAAGTGCTGTAGACATCTTAACAACTGCTATAAACGGTTATAAATTGAAAGCGGAAGATGCAAATAGGGTGTCTGATTTGCTTATCAATACTCAAAATTTGGGAAAAACAACCGTTAATGAATTAGCTTCATCAATGGGTAAAGTAATACCTACAGCGAGTGCTGCTAACTTTGAGATTGAAGAATTATCAACATCTTATGCGGTATTAACTAAAAACGGTATTGCAACTGCTGAATCAGGTACATATTTAAGAAGTATGTTGTCTGAATTAACTAAATCAGGAAGTGAGACAGATAAGGCTTTAAGAAAATTAACGAAAAAGGGTTTTGCAGACCTAAAAAAAGAAGGTAAATCAACAACTGAGATATTTAAGATGTTAGATAAATATGCTAAAGACAATGGAAAAACATTAAAAGATTTATTTGGTTCTGTTGAAGCGGGTTCAGCTGCAATGGTTTTAGCTAGTGGAGAGGGCAAAGAGTTTAATGAGATATTAAAGTCTATGGATAAAAGTGCAGGAGCAACAAATGACGCATTTAAAAAAATGAACTCCACAAGAGCTGCTAAAATGGCAGACATGCTTAATAGAATTAAAAATAAAGCTATTGAGTTGGGAGAAAAGTTATTACCAGTATTTGATAAAATCGTTACAAAAGTTGAAAAAGCTGTTGATTGGTTCACAAGTTTAGATGATAGCACGCAATCAATGATATTAAAATTTGGGGGGCTAGCTATTGCAGCAGGACCAATTATTAAAACTTTCGGTGGACTTCTATCTGGAATAAGTAAAGTTGGAACGGGTATGAAGCTTTTAGGAGTGGGAGCGAAAGCAGCAACTCCATTGTTAGGAACTATAGGGACTGCAGCAAGCGGAGCGAGTGGAGCGTTAGTAGGAGCAGGAGCAGGAGCAGGAACTTTAGCTGGTGGATTAGGATCAGCAGCACTTGCAGCAGCACCATGGGTAGCAGGAGCAGCAGCAATAGCTGGAGCTGGATATTTAATTTATGATTCATTACAAGAAAAAGCAACTCCAGCTGTAGATAAATTAGCAGACGGCATGATAAAAACAGGTACAAAAATTCAAGAAATCAACGGAGAAATGGTTGAAGTTGCAGACTACACCGCTGTTAAAATTTCAGAATCTACAAAAAAACAAATGGAATCATACTATAAACTATCTGATGGAGCTCAAAAAACTACAATGGAAATGTTTACAGGTATTGTTCCTATGAATAAAGAAAATTTAGGTAAAATAACATCTGACGTAAAAGAAATGTCCAATCAAACTGTAACAGCTATAAACACTCAAAAGACGGAAACAATTAAAGGTTTCCAAGAAATATTTAGTCAATCTACAACTTTTACCGCTAATGAAAAAACTCAAGTTTTACAAGATGTTGAAAAAATGGCGGAAGAACGCAAGAAAAAAATTGAAAAAATGCGAGATAGGTTGGTCGAATTATATGAGCAAATAAAGAAAAAAGGGGTGTCTAATTCCACCGAAGAAAAAAAAGAAGTTGAAAAACTTTATCAAGAAATGGCGAAAGAACAAATAAGAAGCGTTACAAAATCTAAAAACGAACAGGAAGTATTATTAAATAATTTGAGTAGCACAAGAGGACAAGTCACTCAAAAAATGGTTGAAGATACTATTATAAAAATGAATGATATGAGAGATAAATCAATTCAATCTGCGGAAGAACAATATAATAAACAAATCGAGTTTGCAACAAAGTGGAAAACTGATATTGAATTGGCACATGGGAAACTTTCCGAAAGTCAAAAAAGAACTTATGATAAAATGGTGCAAAACGCAGAAGATAACGCAGCTAAGACTATTAAAGCAAGTGAACTTTTGAGAAAAGAAGGGATTGAAACTCTTATAAAAGATCATGGGGAATTAACTAAGACTGTAGACTTTGAGACTGGAAAACAAATGAACTTTTGGCAAAAAGCTAAAAGAAATGTTAATTCTTCATTAAATAGCGTGGAAAAACAAATCGAGAGATTAAATGCAACTCCTCTTACTGACAAGTATGCTAAGTATCATATTGAAAGTGTTACAACAGAAATTCACAGGTCTATACGACAAATGGACGACCAAACCAGATACAATGCTATCCATTACGGTTTAACTGCTAGTGATAGAGCAAGATATGGATACCATGCTTCTGGGTTAGATTATGTACCTTATGATGGATATAAAGCCCACTTACACAGAGGGGAAAGAGTTTTAACAGCTAAAGAAAATAAAGAATATTCTTCAAAAGGTAATGGAAACATTAATATTAATATTGAAAATTTTGCTAATAACACTAAAGAAGATGTTAGAAGTTTATTAAAAAGAATAGGGGAAGAAATGAAAAGACAAAAAATAGGAAGGGGACAATATGCATGATTAAAATATTAAATAAAGATATAGAAAAATATAAAATAACATTTGCTTCTTTTCCTAATATTCCATCTCCTACTAGAGATATTCAAGAAAAGCAAGTAAGTGGTAGAGATGGGTGTTTAATTATAGACAAAGGAACTTATAGAAATATTGAGATTGCACTTAATGGTCATGCAGAATGTGATAGAAGTGATTTAATTGATTATTTTGGGTTTCAAGGCGAATTAACTTTTGATGATTCAGATGAGTTTTTTTGGAAGTATAGAGTAATCAATATCGATACTAAACAAATTCTTGATAGAGGGCAACTTTTAGAGTTTAATGTTACATTAAAATTAGAACCATTTAAGTATTTGATAAAGGGTAAAGAGAAACAAACAGCTAAAGATGAAATCACATTAAAAAATAAATACAATACTAATGCGTATCCTTACATTAAGGTTATAGCTAAAGGTAATGTTAAAATTTATCTTAACGGCAGACAGGTTTTAGAAATAAAAGATGTAAAAGATTATGTAGAAATTGATTGTGATAAAGATATGATTTTTAGAGAGTATCAAAGCTATGATGAAAAATCTAGCGGAGATACTTTTTTCTTGCCTGGAAATACAAGTACAACTGTGAGAATAGAAGGGGCTACAAGTTTTGAAATCACACCAAACTGGAGGACTATATGAGTAAGGTATATTTATATAAATCTAACGAAAAAAACTTCTTACACAGAGGATTGGGTGTCTTAAAAGATATATCAGATACAGTTATTACCGAACAAATAAATGGAGTGTTTGACTTATCTTTTTACTATCCCTTAAATGGTAGGTTAATAAAAAAGATTAAAGAAGGTAATATAGTTAGAGCGAAGACAAAAAAAGGATATCAAGCTTTTAGAATTAATTCTATAACAAAAAATGATGATTTTTTAGGAATATTTGTCCATGCTTTTCATATTTCGTATGACTTAGCTTATAACTTCATCGAAGATACATTTGTTCAAAATAAAGGTGGAGAGGCTGCATTAAGTCAAGTGTTAGAAAAGGCTATAATACCACATAATTTTAAGTCAACATCAACTGTTCAAGAATTTATAAGTACTAGATTAGTTAGAAAAAACCTATTATCTGCAATAATGGGAAATGATGAAAATTCTTTATTATCTAGAGGTGGTGGAGAATTTGAAAGGGATAATTTTCAAATAAATTGGAAACCGTCTATTGGTAAAGATAGAGGGGTTAAAATTAAATACAGAAAAAATCTTGTCGGATTACACTTTAAGAGTGATGAATTTAACGTAATTACTCAAATAATGCCACAAGGATATGATGGGTTATTGCTCCCTGAAAAATATGTAAAATCTCCAATTATCGATAATTATCACATGCCTAAAATCGCTAAAATAGAGTATAGTGATGTAATCTCAAACGAAAAAAGCAAAGATAATGAAAATGCTATAGACCATAACCAAGCTTTGGAAAAACTAAGAATTAAAGCTAAAAAAGAATTTGAAAAAGGAGTTGATAAGCCAAAAATAACATGTGATGTAGAATTTGTAGATTTAAGTCAAACTGTTGAATATGAGCAATATAAGCAATTAGAAGAAGTGTACATTGGCGATACCGTAACAGTTTACCATCCAAAATTAGATGTTGATGTAAAAATAAAAATTGAAAGTTATCAATACGATCCTTTATCAGATAGTTATATAAATTTAACTCTAGGTAATAGTGAAAATACAATGCTAAAGGCTTTTAGTAATGCGGATAAGGCTTTAAGTTCTGTAGAAGAATTAAAGAATAATATTCAAAAATCTCTTTTAGAAAAAGCGATAGAAACTTCAACTAATTTAATAAATAATGGTTTTGGTGGTTTTGTGAAGTATTATCCAGATAAGATATTAATCATGGACATCGATAGCGAAACCGCTGCAAAGAATGTATGGCAAATAAATAAAAACGGAATAGGACATTCTTCAACAGGAATAAACGGACCTTATAAATTCAGCTGGACTATTGATGGTCAATTCAACACAGAATTTATAGGAGCACATTCAATCACCGCAAACAAACTGGCTTCAGACATTGGGCAAAGTCTTGATTTGTCATCAAATAAAAGTATAATAAGTTCGGTAAAAGGTCAAGTCACAGAATATGTAACAGCAAATAAAGCGATTTTAAAAGGTGATCCAGGAATAAACGGAAAAGATGGAGTAAGCACTTATGTTCATATTGCATATGCAAGGAATGCAGATGGTTCTCTTGATTTTAGTCTTAAACCAGGTGAAAGGGAGTATATAGGAATATTAGTAGATAACAATTCTGAACAATCTAAAGATTACCAAAAATATATTTGGAGTAGACTAAGAGGAGAACGAGGACCTAGGGGGCTTCAAGGATTACAAGGTGAAAATGGTAAAGATGGAATCAAAGGGGCGGATGGAACTTCTTCATATACACATATAGCATACGCTAACAGCGAAGATGGAAGACAAGACTTCAGCATATCTGATAGTAGAGGCAAATCATATATCGGGATGTATGTAGACGACATGAAAAAAGATAGCGAAAACCCATATAAATATAAATGGAGTTTAATCAAAGGGGCGGATGGAACTAAGGGGATTCAAGGGGCTCCGGGGAAAAATGGCAAGACCCCTTATCTTCATATAGCATACGCTAACAGCGAAGATGGAAGAAGAGGGTTCAGCATATCTGACAGTGCGGGTAAATCATACATTGGCCAATATACAGACTTCAACGAATATGATAGTTTTTATCCTGATAGATATAAATGGACAAAAATTAAAGGTGAAGATGGGAAAGATGCTGACTATACACAATTCAGACAACAATACTCTTCTGAACTTAAACAACTGCAAAACTCAATAGAGTTAAAAGTAAGTCGAGACATATATGATAGGAATAACACGAGAATCGATTCTAAATTTACGTCATTTAAATTATCATCAACACAAATAGAAGCTATTGCAAAAGAATTTATTATAAAAGGATTTTTAAAAGCAGACGAGGGAAGGCTTGGGAATTGGTACATTTCTAAAAATTATATTATGCCAAGAGATGAATCTGTAGGAATAGGAACTGCGGCAAATTCAGAACATCAAGCTGTATTTTGGGCTGGGTATAAAAGAATTGCTAATGAAAATATTTATAATTTTGTGGTGAGAAAAAACGGTAAATTAACAGCAAGAGAAGCAGAAATACAAGGAAGAATAAAATCGGGTTCTATAATTGAAGTTGGAGAATATGGAAAAATTCAAGCTACTACTAATGGGCTTCAAATCAATGTTCCAAGATCACTCGCATCTAAAGGAGGAATTGGTCTTCAAATTGTGGGACGTAAAATTGAACAAAAATCAGGCATGTTCATTCCACAAGGTCTCTATATATATAAAGATGACGATTTTTCAAGTGGTTCACTTCCGCAAGATTCTAACGATTTTTTAATGTCAATCAGAGGTTATGCTGATATTAAGGGGATAGGATATATTAAATTTAACAGAGGTAAGCATGGAGGTGAGGATTATGCAAGCATTGGATTTTGGGAGTCTAAAAATGTAGCATTGGGATTTGGTGGAGATAATAACGATATATATTATGAATACAATAATACTACTTACTCTCTATGGAAAGTTGTGAAAAATCAGTCGTCTGATAGAAAATTAAAAGAGAATATCATTGACACTCCACATAATGCTATTGATATAATATCTAAATTAAGATTTAGAGAATACGATTGGAAAAAGGGAAAATTCTATGCAAAACATACAATTATTGGACTTATAGCTCAAGAAGTTGAAGAAGTAGATGAAAGTTTTGTATATGAAGATGGGGATATACTTAAGCTAGATACGCTAAGGTTAGCAAGCCTTGCACTTAAAGGAGTTAAGGAATTAGATGAAGAAAACAAAAAATTAAAAGAAGAAATTTCTGAAATAAAAAAAATGATAGAGGAGATTAAAAATGAGAAACATAACAATAACTAAAGATATGGTTGAAGATAAATATTATTTTTCTGCTGAAAAAGATAATGGAAAAATTGTAACTGGATCAATATTAAAAAAAGAAATTGAAAAAATAATAGAAAAAGTTGAAGCATTAAAAAGTGTAGATGAAAAAAAAGAAGAAATAATTTCTAATTTTCTTAAAGAAGAAATAAAAAAATCAACGGATAACATTGATAAATTAAAAGGTTTAGTTCCTAGATTCAATACAGGAGTGAAATATGTAAAAGATGATTTAGTTGAATATAATAATGAATTTTATAGATTCAAATTAAAAGAAAAGGTTGTTGATTATGATGATATCCCGAACATAAATTCCGAAACTTGGGAAAAAGTATCTAAAGTAACAAAAGAAAATGAAAATGAAGAATATACAAAAAACTATGATTATGCAACATTTTGGAATAGAGACGAATCTTTTAAGGCCGGTACTTATGTTAAGTGGATAAATAATTTATACAAAGCGTCAGTAACTACAGATAATGCAGAACCAGGTAGAGATAGTAGATGGATATTAATCCCAAAAGTAAAAAAATAAAATAGGAGGTACACATGTTTGAATATTTAAGACACTTAATAGCTACAGAAGACAATAAAGTAATTTTTATATTAACATTAATAGCGATAGCTATGATAATTGATTTTGTTTCGGGAACAATTGCAGCAAAAATTAATCCAGATATAAAATTTGAAAGCAAAAAAGGAATTAATGGAATTTTAAGAAAGCTCATAAGTATTATTGTAATGATTTTCTTTATTCCGCTTTCGGTAATTATTCCTAATGCGGTTGGAGCAACTTTAGTATATGTATTATACCTAGGATATTTACTAATGGAATTAAAATCAATTTTAGAAAATTTACAAAAAATGGGAATAAATATTACACTGTTTAATAATTTTATAAAAGAGATAGAAAATAATAAGCAATAAAATGGATTTTAAGCATAGTTTTTTTGATTAAGCATATAAATATATGCCTAATTTTTAATTAAATATTAAAAAATATATAGGAACTGGAAGTAAAATTTCTAGTTCCTTATTTATATAAAAAGGAGTGAAATATGGCAGAAAGAAAAGTAGCAGATATATCTGTATGGAATAGCGAAGATAATTTTGATTATGATGTATTCGCAAAAAATATAGACGGTGTAATCTTAAGAGCTGGATTCACTGGTTGGGGAACTGGTACAGAATGTAATGAAGATTCTTTATTATCTACACATATTAGGAATTTAAGAAATAAAACAAATTTAGGATTGTATTACTTCTCAACAGCAATGTCAGAATCAATCGCAAAGAAAGAAGCTAGATTTTGTTTAGATATTATAAAAAAATATAATTTGGATATAAAATATCCAATATATTTTGATAGCGAAAATTCAGGAAGTGATAATGGAATTGGACATCAACATTTATCAGTAAGCGAACTTACAAATGTAGCTAAAGCATTTTGTGAAGAGATTGAAAAAAATGGATATTCTGCAGGTATATACGCATCTACATCATGGTTTAATAATAACATGGATATGTCACAGTTAGATCATGCTGTATGGGTAGCAGATTATAGAGGATATAATGGCTATGGTGATGCGGGAATGTGGCAATACACATCAGAAGGAAGAGTAAAAGGATATAATGGGAAAATCGATCTAAATATTGATTATAGAGATTATCCAAATAGATTTAAAAATAGGCAATATAACTCAAAAAAAATACAAAAATCAGAATGGATAAAAGATGCGAAAGGTTGGTGGTATAGACACGCTGACGGAACGTATACAAAAAATGCTTGGGAAAAAATAAATAATAAATGGTACTATTTTAATGAAAAAGGTTACATGAAAACCGGTTGGGTTAAGTATAAAGATAAGTGGTATTATTTAGACTCGAAAAATGGCAATATGATATCAAATGAATTTAGAGAAATTAATAAAAAATGGTATAAATTTGATGACAATGGAAAAATGTTAGAAGAAGCATTGTTGAAAGTTAATAAAGACGGACAAATTGAAGAGATAAGATTTTAATAAAAATAGGGCTTGTATCTTAATTGATATAGGCTCTTTTTTTGTTTTAAAAATAAAATATTATCTGATAACATAATAATATAAAAGTATTAGGAGTTAGCAGTGAAAATAAAAACCAAAATTAGAAAAACAACTACTAAAGAAAAAGTAATTGGAATTTTTGGATGGGGAATATTTTTCTTAATATTATATTTAATATTTAGATAGGAGGGAAAATGGAAAATAAAACATCAGAATCTCAACTAAAAGCATCAACTAAATGGAATAAAAAAATAAGGATAAAATGAATCATATTAGAAATAGATCAGGAGCAGAAAATATATATTAAATGCAACTTTGGAAGAGATTCAAGAATTAGAAAATTTAATAGAACAAAGAAAAAAAGAGTTAGATTAGATAAAAGTTAGCCTACAAGTAGCCTACAAAAACACTTGAAAACTGCAGAAATGCATATAAGTGTATTCTCAAAGAGATAATATCATACAAATTACAAAACGTTGGAACGCTTATATTCCAACGTTTTTTAGTTGTATATAAAATTTGACAAATAATTTTGTTTGATATATACTATAGTAGTAATGAGAATCATTATCATTTTAAAAAGGAGTTAGTATGAAAAAATTAAAATTATTAAGTTTAGTTTTAGCTATATCAGTTGTTTTTGCAGGATGTCAAGCTAATAAGCCAAAAGAAACAATTAAAGAAACAGTGACTGAAAAACATGATCATAAAGATGACAAAAAAGATGATCATAAACATGATCACAAAGATGACAAGAAACATGATCATAAAGATGACAAAAAAGATGATCATAAACATGATCACAAAGATGACAAGAAACATGATCATAAGGATATGCCAACAGAATTAAAAGAAGAAGATATTAAGTCAATTGAAAAACATGGAGATCATTATCATATTAAAACAAAAGATGGAAGCGAATTTATAACTCATGAAGATCTTACATCTATGTTTCCAAATATAAAAGTTAAAGAATATAAAGGTGACGATCATCACGACCATGATGATAAGAAAGCACAATAATATTGATTGAAATTAATAATTAATTTGATAAAATTTGATTTTTTATATTTTTGTTGTATAATAGATTTAAATAAATAAATTTGAGCAAGCTAATATTTGTATATTAGCCCGGTCATTGAAGTAATGACAACAGAGTGTAATTAAACGCACTGTGGGACGGCACGATCGTTCTACAGTGCGATTTTTTTATATAACTGTAAAAATATTTTTTAAGGGAGACGAAAATATGTTGAATTATTTATTTAAGGAAAAACAAGGGAGATTTTTATTGCTGGGAATTTTATTTACAGTAATAGGCTTTATATTAGAATTTATGAAGGTTGATATATCTAAATATTTCTTTTACATTGCTATGATTTTTTGGGGATATTATGCTATTAAAAATACCTTCTTAGGTTCTGTTTAAGATAAAAAACTTAATGTAGATGGAACTATATCACAGTTTTAAATTGAGTAAAAAATTAAGTAAGATTATTAAACAAAATATGATTTTTTCAATTTCTGTAATAATCATACTTATTGGATTAAATTTATTTGGAATTTTAGATTTACCGACAGGAGTAATTTTCCATGAAAGTTCAACGATTCTTGTAATATTAAATGGTTTAAGACTATTAAAGTTTAAATAAATTTTGCATATTTAAAAATATTATTATATACTATAAATAAGTATAATTGTTTAATTTATAGGAGTTTAGAATGGATACAAGAGATTATATAAAAAAGGGGAGTTTAGTTACACTGTCAGCAGCAGTATTATTTTCTCAAGCAACAGTATTTGCTGAAGAATATAAGCTAAATAATAGTGTTCAGGTTTATAGTGAAGCATTAAATGCTAAAAATAGAATAAATAGTGTAAAAACTTATCCGAAAGGTAAATATTATATTTTCAAGAAAACTTATGGAATGTTGAATATTTCTAAAGAGGAAAATGTAGAAGGGTTATGGATAAATCCAAAAGATAATATAGAACTAAATATTAATAACCTTTATGATAAATCAAATATTGGGGATAGGTATGTATTATTAGAAGATGTTTCAGGATATATTAATTCAGATGATGCACTTTTAGAAAAAAATTCTGTAAATAGTGTTTTATCAGGAGAGTATTATATTTTTAATAAATCAAAAGGTATGATTAATTTAACTTTAGATAAAGATCAACCTGGAACATGGATAAATCCAAAAGATAATATAAATATAGATAATTTAAGTGAATCTATTGATTTGGTAAAAATAGAATCATCATTAGACGGATATATGAGCTCGGACGATGCTAAAAACTCTATAAATGGAGTTACTATTGTTGAACCTGGTGTATATCACGTTTATCGAAGTTATAATGGTATGGTAAATATCACTATGACAAAAGGTGAGCCGGGAGCATGGATAAATCCCGAAAATATAAAAATAGAAAAAAAACATTCTAAAACTACTGTAAAATCTGAAAAAATTAAATATGAAACGAAAAAAAATCCAGTAGGAGATTATACTTTAAGAGAAGACACCAAAGGGTATGATTCTTTGAATGAAGCTAAAAAACAAGGTAATTCTGTAAAAACTCTTCCAAAAGGAAGATACTATGTTTTAGAATCTTCTAATGGTATGATTAATCTATCAAAAAACTATAAAAATTCTGGGCTGTGGATTAATCCAAATGAAAATATAAATAAAGTAAAAGTTTCTAATTTCATACATGAATCTGTAAAATCTTCAAATAATAAGGTTGAAGATGTTGTCGATAAATATATTAAAAATGGTGTATCTAAAGAAGAAATTAAAGATTTAGGTTTTGATTATGATAATATTTTAGAAAAGACAAAGGAAAAACTTTTATCTGAAAAAAAAGAAGAAGTTGTTAAGGTTACTAAGCCTAAAGATGGTGTGAAAGTTATTTTAGAACATGATAAATCTGATAAAGCTAAAGAAACACATGAGAGTCAAAAGAAAATTTCATCAGAAGTAAAACAAGAAATTGCAACAAATAGTAATTCGCAAATTAATGATTTCAAGGATGAAGTATCACTAAAAGATAATATTTTCAGTACAAATAAATCAGAAAAAAATAAAAAATCGGATAAGACTGACAATATTGAAAACAAATCAGATTTTAAGGAAAAATCAGAAAAAAATATTGAAATAGATGTTTCAAATATAAAAATAACTGAACCTAAAGAAAATATTTTAGATGAAGAAAAAACAACTGTGGATTCAAAATTTAAAAAAGATGAAAAGTTTGTTTTAGATAAAGAAACAGATGGATATGTTAGGGCTGAAGATGCTTTATTAAAAATTAATAAAGTAAATACCTTGCAACCTGGAGAATATTTCATTTATAAAACAAATTCAGGCATGGTAAACATTTCTAGAGAAAAAAATAATTTAGGTATGTGGATTAACCCAAAATAGGATATAATATTAGGTGATAGGTGATTTTCTGTCACCTATATTTTTTAGGAGGAAATATGAAATTAAATGATAAAGAGATAATGGATGATTTACTAAAATTTTTAGATAAGTCAGTTTCTATGTATCATTCAACATTAAATTCTGTTGAAATGTTAAAAAAAAACGGATTTGAAAAATTAGAATTAACCGAAAGATGGAAACTAAAAAAACAAGGAAAATATTACTTAGTAGTAAATAACTCAACTGTAATAGGATTTGTTGTGGGAAATAATGAAAAATCAGGTTTTAAAATTGTCGGAGCCCATACTGATTCTCCAGGGTTTAAGATTAAGTCAAATCCGATTATTAAACAATCCGGATATTTACAATTAAATACAGAAGTATACGGAGGACCTATTTTGCAAAGTTGGTTTGATAGACCTCTTTCGATTGCCGGTAGAGTTTTTGTTAAAGGCAAGACTTCATATACTCCTGAAGTTAGGTTGTTAAATATAGATAAAGATTTAGTAACGATACCTTCACTAGCGATACATATGACATCTGTCGAAGAAAGAGGAAAAGTTCCAAATGCACAGACACAAGCACTTCCAATAGTTGGATTAGGTGAAGAATTTGATTTAGATGAATTAATAGCAAAAGAATTAGATATTACTAAGGATGAAATTTTAAGCCATGATTTATTCTTGTGTAGTAGGGAAAAAGCTAAAATATTGGGAGTTAATGGAGAATTTTTCCAATCAGGAAAAATTGATAATTTGGGGATGATTCACGCCGGCTTAGTTTCAATTATTAATGCTCAGGCTACAGACAGCACTCAAATATTTGTAGGATTTGACAATGAAGAAATCGGTTCATCAACTCAACAAGGTGCAGCAAGTGCTATGTTTAAGGATGTTTTGAAAAAAATATCTTTATCTCAAGGAAATGATGAACAAGATTTTATAAATCAAATTTATAAATCATATATGATTTCTGCAGATCAGGCACATGCAATTCATCCAAATTATATATCAAAGGCTGACCCGACAAATAAACCAAAATTAAATGAGGGACCGGTTATTAAAGATTCAGCAAGAAAATCATATGCTACAGATGCATTTGGTAAAGCTGTATTACTTGATATAGCAAAGGACAACGATATTAAACTGCAAATCTTTCACAATAGATCTGATTTAAGAGGTGGTTCGACGATTGGATCAATTATTGAAACAAATACAGGAATTAGAAATATTGATATCGGAAATCCAATGTTAGCAATGCATTCTATAAATGAAATGGCAGGAACAAAAGATCAATTATTGATGATTAAGTTAATGAAGGCGTTTTATGAATCAAAATAATTATTATGAAAATATCGTATAATAATATTAGATGGTAAAATATAAGATGAAGATAATTTATCTAATCTATTAAAAATTATAAAAAATAGGAGGAGAAATGATACCAACACCACATATAGGAGCGACAAGCAAGGATCAAATCGCAGATACAGTTTTAATGCCAGGAGATCCAAAGAGAGCCAAATTTATAGCAGATACATTTTTAGAAAATGTAGAACAATTTAACGATGTTAGAGGAATGTTAGGATTTACAGGGACATATAAAGGAAAAAGAGTTTCTGTAATGGGTTCAGGAATGGGAATTCCATCAGCAATGATTTATTATCACGAGTTATTTGTATTTTATGATGTGAAGACAATAATAAGGGTAGGTACAGCAGGAGGATTACAACCAAATCTTAAAGTTAGAGATATTATTGTAGCTACTGCAGCAAATACACCGGCATCAGTTGTTAGAGGAAAATTTGGAGAAATTCAATTTTCACCAACAGCAACATTTGACTTAGTGTTAAAAGCTCATGAATATGCAAAAAATAACAACTTAAATGCATATTTTGGAACAGTTTTATCAAGTGATGAATTTTACAGAAAATGGGAAAATGGAGTGATTGAAAACTTGATTAAATATCAAACATTAGGCATTGAAATGGAAGCAGCAGGACTATACATGTCGGCATTGGAAAATGGGAAACAAGCATTATGTATTTGTACAGTATCTGACAATAGCGAAGGGGAAGATTCAGCGGAAGTTAGAGAAAGAGCTTATACAGAAATGATGGAAATGGCATTGGAGATAGCATAAAAATTATATGTTTTGATAAAAGTAATTACGGACAAAAATTGTAAAAAAGCGTATTTCATCTGCTTTTTTCGAATAAAATCCTGAAAAATTACGGATGAAATTAAGAAAAGGTAAGATGTTGTCTGCTTTAAAAAAATTACAGAAGTATTTATAAAGATAGAGTATTTATTTAAGACTTTTGTTATGTATAAAACAAAAACTTGCTTAGATAATCAAACTAAAATTTGAAAATTTAAGCAAGTTTTTTAGGTTTTTTGTCAAATACCCATTGGCACAAGTAGTGAAGTTGAATTTATCCATTAACATTATTTGTTGTAAAACCATTATATTTATGAAATTCGCTTATTATTTAATATTTTTTTGACAACGATTTCTTTTTTTTGTATAATTTTTTTAAAAAGAAGAGAATATAAATATACATATAAAAAGGAGCAAAAAATAATGAAGAAAAAAAATATTTTATTTGCTATTTTAGCTTTAATAATTTTATTAACTAATTATAGTGTTGAAGCAGAATCGGTTTATGTACATAGAAATTCTAAAAAGCATTTAGTATATAATAAAAATGGTGTTAAGCAAGAAGCTTTTTATGACTATGGGACATTAGTTCCTTTTGACGATGCAAGGATATATTCGTATTGTAAAGGAAGTAAAACAAATTATGTTTCCATATATTATAGTGATTCTGGATTAAGTACTTTTAAGAGAAAAAAGATGACTACTAATGATGACGATGCTGCATATGTAAATTATACTTCCGGATATGATTATTTGGATGCAGATTCTTATGCATATAATGAAGGAGATATAACACAAGATTTAAATGTTATTAAATAATAAATAATTAAATATATTCTCTTCTTTATTGTTATGAAAAATTAAATAAAAAAATAAGGATAATTTTATGAAAAATTTAATGATTAGTATAAAGCTTTTGAAAAAAAATAAATTTATAAATTTTGTTATCATATGTCAAATATTTATTATGCTATTTTTTTCTGTTAAAAATATCAACGAAATGAGTGAGGCTATATCAGAATATAATTATCTTAAAAATAGTTCTTTAAATAATGGATTATTTTATATGAATAAACCGATTTACAACGAGAGGGAAGAAAATAATTCTAAATCAAATATTGAAGATATAAAAAGAAATTATAGTTTAATAAAAGAATATATAGAAACTCATACAGATGATTTTAAGGATTTTACTAGAGAAAAAATAAATTTTTATTTTTCAAACACTAAAAAAAATGTAATGATGTATGATAAAACTACATTAAATATTTTAAGTAGACATTTTGATAATAAGATAAATTTGAAAAAATTTGAAGGTTTGGTGCCGGCTTTAGTTCAAAACAAATATTCAAATGAATATAAAATCGGAGATATCATTTATTTAGATGATAAAAAAGATATTAAAATTAAAATTAAAGGATATTATGATAAAGATATAAAACTACCTTCATTGCAAATGATAACAAATAAATCATTTCCTGTTTCAGAACTATTTTCTAGAACGGCAAATGGTGCACCTATATTTATACTTGAATATGATGAAAATTTGTATAAAATATTTGAGACTATAGGGGAATCATATATTGAAAATAATATAATATATTTTAAGGATAATTTAGAAAAAGAAAAAATTAATGAATTTGAAAAATATATAAAAGAAAATAATTTGGGATACTATCAATTTACAAAAGATTTAATATCAGAACAATATAAGTTGTTTTTAAATATGATGCAAAGATATTTGGATATAATGATATCTTTTGTCGGAATATTAATACTTACAATAGTTGGAATGGCATATATTAATAAGGATTTATTAAAAAATAGATTTAAGATTTATATTTTCAATGGTGCTTCCAAAAAAGATTTGTATTTAATAACTTTTTATAATTATTTTATAATTTTAAGTATGAGCATATTACTTTATATTATTTTTTATAAGATTGTAGGTGCATATTATTGGACTGGTTTTTCAATTTTAAGAGGATTTGATGCTATAGGTAATTCATCTATTATAAGTTTTAATACAGTAACGTTTTTTATTGTAATTATCGTTGCAATTTTATTAAGTACGGCTATTTCGCTTTTACCGGTATTAGAAATAAAAAAGCAATTAAAAAATAGAGGTAAAATATGAGATTTATATTAAAAGAAATATTTAGAAACATTAGACAAATGTACTTATATATAACTGTATTAGTTTTATCTACAGTTTTTTGTTTTCAAATTCTATCATCAAATCAAGTAAGGATAGAAAATAGAAGGTCATTAACAGATAAAAATATTACAGCTACATATCAATTTACTGATTCATATAAATCTGTATATAAGGATGCAGTAGAAATATTAAATAAATACAAAGATATACATATATTTGATATAAAATATAAATTTCCTCAAAACTTTAATATTGAAATGAATAAAAGGGGAGAATTTCGTATTAACAGATTTTTTTATACAATGTTTAAGATGAATAATAAATTTCAAATATATTCCGGGAAAATTCCGGATTTTAAATCGGATGATTTAGAAATATCTATTCCTCTTACATATTCATTAAATAATGAAGTGAAAATAGGGGATCATATTGATATTAATGGAACGGATCTTAAAGTAATTGGAATGACAGATTATACAGGAGGAAATAATGCGTTTGTTATTTCATTAAATACTGCAAAAAAATTAAATATGAAAGCAGTAGAAGCAGAAATAAAGTTGAAAGATGATATATCAAAAGAAGAAAGAATTAAAATTTATAATGAAATAAATAATTTGATGGGCGAAAATGTTTTTATAGATATTGATACATCAGGTGGTATGATGGAAAGTATTCCCAGAATGTATCCTATAATCACTATATTGTTATTTTTATCAATATTTAATATATTATTTGTTTATTGGAATATTTTAAACAATAGAAAGAGAAGATATTTTATATATAATTTTTTAGGTATTAAAAAGAGACAGTTTTATAAAATGCTTTTATCAGAAGTTGTTATAATTTATATTTTATCATTTATTGCAGCATGCTTAATATTTGTATGTATTGATAGTATAATATTAAAAAACATTTTTAATTTATATAGATATTCATTAAAGATAGAATTTATAATATTTATATTTGTGTTGTTTTTAATTCTTTTAGTTATATTTACATATTTTGCAATTAGAAAATACTTTAATAAATCAGTTATAGAAATTTATAAGGAGAATGTATGATGATTGAGATAAAAAAAATAAATAAGTATTATAACAAAGGTAAGGAAAACGAATTACATGTTTTAAAAGATTTAGATTTTGAACTTGGATTAAATGAATATGTATCTATAATGGGAACTAGTGGAGTAGGAAAATCTACATTATTAAACATAATCGGCTGTTTAGAAACTTTTCAAAGTGGGAGTTATCTATTTAATGGAAGGGATGTATCTAAATTAAAATTAAAAGAAATTGAAGATATTAGAGGAAAAAAGATAAGTTATGTTTTTCAAGATTATATGTTAATTGAAGAAGATACGGTTATTGAAAATGTAAAAACTCCATTATATTTTAATAACAAAATTTCATTAAAAGAAATTAATAAAATGGCTCATTCAGCATTAAAAAAAGTCGGATTTGGTAAAGATTATTATAATAAAAAAGTATCGAAATTAAGTGGTGGACAAAAACAAAGAGTAAGTATTGCCAGGGCTTTAGTGAGTTCTCCAAAATTAATTTTAGCAGATGAGCCTACGGGAGCTTTGGATGAAGCAACATCAGAAGAAATTATGAAATTGTTTAGGAGTTTAATTTCTGAAAATATTTCAATAATTGTGGTAACACATGATATTAATGTAGCTAAAAAAACTGATAAGATATATGAAATTATAGATGGAAAGATATTTTTGAAAGAATAATATAATAAAAAACTTGCTTAGATAATCAAAGTAAAATTTGAAAATCTAAGCAAATTTTTTTAACTTACAAAATGGAATCCTTTACCAACTATTTGACTAGTATTTAATATTGTAATAAAGCAATTAGGGTCATGTTTTCTTGCAAAGTCTCTTAATAAAACTCCTTCATAATTACTTACTGCAACATTTATCATTGTTTTTTCCTTATTCATGTAAATTCCAACACCATTAAAACGAGTACCGCCTCTATGTAAATCATTTTTTATAAATTCTATGATTTCATCAGGATATTCTGTAACTATTGAAAATAATTTTACTCTATTTATGTTTTCTATAGTAATGTCAATTAAAAATGCTTTTGCAATCAAACCTAACATTGCAAGCAATCCTGTTAATGCCCCAAATATCTTAAATGATAAAGCGGTAATCAAAATATCACTTACAAGTAATGCTCTACCTATATCCAATGATGTATACTTTTTTAATATCATTGCAACTATATCAGTACCACCTGATGAAGCTTTGCAATTAAACAATAAACCACCACCAACTCCCGGCAATAGAACTGCATAAATTAGCTCTAAAAGAGGTTGATTTGTAAATGGTTTAGTTATAGGGTAACAAATTGAGAAAAACTGAACTAACAATGAAATTACTATTGTTGCGTATGCTGTTTTAATACCGAAATTTTTACCGAAGAAAAATATACCTATTAATAATAAAATCATATTAAATATAAGATTGAATGTAGCCGCATTCATATTTGGAAAAACAGCATGTAAAATAACAGATATACCAGACACGCCGCCTATTGCAAAATGATTTGGAAATTTAAAATAATAAACACCGATTGCTGTAAGTATAACCCCTATGTTTAATAAAACAAATTCTTTTGTTTTAGACATTGGTTTATGTTCTTGACCTAATTTTGGTCGAAGAGATATTTTTTTCATTATAATTGCTCCTAGTATATGTAATAACATTTTGATTATACCACTAAACAAAAATAAAGTACAAACTTTCACGTCCTCGGACGAAGTCCTGCGGATTGTTCAAGTTTGTACTTTATTTTTGTAAGTTTATGTAAAAGTTTAGTAAGATAATGAAAAAGAAAGTTTCGGTTTTTGGACGATGTTTTGAGTCTTTTTAAACTACTACCCATGTCAAGGACATTATGTCATTTTTGACAGTTAATTTAATTCTCCAGGATTTATTCCGGTTTTTGAATAAGTATAGAATTCTTTTTGGGGGTAGCTTTTCTAGCCCCATTTGAAATCTATCGTTGTTGTAATAATCTATCCAATCATCAATTCTTGATTTAATTTCTTCAAAACATGTCCACTGTTGTGCATAAGGAGCCAATTCTTGTTTCAAATGTCCAAAAAAGCTTTCTTGAGGAGCATTATCCCAACAATTTCCTCTTCTAGACATTGATTGTCTAAGTTCATAACTGTTTAATAATTCTCTAAAAGATGTGCTAGTGTAGTGACTTCCTTGATTACTGTGTATCATTGCTTTTGAATTTATCTCAATCTCATGATTTTTGATTAAGTTTTCTACTGTTTCAAGAACAAAGTCAACTTCTTGGTTTTCACTTAATACATTATCCAGCCTTAGCAAATATTTTGGGATAACTTAATTTTGCTGACTCTAATTCTTTAATAAAAAATTTCTTGAAATCCAAAGTGAACTTTACAGTTATATTTGTAACTCTAAAAGTATATGGATTACTCAGTAATTCAGCTTTCTCTTCATCGGTATAATATCTTCTCTTTGACATGATAATTTTCCTTTCCTATAAATTTAATATATCACTAGAGAATTAATTAGTCTATAAAAAGGTATTACCAATAATTTCTTATAAAATTTATTACATATGACTGTATAATTTTTGGTATGGCCATTTAATATATATTGTCAAAATGTAATTTTATGTGACCAGCTTATAGGTAGTAGTTTAAGTTTATTTTAATATATACTGTCAAAATGTAATTTTATGTGTCCAGCTTATAGGTAGTAGTTTAATTTTGAAAGGTCATGTAAATTAATAATATTTGCTATTTACAGGTAAAAACTTTTTGGGAGTCAAGTATATTACATGTAAATTAAAAGTATTCGATATTTACAGGTAAATTTTTTAGGACAACTACCTGTAAATTTTAATAATGTAAGAATTACATGTATTCAAAACAGTGATTTGTAAAATTTTTCATGTAAATTATTAAAATATTTGTAATACATGATAATTTTTAATCTTTTTTACCTGTAATATAAAAAAATCATTGTAATACATGATTTTCAAAAGAATTTACCTGTAATATAAAAAAAATTCCATAATACATGATTATTAAAAAAGATTAACCTGTGTAGTATTAATTACATTAAATAAAATAAAAAATCCTTGCAAGCTATCTACATAAAGTTCGTAAAAGTTGTAGAGCAATCGGGTTGCAAGGATTTATATTTTTTGTGAATTTCTTTAGAAGTCTGGATTAGTGGCGTTAATGGTAGATTTGTTTTACTATAACAATATTACATCATTTTCTTCACATTCTTTTATAACTTCTTCCGGCCATATGGAAACTTGTACTTCTCCGATATGTGCTTTTTGTAAGAAAAACATACAGATTCTTGATTGGCCGATACCACCACCAATTGTAAGAGGTAGTTTTCCTTCTATAAGATTTTTGTGGTATTCCTTATTTAATCTATCTAATGTATTAGTTTTTTCTAATTGGGATTTTAGGGATTTTGGTGTTACTCTAATTCCCATGCTGCTTAGTTCTAAGGCGTTTTCTAAAATTGGATTCCAGACAATTAGATCGCCATTTAATTCCCAGTCATCATAATCAGGAGATCTATCTCCATGTTTTACACCGGATTTTAATAATCCCCCAATTTGCATAACAAAGATTGCTCCATGTTTTTTAGCAAATTCTTTTTCTCTATTTTCCGGAGTTAGTGATGGATATAGGTCTTCTAAATCTTGAGATTTGATGAATGTAATTTTTTCGGGTAATAGCTTTTTATATCCGTCAATTTTTAATTGAAGATAACTTTCTAAATCTTTCATCGTTTGGAATATTGTATTGACTGTTTCTTGTAAATATTCAAAAGTTCTATCTGAACTATTTATTACTTTTTCCCAATCCCATTGATCAACATAAATAGAATGTGTATTATCAAATTCTTCAAATGATCTGATAGCATTCATATCTGCATAGATACCTTTGTGCATAGGAATTTTGTATCTTGCTAAAGCAGCCCTTTTCCATTTAGCTAAAGAGTGTACTATTTCTAATTTAGTTTCACCACCATTTTCTTTAATATTAAATGATACAGGTGATTCATGTCCGGATAAATTATCATTTACACCAGTTGCTGATCTGACAAATAATGGAGCTGATACTCTAAGTAAATCAAGATTTTTTGCTAAGGTTTGTTGGAAAAAATCCTTAATTTCTTTAATAAAATATTGTGTTTGAGCCAAGTTTAGGCTTGATTTATAATCTTTTGGTATATAAATTTTTGTCATAATTATCTCCGTTTCTCTTGATTTTATTATTTTAACATATCAAATTAATTAATTCTATCAAATTTTTAAAAATATAGGAAATTCACAGATTTTTAGTATGATAGCATAAAAATTTATTGTAAAACAATAAAGGATATGTTAATATATACATATAAAATTTAAGGAATAAACCGTTATTTATATTAAATAGACAATATTAAATATGTATAAGATATAACTATGAGTTAAGATTTATGTAGATTTGTGCAGCACTGCGGCTAATAGCTAATTTTGAATTTAATTTTCACCTAAAAGTTTTTAAATTAATTTGTGCAGCACTGCGGCTAATGGTTTATATTGTAGGACAAATATATGGAAAATAGAATATTATCAAAAATTTTTAGTAAAATTATTTTAATAGGAGAACATTCAGTTATTTATGGCAAACCTGCCATAGCAATTCCATTTCATGGGACAAGCCTTGAAGTTTCTATTAAAAAATGTAAAAAAAATCATTTAACTTGTAAATTTTTTGATGGAAATTTAGATGAAACCTCAGAAGATTTGTTCGGAGTTAAAACATTAATTGAAAAGTTTTTAAGTTTTTACAAAATTAAAGAAAAAATATGTGTTAAAATAGATTCGAACATTCCAAATGAAAGAGGGATGGGCTCAAGTGCGGCATCTTCTGTAGGTGTTGCAAGAGCTTTATTTAAATATTTTGAAATAAATCACAACAATAGTGATATAATGTATTGGGCGAATGTTTCAGAAAAAATTATACACGGAAATCCAAGCGGAATAGATGTAAATGTAGTTTTACATGATAAAAGTATTTATTATATTAAAGACCAAGAGATTCGGTTATTTCCAATTAATTTAGATGCGTATTTAATTATTGCTGACACAGGCATAAAGGGAAAAACTAAAGAAGCTTTATCCGATGTTAGAAAATTAGTTGAATCTGATAAAGTTTATGAAAAATATATTGCAAGACTGGGAGTTTTATCAGAAAAAGCTAAAGGTTTAATTGAAAATAATAATCCTAAAGAATTGGGAAAAGTAATGAATAAAGCACATCAATTATTATCAAAGTTGTCTGTTTCTGATGAGGAATTAGATAAAATGATAGATATTTCAAGGGCAAATGGTGCTTTGGGAGCTAAACTTACAGGTGGAGGAAGAGGTGGCTGTATGATTGCTCTTGCTGAAAATATAGAAATTGCTAATAAAATCAAGTATAATTTAGAAAAAATTAAGAAAAATGTTTGGATTTCCAGTTTGAAAAATGAGGAATAAAAATGAAATTTAAATCAAAAGCACATGCTAACATAGCTTTAAT
The DNA here is from genome assembly GCF_004524775.2 of Helcococcus ovis. Lineage (NCBI taxonomy): Bacteria > Bacillati > Bacillota > Tissierellia > Tissierellales > Peptoniphilaceae > Helcococcus > Helcococcus ovis. Next base: position 1,352,189 of record NZ_CP119081.1, on the reverse strand, counting down.
AAAGTATTGGGGAAAAGAAGATGAAGAATTGATAATTCCTAAAAATAATTCACTTTCACTTACACTGGATGCTTTGTATACAGAAACAGAGGTAGAGTTTATAGATAGTAAAGATGATATATTTTATCTTGATGATGAATTACAAGATGAAAAACATACATTAAAGATTTCAAAATTTATTGATTTATTTAGAAAAAAATCAAATAACCATGATAGAGTTTTAGTTAAGAGCTATAATCATGTGCCTACTGCAGCTGGACTGGCATCATCAGCCTCCGGATTTTCAGCGTTAGCAGTAGCATTGAATAAATTATTTAGATTAAATTTAGATAAAACAGAGCTAACAAGATATGCGAGAAAAGGTTCAGGTTCTGCTTCTAGAAGTATTTTTGGTGGATTTGTTGAATGGGAAAAAGGCTATGATGATTACACATCTCATGCGAAAAAAATAGATGACGCTGATTGGGATATTGCAATGATAATTTTGGTTTTAAATGACAGCAAAAAAGATATTTCATCACGAGAAGCTATGAAAAAGACTATTGAAACTTCACCTTTATATAGGGGATTTACAGAAAGTTCAGCAGAAGATATTAAAAATATAAAAGAAGCTATAAAAAACAAAGATTTTAAGAAAATGGGAGAAATAGCAGAACACAATGCTATGAAGATGCATGCAACTATGCTTTCATCTAATCCTCCTATTATGTATTTTAAACCGGATAGTATAAGAGCAATTGAAAAAATAAAACAACTAAGAAAAGATGGATTTGAGGTTTATTATACAATGGATGCAGGACCAAATGTAAAGATACTTTGTAGAGATTCTCAAATTGAAAATATAGTTAAAAAATTGAAAAAAGATTTCGATTCAAAACAAATTATTATTTCTAAAGTTGGAAATGATGCGAATGTAAGGGAGATATAATGATAGAAGTTAAAGTTCCGGGGAAATTGTATATTGCAGGAGAATATGCAGTTGTATCACCCGGTCATAAAGCGATAGTAATGTCCGTAGATAAATTTATTACTATCAGATTAAAAAAATCAAATAATTCAGGGTCTATTAAATCATATTCAAATATAAAAATGATATGGTCTAGAGAAGGCGATGAAATTATTGTAGAACAAAAAAATGATAGATTTGAATATATTTTGTCAGCAATGAATATAACTGAAAGATTTTTACTTGAGAAAGGTTATATGCTTGATTTTTATGATATTGAAGTAATGAGTGATTTAGAATCTAAAGATGGACTAAAATATGGACTTGGTTCAAGTGCTTCGATAGTAGTAGCTGTGATTAAAGCTTTGCTTGATTTTTATGGGGAAAATTACACAAAATTAGAATTATTTAAATTAGCTGTTTTATCAACACTTAGTTTAAATATAAGTGGATCATGTGGAGATTTAGCAGCAGTTGTATTTAATGGATTAATTAAATATACATCATTTGATAGAAAAGCTATTTTTGAAAGACTTAATAATGAAAAAATAAATAATATAGTTAATTCAGAATGGGAACTTTTAGATATAAAAAAAATTAAGTTAAATGACAAATTTAAATTTATTATTGGTTGGACTAAGTCTCCTGCATCAAGTTATAATTTAGTCAAACATTCAAGAAAAAACTTAAAAAAACACATGGATTTTTATAATTCATTCTTACTTGAAAGTGAAGAATGTGTAGAATTATTTGAAAAAGCATATATTGATTCCGATTTTAATAAAATTAGGGAAAGTATTGAAAAAAACAGAAAATTATTAAATTTATATGCTGAAAATTTTAATATAGAAATTGAAAAAAACAATCTATCAAGTTTAATAGAAATATCAAAGAGTTTAGGACTTGCTTCAAAATCATCAGGAGCAGGAGGAGGAGACTGTGGACTGGCAATTTGTGAATATAATTTTGATATTAATAAATTAAAGTTTGAATGGCAAATGAAAGATATAGATTTGCTAGATTTAAATGTTTATGAGGGGTTAGATGAATAGAAAAGACGAACACTTAAATCTAGCATTAGATTTTCATAAAGAAGAGAAACAATCAGATTTTGATAATATTGATTTTATTCATAATGTTTTTTCAGAAATAAATATGGATAGTGTTGATTTAAAAACAAATATTGCAGGATATGATTTAAGTCATCCATTTCATATTAATGGTATGACCGGTGGCTCTGAATTAACTAAAAAGTTTAATCAAAAGTTGGCTATATTAGCTAGAGAAACAAACACTCTTATGGGACTGGGTTCGTTGTCAATTGCTTTAAGGGATGAATCCACACAAGACTCATTTAAAATCGCAAGAAAAGAAAATCCTAATGGTATAATTTTTGCTAATCTGGGTGCGGATAAAACTTTAGAAGATGCAAAAAAAGCCTGTGAAATTATAGATGCTGATGGCATACAGATTCATGTAAATGTATGTCAAGAAATAGTTATGCCTGAGGGAGAAAGACAATTTTCAGGATGGCTGGATAATATTTCTAAAATCGTAGATGGATTAGGATTGCCGGTTTTAATTAAAGAAGTGGGATTCGGTATGTCAAAATCTGCAATCAAAAGTCTTAAAGAAATAGGAGTAACGACAATTGACGTGTCCGGAAAAGGCGGAACAAATTTCGCTAAGATAGAAAATTCAAGACGAACAAATTATAAATATAACTTCTTAGAAAATTATGGAAATTCAACAGTTGTCTCACTTTTAGAAGCTCAAGAATATGTTAAAAACACAGATATTATAGCATCTGGAGGAATTAGAAATAGCATGGATATTGTAAAATCGCTTTCTTTGGGCGCTAAATCTGTAGCTATGGCAGGTAGATTTTTAAGTCTTGTAAACGAATTAGAAATGGAAGCAGCTATAGAAGAAGTTAATAACTGGAAGTATCAAATTAAATCAATTATGACCCTTTTAGGAGCTAAAAACATATCAGAACTTCAAAATACTGATATTATACTTATAAATAACGTTAGAGAATGGGCAGAACTTAGAAATATTGATGTGAAAAAGTTAGCTAATAGAAAAAAGTGATAATAAGAAATTTTATTTATAGTGTAATAAAAATATTTATATTAATTTGATAACACACTTGCGTAGAATATAAAGTAGCATTAGTTTTACCTAATAATGATTACCATGGGTACAGACAAGATTCTGCTCTATTAGTAACATAAACCCGGTTCATCAAATGTTACAAAATTAGCCGCTTTAGGTAAGCTTATTATTAATTCTAGAACTACAAATAGGAATTATTCATTCTAACTATTATGATTTTGCAGGTTATTATTTTGTAAAGTATTGAAGAAATAGGGTACACAATATGAAAAAATCAATAATTATATTAATTTTTTCCTTATTAATATTTTTTGTAGGTTGCAATAAAAAAATATACAAAAAATATGTATTAAATATTATTGACGAAAAAGGTGTTTATAATATAGATTGGAAAGATTTTGAACATATTCAACATAAAGATGTAGGTTTTGGAAGAATAGTTAGTGTTTATAATTTAGATGAAAATGTAAATTTAATTTTATCAGGAGTTAGTTATAATAAAAAAACATAAAATAACTATACAGAAAAACTATAAATATCTAAATATCAAATAAATATAGAAGTTAAAAAACTCAGATTTTAAAATCTGAGTTTTTTAATATTCTTTTTAAAATTATCTAATATAAACATCAATATGATTTCCGTATGTGCCACGGTCATATACCTTTCCTTTATATTAGAAATGTGTATCTATTATGCTGGCTTTTACAGGTAAAAAAGTTTTTGAAAGGTCATGTAAATTAATAATATTTGCTATTTACAGGTAAAAACTTTTTGGGAGTCATGTAGATTACATGTAAATTAAAAGTATTGATTATTTACAGGTGAAATTTAAAAAATAATTAAAAATTTACCTGTAAAATTTAAAAAATACAATATACATGATTTTTCATAAAATATTTACTAGTAATTTTTTATTATTAATAATTTAATTTTTGTAGGGAATTTGTTTCTATTTTTTGGGAAAAAATTATAAATTTATCATTAAAAATTATTAAAATAAAATTTATTAAAACTCATATTTATATTTTTTAACATGATAATAGTAAAGTTGTTAATGAGATATTAAAGAATAAAAATATTTTAAATAAATTAGAGGAAAATATTTAATTTTGTTAATTTTTTAAATCTTTTTTTTAGTAATTAATACTATTCTAAAGTGAAAGTATGATTTGTTGTCGGAAAATTTATAAAACCATTTTGTTTTTTATAAAACCATTCTATTTTTTATAAAAGAAAAAGTTTGCAAAAAATAAATTAAATGATAAAATAATTTTAATAAAATATTTAAATAACAATAAATATTTTAGAAATTTAATTAGGCTGTAAAAAATGAGGAGAAGTTGAGATAAAAATATTTATAATTTTTAATTAAATTCTTATGTTTTTGTAAGAAATATCGTAGAATTTTGAAATTTTAGAGTAGCATATAGCTGGAAGAGATAATTAAGATTATAATATAAATTTTACAGCCTATTTAAATTTACAAAGGAGAGTTTATAAATTATGAAATTTTTACATTTATTAACAAAAAAGAAATATATTTTTATATTAATGATAGCGTTTATTTTTTTAATATTTAAGGATTTTCTTAATACATTAGTATTTTTTGATATGAATTCACCGGATTTATCTAAATTTGCTCATAGTACACTTTTTAAAATGAAAAAAGAGATTATGTTATCTAACATTAATTTAACTGTTTTAAAATTTAATTTTATGTTTTATGCCTCGTTTATTATACCAATTTTTTTAGTTATAGTAAGTTATGATTACAGTAAGATAAGATCCAATAACCTTAGATTTAATATAGGAAAAAATAATAAATATAATGATTTACTTTTAAATTTGAAATTAAAATTAGCGGGATTTAATACCATTGTAATTTTTTCAGTTTTCTTTTTTGTAATTTTAATAGGGAAGATTTTAGGAGGAGCTGTTCCGGTATTAGATGAATTTGTTTTTGATAAAGGTAGCATATTATTAAATATTTTTAATGACGGATATAAATATTTGTTTTTTGTTGCATTTACTATTATGATAGCTGTATTTATTAACAGTATGTTTTTATTTACATTATTAGACTATACAAATTATATCTATGGAGTCTTATTGTATTTAGGCGTTATGTGGATTGGATCTCTTATTATTTATCCAATACTTCCTAAGTACATTGTACCTATGTCTACAATAATGATATCAGCTTATGGAAAACTTACATTCTTAAAAGTTATTTTACCTTATTCTTCAATTATTTTAATCTTAATGTATTTTGTTTTGTTTAAGAAATATGAGGTAAAATAGTGAAAAAGATTTTTTATAGTATTTTTAGAATTATTTTAATTTATTTATTACTAAATATGTTATTTAATATTTTGATTCATCAGGAAAATATGAAAATGAATATGTCGGAGTTTATAAATTATGGATTTAATTCAATATATGCTTTTGATATGTTTGGAAATCATAGATTAGATTTTATAAAATTTTTAATCAGTTTATCATTATTTATTTTAGTAGAATTTGATTTAATTGTATTTATTTCTGATTGTAGTCAAGGATTTAAGGAAATAATAAAATATCATTCAAAAAATAAATTTAACTATATATTGAAATTATTTTTGTTATTTAAGAGATATATATTGAATATATTAATTTATTGGATAATATTATTTGCTTTTTCAGTATTACTTATAAACAAAGTTGCTTTTTATAATTTTAATGATGTAATTAATTTAATTGTTTTTATATTTATTAATGTTTTTTTGAGTTACGTTTTTACAATTTATAGTAAAAATACTTTGACTGCTATACTACTTTTTGTTTCTAAAATATTTATATTTAATATATTTTTTGGAAATATTATAATTTTAGGTTTGGTATTAGTTTTATTAATTTTTGTTTATTTATTTGTGGGCAGGATTGGAGAAAGTATATGAAAATTGAAGTAAAATCAGCAAAAAAATCTTTTGCTGAAAATGTTGTATTTGATAATGTAAACGTTGAATTTAGTACCGGCAATTTTTATTTAATTAAAGGGATAAATGGTTCGGGGAAAACCGTATTTTTAAAATGCTTATGTGGATATTTTGTTTTGGATTCAGGAGATATATTACAGGATAATATAAAAATAAGAGATAAAAATAATTTTATTCAAAACGCAGGGATAATAATTGAAACTCCAAGTTTTTTAGAGCATTTAACAGTTCTAGAAAATCTAAATTTACTGAAAAAAATGTCAAAAAAAATCACAGATGAAAAAATAGATTTATGGATTAGATTTTATAAAATAGAAAAATTTAAAAATACAAAATATAAAAATTGTTCTTTGGGAACTAAGCAAAAATTACTATTGATACAAGCGTTTATTCATGAACCTGAGCTATTGATTTTAGATGAACCCTTTAACTCTTTAGATATTGAAAGTGTAAATAAAACATTTGAATATTTATCTGATATAAAAAAAGATTCTATAATTATTCTAAGCACACATATAAATGATAATGTTAATTATATTTCAGATGAAGAATATTTGTTTGAAGATGGAGTTATGAAAAAAATTTAGCAAAATTTTATCTCATATTGTTTAATTAAAAAAGTTATTACAAAATTAAGCGGCCCCAAAAAGTTGGTTTTTAAGTACAACTTTTTGGGGGCACCTTAATGATCTGTAATAACTTTATTATTTTTTAAAATTATCTAATATAAACATCAATATGATTTCCGTATGTGCCACGGTCATATACTTTTCCTTTATATCCGAAAGGTGTATCTATTATAGTGCCTTTTGGGGCATCATTTGCTAATACGATATATCCATCTTCATCTGCTACATAACCATCTTCATTTATATGTCTACCAGGTATGTATAATCCGCCGCCAGGCAATACGCTTTGTGAGTAATATGTGAATTTGTATCCGCCCCAATATATAACTCCGTTAAATTGGAATTGACCTAATGAGTATTGATAGGATGAGCTTGATACTGAAGGTCTTTCTTTGGTTCCATATTCAACAATTTCATTAGTTGGTTTTTCTAACTGTTTTGAACTAACTAACGTTTTATTTTTATTTTCATGTTTGTATGTGTTTTCGGATAGTCCATTTTTACCTTTTTGAACTACTCTTGTATAACCTTCATACATATCACTATTTGCTTTTTTTTCTGTCTTAAATTTTACTTTTTCTTTTAATACTTCTTTTGAACCTAATATAATCTTTTCTGTAATAGGTGAAAGTATTATAGATTCAGATTTTTTATTATTTGAAACTACTTTACCATTTATTGTAATTTTTGTATATTCGTTTTGCTTTATACCATCATTTCCTTTGATGCTTATTGTTTTTTCGCCATATTTTTTATTGAAATCATATGTAGTTTCCGTTTTGTGCTTAATGCTTTCTTTTTTATTGTAATTTAATACTTCTACTTCATCAAATGTTACGGTATCCCCATTTTTAATTGATGAAGTAACTTTTGGAATTACATTATCATCACTATCAGGTTTAATACCATATTCATTTAGAAAATCTGACACATTATTCTTAAATGTTGAAACTGTTAAATCTTTTCCTTTGTTTTTGAATAAAATAGATTTTTTATTATTTATAGTTATAACAGTTTTTTGATTAATAACTGACTTTAAATCATTTAAAATTTCTGTGTTTTTTGTAGCTATATTTTGTTCCTTTAGAACAGCTTCTACAGTCTTTGCAGAAGTGGTAATAGTTTTTCTGTTACCATCAATGTTTAACTCTATGTTTTTTGGTTTGGAAGCAATAGATATTTCTCCTAATCCTATAACAGTTACTAATGTTAATGCACTGAGTATAGCTTTTTTATTCTTTTTAAAAAAGTTCATAATACCTCCGTTGGAACCTTTTAATATGATATATTTATCGTAATAATTTGTCAAGTTTTTTGTAATAAATTTGTAATTTATTGTTAAATATTACAAAAAAGTAATAGATTTATATTTATTTTAAAATAAAAATAGAGCTGATTTATCAGCTCTACTTATTGAAATTACTGGATTATAACTTTAGAATTTGATGTAAATGCCTCAATATCCAATGTATTATTATCCGAACCGTTGTATAATTCAGTAGTTGCAACTATTTCATTGTTATTTTTGTTTATATTTGTAAATAAAGATGATAGCCCACTTGAATCCTTTCCGCTCATAATGGCTTTTACTGATCTTTCTAAATTTATATCTTCAATTCTGATTGAGCCATTGCTGGTTTTTGCCTTTATTTTTATTATATTATCCGAAAAATCTGAAATGGAAATTGAGCCATTTGATGATTTAGCATCAATTGTAGCACAATCTAAATCATTTATTTGTATTGAACCATTTGATGTTTTTGTGATTAGATCAGCTATACTTATATCGTCTAAAGTAATTCTAGCATTAGAAGTAGTAGCGACTAATTTATCTGCACTACACTCACAAATATTTATTCTCGCATTAGAAGTAGTTACATCAATTGTGTCTGACTCAATTTCCTCCAATGATATTGTTGCGTTTGAAGTCGTTGCAATTATTTCATCAGCATTTATTTCCTGTAAATATATTTTGGCATTACTTGTTTTTAAGTTAATATTTTTAGTATTTATTTCATTTATTTTAATTCCTGCATTTGAATTGATTACATTAATACTATTTGTGTAATCTTCAGGGATATAAACTTGAAAATTTACTGAATAATTTGATTGAGATGATTCATTTCTTAGGCCGAAGTAGTAATCATTGTTTTCTATTTTGGATTCAATAAATTCATATTTTTCATCTAAAATGTTTGAATCGTAAGAAATATTAGCTTTTATTTCTAAATTATCAGAATATGAATTGATAATTTCTACTGTACCATTTTTATTTTTAATAAATAGATTTATATCATTTTCTATATCATAAGAATAGTTTTTTACTGTTTTTGCATTAAAATTTTGAGAAGAAAAATTTATAAGTTCAAAATCCATATTTTCAATTTTTTTACTTGCAATATTTATTGCTTTTTCTACCCCGTTTATAATCTTAGAAACAAAATTACCTGTTGAAAATTCCGTGTTATCTTCCTTTTTATTTTTTTCGGTATTTTTATTACTTCCTATAGCATCTAAAAGCTTTAATGCCTCATCTTCACTAATTTTATTTTCCTTTAACATTTTTAATATTAATTTTTTTTCTTCAGACATGTATTCCTCCTATAGTTCTGATAACATTTTTGTTGCCTCTTCAGATGTAATTTCTCCATTATCAAGCATATTTAATATTTCAATTTTGCTTGTATTTGTGTCTACTTTGTGTCCCAATGCAGAAATTACATCATCTAATTTATTTCTTACGGTGGGATAAGATATACCAAGTTCCTTTTCTATTTCTTTTATACTTCCTCGTTTAAGTACAAATATTTCTATAAAGTTTCTTTGTTCGTCGCTTAATTTTGAAAAAATGTTTTGCGTAAAGTTTCCTGTTATCTCAGTATTGCAATGCTTACATTTGTATTTTGTGATTATTAATTCATTATCGCAAATCGGACATTTTGATAAATTTTCTTTCATGATTAATCCTTTTTATTTTTATGTTAACATATTTAATATTATTTTTAAAGTTTTTTAAAAAAATTAATTTAAAGATTAATTTTTTTTAAGATTAAGTTAAATTTCATTTATTAATTAAATATGATATTATATTAATGAATAAAATTTAAAGGATAATATATGGAAAATATAGTATTAGAGATAATTGATATAGACGATAGTGGCAGAGGTGTCGCTAAATTAGACAAAATGATATATTTTGTAGAAAATGCTAAATACGGTGAAACCATTGAAGCTTCGATAATAAAAGAAAAGAAGTCATTTATTATTGCTAAAAAAATTAAAACTATTGAAAAATCACCATTCATAGAAAATACAAAAATAAATAAAAATCAACTTTGTGGAGTTTATGATTTGTATGATATTGAATATTCAAAACAAGTAGAATTGAAAAAGAATAATATTATTAACACAATAAATAGAATTGCAGGAGAGTCATTAACTGATATTAAATTTATAGAAGCTGATAAAAGATATGGCTATAGAAATAAAATAGAGTTAAAAGTCTCGTTAGATGGGAAATTATCTTCATTTAATAGAAATAGCTACGACCTTATTAATATTGAAAATTGTGTAATGACTACAATAGAAATTAGTAATGTTATAGAAAAATTACAAGATTTAATATTTAAGCACAACTTAAAGGGATATGATTCATTAACCGGAGAGGGATTATTGAAAAATGTAATTATTCGTTCAACATCTTTAGGTGAAACGATGGGCATATTCGTATTGAATAAAGAATATAATCTGAGAAAATTCTATATTGCATTAGAATCCTCAAATATTTTAACAAGTTTCTATGTAAGTATGAATTCCCAAAAAAATAATTATAAAATTAAAGATGTAGTTCATGTATTTGGTAAAAAGAAGATTACAGAACAATTGGGAGATTATAGATTTAATATATCTCCAAAAGCATTCTTTCAAGTAAATAAAAATATGTCATATAAAATTTATTTACAATCACAAGAATATATAAAATCACTGAATCCTACAGTAATTATTGACTTATACAGTGGAGTTTCAACAACATCTATTATACTTGCTAAATATGCTAAAAAAATCGTTTCAGTTGAAATTAACAAAGATGCAGTAAAAGATGCAAAAGAAAATGCAAAACTGAATAATATTGAAAATATTGAATGGATGGATATTTCGGCAGAAAGAGCAATTGACAATATCGAATTAAATGGAGAAAATACGGTTGCTCTATTTGACCCGCCAAGAAAAGGCTTAGATCAAAATATAATTCAAAAAATTGGAGAATCCAAAATAAATAATCTAATCTATATATCATGTAATCCCTCAACATTAGCTAGAGATATAAAATTACTTAAGGAATACGGATTCAGATTAGTGGAAGTTACAGGTATAGACCAATTTGTAAATACTATTGAAAGTGAAGTTCTAACCTTACTCACAAGGGATTAAATTGTCAATATATTGTAAGTGAAATTAAGATTTATTCTAAATAGCTTTTTATTTGAAACATCAAAAAAACTGCATACTAAATTTCGAATACATCAATATAAGTATGAATATAAGATATTAAAAGAAATCTCACAAATAATAATTATTATGTTATAATTTTATTGAATAAATTAAATTGGAGGATATATGCAGCAAATATCTATGCTTTTAGGAGGGTTTGCCCTGTTCTTATTCGGTATGCATGAGATGGGGAAAGGGTTGGAGCTTCTTGCCGGCAATAAATTACAAGATATACTTGAAAAACTAACAAGTAATAAATATGTTGGTGTTCTTATAGGGGCTATCGTTACAGCGATTATACAGAGTTCATCTGCTACAACAGTTATGACTGTAGGATTTGTAAATTCGAAAATATTGTCACTAACACAGGCGATACATATTATCATGGGGGCAAATATTGGTACTACGGTAACTGGTCTTTTACTTACTTTAGATATTAAATTAGTAGCTCCTGTTATTACTTTTGTTGGTATGGCAATGATGTTGTTTGTAAAGAAGAGGAAATATAAATACGCAGGTACTATATTGTTTGGATTTGGTACTTTATTTATGGGCATGAATATAATGGGGGAAGCAGTTAAACCTTTAGCGAAAAATGTGGCTTTTACATCCCTGTTGGCAAAATCCAGTAATCCTGTGATTGGGATACTGGAAGGTGCATTATTTACAGCAATTATACAAAGTTCATCAGCTACAACAGGTATTTTAATAACATTTGCATCAACAGGGATTATTGAATTTTCATCAGCATTTTATTTAGTTTTAGGTACTAATATCGGGACATGTATTACATCCATATTATCAAGTTTCGGCACAAGCAAAAATGCTAAGAGAGTAGCAGTATCTCATGTTTTGTTTAATGTTTTCGGCACGATTATTTTTACTATATTTGCATTAGTGCTTCCTGTAATACCTTGGATACAGTCTTGGACAACAAATGTAGCACAGCAAATTGCGTTTTTACATACTGCATTTAATATTGTGACAACTTTATTGATTTTACCTTTATCAAATGTATTAGTAGAAATATCAAAGAAAATAATTCAAGGTAAAGACCATAGAGATATTGGATTGAGTCTTATGTATTTAAATCCGGCGGCATATCATGATACTATTCCTACTATTGCGGGGATAAAACAAGAATCTTTAAGAATGCTTGATTATGCAAAAAGCAATCTTCAACTTTCAGTAAAGAATTTATTGAAACATGATGATGATAAAGCAGCTACAATAGAATTTAATGAGGAAGTTATTGACTACTTAAACAGAGAAATTACAAAAGTAACAGTAAAATCTATGACAAATGATTTGAATAAATACCAATATAAACATCTCTCATATTACTTAAAGAGTTGTGCTAATATTGAAAGATTAGGAGATTATGCATATAATATCAGCAATTTGGAAAACGCAATGTATAGTAAACAAATTAAATTTTCAAATGAAGCTAAAATGGAAATTATTGAAATTACATCAGAATTAGAAAAAATGTTTGATGTGGTTTATGAAAGTTTAAGAGATAATGAATTTGATATGAAAAAAATTTCTAAATTTTCATTTAAAATTTCAGAATTAGCAGATAGAAATAGAGAAAATTCTATTCAAAGATTAAAATCAGAAATTTCAAACGCAGAAGCGGGATTAATGTACGATAAATTATACACATATTTAATGAGAATAAGAGATCATTTATTAAACATATCAAGACAATATGAAACTATTTATCAATAATAATTGAAAACATTAATTTTTAGAGATAAAATATAAATATATAATAAATATATGGAGGTTATATGAAAATATCAGAAAAAAAATATGAAAGACTTTTAAAATTATCAAATGAAGATAAGGTAATTGCAGCTTTGGCGATAGATCAAAGGGGAGCTATGGAAAAAATGGTTCCGTCATTATCAGTAGAAGAAAGAACTTCATTTATTAAAAAATATAAAAGTTTAGTAGCAAAGGAATTGACAAAATATTCATCATCAATACTTTTGGATCCTATTTATGGAGTGGAAGCTATTAAAGACATAGATGAAAATGCTGGACTTTTAATGGCTTATGAAATTACAGGTTATAGAGATGATAATAGACAACTAGAATTGACACCAAATCTTTCTGTTAGAAGAATTGCAGAATTAGGAGCAGATGCTGTAAAGATACTTTTATATTATAATGTTGATGATACAGATGAAAACAATGACCCTAAAAAAGCACAAATTGAAAGAATCGGTGCTGAATGTAAAGCATTAGATATGCCATTCTTTTTAGAAATTATCACATATGATAATGAATACAAAGATGGTAATTCAAAGGAATTTGCAAAATTAAAACCAAGAAAAGTAAATGAAGCGATTAAAATATTCTCTGATGAAAGATATGGGGTAGATGTTTTGAAATTGGAAGTTCCTGTAAATATGAAATTTGTTGAAGGCTTTGGTGAAGAAGCTGTTTACACAAAAGAAGAAGCAGCAAGATTTTTCAAAGAACAATCAGAAGCAACAGATTTACCATACATTTTCTTGAGTGCAGGAGTTAGTGCGGAGCTATTTCAAGAAACATTGAAATTTGCAAAAAATGCTGGAGCAGAATTCCACGGAGTATTATGTGGAAGAGCTACATGGAAAGGTGGAGTTGCTGAATTAGAAAAAGGCGAAGGACAATGTTTAGAATGGTTAAGAGCAGAAGGTAAAGAAAATATTGTTTCATTAAATGAAGTTCTTAAAGAGACATGCAAACCATGGACAAAAAGATTAGAAAAATAGAAAAAAGACCAGTAATCTGGTCTTTTTTTATAGATACATTTAATAAAAAATAAAACTTATTATACTGTTTCAAGTATAATTTAATTACTAGGAGTATTGATGGCGTTAAATAGTGTAAGAGTACACAATTACGAAAATAAAATTGATATATGGGTAAATCCGTATGGATATTCAACAAAAAGTAAATTAGATGATATGAATATTGATTTTGATGCAAACAGATTTGATGTAACTGTTGGATATGCAAGGGAAATAGTAAATGAACAATTTGAAGATATAAGTAGGTTGGCGGATACATTCACATATATGCATGAAATTAAGGGTGGATACGAGTCGCAAAACTATAATGATATTCCATATATAATTCCATATTTAGTGGAAAAGGCTGAACACACCGTGATTTCAATTTGCGGTGGTGGATTTGCATATAAAACGATAGATGGAAGTCCCAGTGGAGGTAAAAATATCGCAGAAAGGTTAAACAGTAGGGGGATAAATGTTTTTGTATTACACTATCGTTCAAATCCCTATAAATTTCCAATACCTATGCTTGATTTACAAAGAGCGATTAGATATATTAGATATAATGCGAAAAGATTTAATATTAATCCGGATAAAATATCTTTAATTGGATTTTCATCGGGAGGATATATCGCTTCAAGCTTTATAAATCAATATATGGGGCAAAACCATTTTTCAGATGAATATGATTTAGATGAAATAGATGAGATTTCAGATAAAGTTTTATCAGCATCATTTATTTATCCGGCATTAAGTTTTGAATATAATATGCCGATGTTGACATCTGTGGTTAAATACGATGAGTTGATGGATGAATCGAAAAGAGAAAATTTATTAAACAAATTAGATATAAAAAATCATTTTTCATCATCTAATATACCACAATTTTTAGCCTACACAAATAAGGATGAAATAATTAATCAAGATAGTGTTGAAGACTATATTCGAGTGGCTAAAGAAAATAAAACAAGTGTTACAAGAATATTTGTACCAAATGAAAAACATGGGTTTTCAGATGACTTGTATGTTGATGAATTTGAAAAGTGGATTAAGGGGTTTTAAAAATTTAGCTTCATTAAAAATTCTATATTAGAAATGTAAACCTGCTGCAAAACAATTCAAAAGGGGTGTGTTGCAGCAGGTTTTATCAGTTGAAATAAATTAAAATTAAATTATAAATTACATTTATTTTTATATTTAATTAAGTCTCGCACAACTACAAAACCTAATCCTATCGTTAAATTTATATATGTAATAAACACTATAAACAAAAGTCTTTTTTCTTGCCAATCGTATAAATTTAAAAATTCAATTATATACATAGAAATACCAATGGTAAATATTGGTAATAAGATGAATAAAAGTATTTTAATATAAAATGATAAATTATTTTCTTTTTTCATTTTGCAACCTCCTTTTATGAATTATTAGTAATAACAATCATGATTTTTAAAATAAGAAAATGTTTACATGTTTATATTATCATAATATATATAATAAATCAAAAAAATGTTATAAGCTTGACTTATATATACACCAACACTATTTAATTATAGAATATCTTAAAGGAAAAGAATGAATTTTTTAACTTGCAAAATAAGAGATTAATCGTTATAATTTTAACTAAGATGACGTTATCAAAAAAATATAAATATAAAAAGTAGATTATATGTCAAAAAAATTAATAAATTATTCGCTATTGATTCTGATATTTATACTGAAAGATATGCGGTAAAATCTGGTTTTATTGACTGTATGAAAGGTGAATTAGTAGGAATGATTCCTGGAATGGACTTTTATCAATTATTAGAAAGTGGCGATGTTGCGGCTTACATTCAATGCAAAGCATGGGGAAAAGTAGCAGAACTAATTGGAAAACAAATGTTAAGATTCGGTATAAAAGCTAATATTGGTACATTGATTGCAAGTTTAGCTTACTCAGGAGTAAAATGTACATTTTGGGGATAAATAATTATTAAAATCAAATTAATTAATGTTGTGATATTTAACAGGAGAAAAAATGGGAATATTATTTAATAAAAATGAAGAATTAAGAACAGCTGTAAAAAATGATTTTAGTACAGATAGAGACTATTTAATAGTTTCAAAATATAATTCAACATCAAAATCTTTACTAAAAATGTTCATAAGTAATTTGTGGGGAATTTATAGTTCTAGTAGAACTTTTATTTTATATTTTAATGTTGATGGAATTTATATTAAAGAAATTAGCACATCAATGAAATCTAAATTTAATTATCATTCATGGTGTGATATTAAAAATTTTAAATCAGATGATAAAGGTAATAAAGCAATTATAAGTTTTAATTATTTACAAAAAGAACACTCATACGAAGTTCCTTTTGATAATACAAAATACTTAAAAGATAATAAAAAAAGGTATTATGAACTTAATGAAAAAGATTTTTACATGTAAAAAATATATAATTAGATTGTTAAGTAAGAAAATAATTTTTGATTTCATTGTTAAATACATACTTAAAGAGAGAATAAAAACGGTTATTTGTCAAATACCCATAGGGCACAAGTAGTGTTGGTGAAGAATTAAATTAACATATTTAGAGAATTAGAGAGTAAAATTTCTAATTCTCTTTTTTCAAGCTCCTAATAAAATTCAAAATATTTTCCTATTTTCTACTATAAACCGCAAACCTATAATTTGGAGAATTATCAGATTCGATTTCTTCAGAAATGCTTTCTAATTTCCATTCTTTTTTATCAAATTTAGGGAAAAAGCTATCTGCCTCGATATTTATAGGCTCTTCAATTTCTGTAATATATAGCTTATAAGCATCATCAATAAATTGTTTATATATATTATCCCCACCAACTATAAAAATTTTCTCATCTGGGTTATTTCTTGCATATTCTAAAACTTCCTCTTTTGAATGCATGGAAATGGCTCCTTCGTAAGTATCATGTGAACGTGTAAGCACAATGTTTTTACGGTTTGGAAGAGGTCTTTTTTGAAAGGAAAAATAAGTTTTTCTCCCGCATACAATTACATTATTTGAAGTTGTTTGTTTGAAATATTTTAAATCTTCCTTTAGGTGATAAATCATATCACCATCTTTTCCGATTGCGTGGGTATTTTTAGTTATTGCAACCATCATATAGATATTTTTTAACATTTTAACTCCTTAAATAGCCATTTCAAATTTTAGATTTGGTTTATTTGGATTATAATTTTCAAGCTTAAAATCTTCAATTGTGAAGCTGTAAAAATCATTTTTTTCCGGATTTAATACTAATCTGATATTTTCACTGTCTTCTTGACCCGGTCTTGAGATTAACTCATTAACCTGTTCAAAATGTCTATCATAAATGTGAGCATTATTAACATAATGGCAAAACATCCCAGGCTCTAGACCAACGTGTCTTGCAATCATCATTTGTAAGGCAACATATTGAATTTTATTAATTGAATTTGCAACCGGAAGGTCAGAAGAACGTTGAATTAAAGTTAAATCAAGGTATTTTCCCCTTACACTCCATTGAGTTTCCATTGCACAAGGATGCAAGCCCTTAGTTTCATTTAAGTCATTTTCTTGGTAAAGATTTATGATATGCCTTCTTCCATAAGGATTTTCTTTAAGTCCATTTAATAGATTATTTATTAAATTATATCTTTTAACTGTTGCACCATATCTTTGACCAATTGTCCCATCTCCAATATTCCATTCATCCCACCAATGAATATTGTATTTTTCTTTAAGAATGCTTAAATCATTGCTTTGATCTTGATAAATCCATAAAATTTCTTTAATCCCCGATTTCCAAGGAATTTGTCTAATCGTCAAAATAGGGAATTCATTTTTTGATAAATCATATTTTTCAAAAACTTGTGTTGTAAAAATTGTATGAGATGGAGTGCCATCTGCGTATTTTGGTCTTACCTTTTCACCTTCGGTTGAGTAGCCATTTGCTAAAATATCCTTACATAAATTAATAAAATTTTTATCTGCTAAATTCATAATTACTCCTTGTATCTAACTAAATCTTAATAAGTATTTTAACATATTTTTCTACTAGGTAAAAATCATTTATAAAAAAAATATATGATATTATGCGAGATGTTGATTATACCTATGAAAAAGGATTATAATATATTTATTAAAGATTTTAGGAGTGAAAATGTATAAATTATTTAATAAGTTAGAACCATATAATGAAGGGTATTTGAAAGTAGATGATATTCACGAAATTTATTATTCTGAAAGTGGAAACAAAGATGGTAAGCCGATAGTTTATGTACACGGCGGACCGGGAGGCGGATGTGGCACTTTAGGAAATAGATTTTTTGATCCTGAGTTTTATAGAATTATTACTATTGATCAAAGAGGGTGTGGCAAAAGCAAACCATTTTTAGAACTTAAAGATAATACTACAAAATATTTAAGTGATGATATGGAAAAAATCAGAGAGCATTTAAAAATAGACAAATGGGTTTTATTTGGCGGTTCATGGGGGACAACCCTTTCGCTTTATTATGCTATAAATCATCCTGATAGAGTTTTGGGTATAATTCTTAGAGGAGTATTTTTAGGGAGAAAAGAAGATTCTGATTGGTTGTATCAAAAGGGGAGTGATTCATTTTTTCCGGATTTATTTGAAAAATTTACAGCTAATTTCACAGAAAAACAGAAAGAAAATTTAATTAATTCTTACTATGAAAAATTGACATCTGATGATAAAGAAATTCAAAAAAAATATGCAAAACAATTTGCGGATTTTGAAGGTTCGATTGTATCATTATATCCTAGAGAATTATCTGAAGAAATTTCAGACTATGATTTAGCAATAGCAATTATGGAATGTCACTATTTCTATCATGATTTTTTCATGCCGGAAAATTATATTTTAGATAATGTAGACCGTATTAAAAACATTCCTACCATAATTGTGCATGGAAGATATGATGTTGATTGTAGACCGATAGGGGCATATCTATTAGATAAAAAGCTTAATAATTCTGAATTGATATTTACAATAGCCGGTCACAGTTCAATAGAAGAAGAAAACACACATGAACTAATAGAAGCTACAAATAAATTTAAAAAATTATTTAAATAATTATGATATACTGTACAAGATTAATAAAATAGGGAGGAATATGAATCAATGGATTCTGAGCAGATATATAGTGTGATATTGTTTTTTATTTGTATTATACTATCAGCATTTTTTTCAGCTTCAGAGACAGCATTTACATCTTTGAGGGTTGCAAAATTAAAAACTAGATTAAAAGATGGGGATAAAAAGGTAAAGAAAACATTAGAAATTAATAAAAAATATGATGACCTACTTTCAGCGATATTAATAGGGAATAATATTGTAAATATAGGCAGTTCTGCAATTGCAACACTATTTTTTGTAAAGATATTTCCTGTTTATGGAGCATTAGTTTCAACTGTAGCAACTACAATTTTGCTATTGATTTTAGGAGAAATTACACCGAAGTTAATAGCAAAAATCATGCCGGAAAGTTTGGCTATAAAATTTACAAAACCACTTTCTTTTATGATGATTATTTTAAAACCCGTAATATGGACATTATCTCAATGGCAAAAATTAATTAGAAAATTTGTAAAAGTTAATATTGATCATTCAATAAGTGAAGAAGAGCTTTTGACATATATTGATGAGGCGAAAGTTGGAGGAAGCATTGAAGATGATGAACACGTACTTGTAAAAGCTGCTGTTGAATTTGATGATGTTAGCGTTTCAAGTATATTAATTCCCAGAGTTGACATTATTGGCGTGGAGATAAATGACACAGATGAAGAAATAGAAAAAATATTTGATGAATATTCGTACTCTAGACTTATTGTATATGAAGAAACAGTAGACAAAGTCCTAGGTATTATTTTAGAAAGAGATTTTCACAAATATTTAAGAAGAAAACAAAAAGGAGAACCGGATTTAACAATAAATTCCATAATTTCAGATATTCTATACATTCCGGGTATGCTTAAACTATCCGAATTATTAAAATTGATGCAAAAGGAAAAGAAACACATGGCGGCAATCATAGACGAACATGGCGGCCTTGAAGGTATTGTAACAATGGAAGACATCCTTGAAGAATTAGTTGGAGAAATTTGGGACGAATCCGATGAAATAGAATCAGAAATAAAAGTATTAGAAAGAAATAAAATTTACGAAGTAAGTGGCAGATGTTCACTTGATAAAATCTTTGAATTTTTAAAAATTTCTGATGCAGAAGAATATAACTCAAATACAATAGCCGGATTTGTAGTTGAAATTCTTGACAAAATGCCACACTTCGGAGATTCATTCGTTTTTGAAAACTTTAGATTTACTGTAAAAGAGATTGAAGGAAATAGGATTGAGAAAGTGGTTATAAAAAAAATAAAATAAAGTAAAATAAAGCATTCCCACTGAAGGCACTAGTCCTCGGAGCAAAAGCTCCTGCGGAGGTGCCTGCGTGGGATGCTTTATTTTTTTATCTCATTTTTTTATTTTTAATTATTGTGGGTACTATTTTTTATTGAAAAATTATCGCTTATTTTAATATTTTAATTTTGTGAGTAATTTTTTCGGTTTGATTTTTATCGCATTTTAGAAATTTTCTATTTTGAGATTATTTTCAATATGAAATTTTTCAATATTTTGACAAATTTTGTTATCTCAATTTTATGAATGTAATTTTTGAGATAATTTTACATTGAAATTTTGTTATCGCTTATTTTAAAATCGAATTTTTGCGGACATTTTTAGCAAAAATTTTATTATCTCTTTTTGAATTTTCTTTTAATTGAGATAATTCATACTCCTATACATAAAAAATAAAGAGTTCCACTTAGGCACCTCCGCAGGAGCGACAGTTGAACTGACCATGAAAAGTTGAAAATCAAAATCAACTTTAAGGAGGTCATTTCAAGCTCCGAGGACTAGTGCCGTAAGTGGAAACTCTTTATTTTTAATTAACTTTAATATAAAATATATAAAGAAAAAATAACAATAAAAGGATTAAATATGAATATAAAAAATTACATATCGAATAATAAAAAATCAGTATTTAAGATTGTTTTGTACACATTTTTGAGTATATTGTTTATTTCTTTAATCCCGATTTGCACTAAATTAGTAATTGATAATTATAAAAATTTGAATTTACAAACAGCGCTTGGATATGGGACATTGTACATATTTTCAATATTATTATTCTTACTTTTTGAATACAAGAAGAAAATAAGCATTGGATGGTTTGGAGCTAAGTATTCCATATATATTAAAGGAAAAGTTTTTGAATCCATTACCAAAATGAATGCGAAAAAGTTAAATCAAAAAACTACTGGAGATATTATAAATTCAATAATTAGAGATACTGAAACAATTTATGAAAATTACATTTATTGCTACATTTCCCTATATATTAGTATTATTTCATTTTTAGTTTACATAGCGTACATGTTTTATTTAAGTTGGATTTTAACAATTGCAATTATTATAAGCTCAGCAATTTCATTCTTCATTCCTAAAATCGTTGGGGAAAAGATGAAAGACAAGAGAAGGGCTGAAAGTGATAAAAATGCTGAATTTGTATCTATATTTGAAAATTTAATGGAAGGCAAGGAAATTTTTGACTATAACACAAGTGAAGAATTCGTGAAAAAATTTGATAAATATAATGTTGAACATGAAATGAGTGTGTATAATTTAGTGAAATATATTTCATTTACAAATATTTTTTCAGGTGGTTCGCTTTATTTTATCAACATAGTTACATTCATACTTGGTATTGTAATCGTATCAATGGGAATGATGGAAATAGGCTCATTCATGGCACTTATTGGATTTGTTGATTTAGTTGCAATTCCTATAAGAGATATGATTTATTTGATTATTACCATAAAATCATCTTCAAAAATCATCGATAAACTGGATTTTTATCTTGAAGACAAGAATGAAGATTTACTAAAAGAAAAAATTATCAATTTTGAAAAAATAGAATTGAGAAATTTAAGCTATTCAATCAATGATTTTAGTATGAATGGTATTAATATGACATTTTCAAAAGGAAAAAAATATGCAATTATCGGTGAAAATGGTAGTGGAAAATCTACTGTAATGAAGCTATTATCTAAAAAACTTAATAATAGTGACAATCAAATTTTTATAGATGGAATTGATATAAATACCATAAATACAAACGAAATTTTAATGTATGTATCAAATTTATTTGTATTAAATGATAGTGCTTTGGAAAATATTAAAATTTCAAACCCGAATAATGAACCTAATTTTGAAAGTTTACAAATCATTGAAAGTTTAAAATCTAAAGATATAAATGGATTGAGTATGGGAGAAAAAGATAGAGTGAATATTGCTAGAGCGATAAATTCCTATAAGCCAATAATAATTTTAGATGAATTTTTTGCAAATATTGATAAAAATAGTGAAATAGAATTGACGAAATTATTATTGAAAACTAATAAGACCATAATAATAGTTACTCATAATAATGATGAAGAATATTTAAGAATGTTTGATGAAGTGTATAAATTTAAGAAATAAAGGAATTCCACTAGCTGCACTAGTCCTCGGAGCAAAAGCTCCTGCGGAGGTGCCTGCGTGGGATCCATTTATTTTTAATTATTGAAAAATTTTAATGCCTAAATATGGTAATGCTAATAAAATTAACATTCCTAAAATTACAAAAATCACAAATCCAATAATAATATTTAATAGTAAGAAAAATGGGTATTTTTCAGACGCTGTATGTATTTCTTGTTTGAAGATATATTTTATTAAAATTTTACGAGCTAATAGAGCTGATATAATAGCTAAAGCAATAATTATTATTGATATTACAATAGCCGATATATCTTTTTTATCTTTAATATTTACATTATTAAAAATTGAGACAATAACACCAATTAAAATAAATATCATACAAACACTAAAAACTCTGTTTATAATTTTATTATATTTTTTTATTGATTTGAGCAATTTAGTATTTTTAGTTTTTTCAGCTTTGTTATTTAGAAAATAAATAATTGTTTTTAATCCCACAAAAATGGCTGCAAATATTAGCGTTAAATCTCTATAATCTGATTTATACTTAAAATTTACCAATGTTAAAATTATTGAAGTAATAAGAAATATTATTTCAAATTTTATATCCTTCTTTAAATCATATTGTTTATTCATATCTTACTCCTTATTAAAAAATCCCATTTTAATCTCTACAGGATATCGTTATCCTTGTTTATATTCTAACATAATCTAATGGTTTTCGCAAAAAAATAAAGAGTTCCACTTAGGCACCTCCACAGGAGCGATAGTTGAACTGACCTTAAAAAGTTGAAAAATCAAAATCAATTTTATGGAGGTCAGCTCAAGCTCCGAGGACCAGTGCCGTAAGTGAAATCTCTTTATTTTTATTTTAATATTCTGAAGCTCCGGCTGTACCATCTGAATATGGATCATCTATGTTTACATATCCCCCGGCTTTTAGTGTTAGAGTAAATTTGCTTTCAATGTTGTCTATATCTAATTTTTTAATTAGTTCTGCGTATTTCATAAATCTTAAAAGACAGTGTTCTAAGTAGTCAGATGTTTGTTCGTGGATAAGTGTGCCATCTTTATCAAATTTTTCTCTTACATTTGATAATAGAAATTCATTTCCCGGCATTACAAATGCATCAACTCCCGGAGAATCAAGGATTTGTCTTAGGTGTAGTTGAGCTCTGGAAGTTCCCTGTTCTGTATAAGATGCACCTAAAATCATAACCGGTTTATTTTTTAATGGGTGAACATTGAACGAAAACCACTCGATTACGCTCTTTAATACTGCGGGTATTGTGTAGTTATGTTCTGGGGTTACAATGATTACACCGTCAGATGATTCGATTTTATCTGATAATTCTTTGATTTTTGGGTAATCGTCTTGATTTAAATCTTGGTTAAATAATGGAATGTCATTTATATCTAAAATTTCAATTTCAACTACATCATTGAAGATGAATTTTGCATAATCTAAAAGCATTTTATTATACGATTTATCGGAAATTGATCCGGCAATTCCTACAAATTTCATTATTCTTCCTCCTTTATTGAATCCCATTTGAAATTATCAAAATCATGGATGTTGATTAAATTTTCAGCATTCGACTTATTTACAAAATCCACAAATGCTAAAAATTCATCAAAAATATTTTCCATTTCTCGAATTTTATCTCTACCTCTTAGATCTCCCATTTCGTCAAATGCCTTTTTTGAATAAGGCAAAAGATATTCAGAACTTAAAACATTAGCTTCAAGTTCCGGAGACTTTAATATTTGTCTTAGCATATATTGAGCTCTTGACGAACCCAAAGCACCATAAGAAGCGCCGACTATCATTACAGGCTTTTTATATAAAGGATGAATTTTATACGATAGCCATGACAATAGGTTTAGTAAAGATGCAGTTGGAGAATGGTCGTATTCCGGTGTTGCAATGATTACGCCATCAGATTTTTCAATTTTATTTGAAATATTCATAACTATTTCGGGGATTTCATCTCCCTTTATGGTGCCAATTAGGGGCACATCCTTAATTTCAATTAATTCTACATCAACTTTATAAAAAAATTGAGTTTGTATATATTCTAAAAGTTTTCTATTTGTTGAATTTTGGTTATTTGTACCAACTATTCCTACAAGTTTAATCATTATTTCCTCCATAAAATGTATTTATGTACGCCTTTGGTAAATTTAACCTCACCATTTTTATATTGAGCTATTGCCTCTATGTGTTTTTCTGATAGACAGATTTTTTCTATTTCATCAAAGGATTTTCCGAAAAGTTTAGAAGACCATATTTCACAATCAACAGATTTCTTTGAAATGATTGAAAGGCTAGTCATATCCGTTTCAATCGGGTATCCTGTTTTTGAATCAAATATATGATGATAAGATTTGTCATTTATGATTAATTTTCTCTCATATATTCCTGATGTAACTATTGATAAATCATTTATTTCCAACATCATAATATGATTTCCACGTGTTAACTGAGCATCCTGTAACCCGATTTTCCAGTTTATATCAGGACTTTCCAAATTAAATCCATGAGTAAGAATGTTACCGCCAAGATTTATAATTGCAGATAATACATTTTCTGATTTTAAATATTCTAAAATTTTATCGGCAAAATATCCCTTAGCTACAGCCCCTAAATCAATTTCCATGCCCTTTTTGTTGAAAAATATAGTTTTGTTTTCCTCATCTAAAATTAAGTCAGTAGGATTTATTATATTTAATTTCTCATATAATTCTTTATTTGAAGGAATTTTTGCGTTATGAAATCCGATATTCCATAATTTTACAATCGGACCAATGCAAACATTTAAATTACTATTTTCGTCTACGCTATGCATTTTACCTAATTTTATCAACTCAAATAAATCATTATTAACTTTTATAGGATGAATGTGAGCATTTGAGTTTACATACATCAGTTCTGAGTCATTGTTGTATATCGAGTATCTTCTATTATATTCGCCTAATAATTTGTTACATTTTTTTAATATTTCACCAGGACTATCATGTAAAACTTTTATGTGTATCTTAGTTCCCATTAGTGAAGTAAATAATTCGCTATATTTCATATATCTTCTCCATAATTATTATAATACAAAAATCTTAAAAATATAATAAATATATATACTCTTAAATTTCGGTTTCATTCAAATGAATAATTTTGATAGAAAAACACTTGTTAAACTTGATAAATAAACAATTTTGCGGATTTTATTAAATGTAAATATTTTGTAAAATAATTGTAAAAAATAATTAATTTTTTTATTATGTTTTTACTATATCTAGGGTATGGTAAATTTATAAAAAATAAAAATTTATAATCATATGGAGGATTGTTTTATGATTAAAGGAAATAAAATAGAAAAGAAACCTAAATACGGTATGAGAAAATTGAGTTTAGGATTATGCTCAGTTGTATTAGGTTTCGGATTGTTTATGAATGGGGAAGTTTTAAGGACATCAAACTCTCAAAATACAGTTTATGCAAGTGATTCGTTAGCGGGGGGTGCAATATCTAATAATTCTCTAGGAGATGCAAAAGTTAAAGCTGAAAATTACGGTAAGGTAATTGTTGTATCTAATTTAGAAGAAGGACATATTGTAGAATATATTATAGACTATAAAAATGAAAGAGGAGATGTTTCAAATTTAGGAAGTATTGAAATAAAAGATGGAAAAATAGTAGGGCGAAATGGTAATTTTAAAATGTCCGAAATTGTATATAATAAAAAGACAAATGATAAAATAAAATTAAAATATACTAAAGAGTTTAAAACGTTAGTATTAAATACTGATAAATCAAAGGGATTAGAAAAGATTACTTTATTATTACCAGGTGGAGCTATTGAAAATTTTTATCCAAAATTATTTAAAAATATAGAATTATCACCAAAGACACCAAAAGAACCGGCACCAACAAATCCAAAAGAAGAAAAGCCAAAGAAAGAAGAACCAAAGAAGGACTTACCAAAGAAAGAAGAGCCAAAGAAGGACTTACCAAAGAAAGAAGAGCCAAAGAAGGACTTACCAAAGAAAGAAGAACCAAAGAAGGACTTACCAAAGAAAGAAGAGCCAAAGAAAGAAGAGCCAAAGAAAGAAGAGCCAAAGAAAGAAGAGCCAAAGAAAGAAGAGCCAAAGAAGGACTTACCAAAGAAAGAAGAACCAAAGAAGGACTTACCAAAGAAAGAAGAACCAAAGAAGGATTTACCAAAAAAAGAAGAACCAAAGAAGGACTTACCAAAGAAAGAAGAACCAAAGAAGGACTTACCAAAGAAAGAAGAACCAAAGAAAGACACACCAAAGAAAGAAGAGCCAAAGAAGGACTTGCCAAAGAAAGAAGAGCCAAAGAAGGACTTACCAAAGAAAGAAGAACCAAAGAAGGACTTACCAAAGAAAGAAGAGCCAAAGAAGGACTTACCAAAGAAAGAAGAGCCAAAGAAGGACTTACCAAAGAAAGAAGAGCCAAAGAAGGACTTACCAAAGAAAGAAGAGCCAAAGAAGGACTTACCAAAGAAAGAAGAGCCAAAGAAAGAACAACCAAAACAAGAAATTAAAACAGGTTGGGAAGAAATAGGTAATAAATGGACTTACAGAGATGAAAAAGGTAATAAGGTCATTTCAAAGTGGATATATGATTTAAAATATAAATCATGGTATTACCTAAATAGTAATGGATATATGGTAGCAAATGAGTGGATACAATACACAGATAATAATTGGTACTATTTATTAGGAAATGGTAAAATGGCAAAATCAGAATGGGTATATGACAAGACATATTCATCATGGTACTATTTCAACAATGGCGGAGATATGGCTGCAAATAAATGGATACAACATACAAATAATAGTTGGTACTATTTATTAGGAAATGGTAAAATGGCAAAATCAGAATGGGTATATGACAAAGAATATGTATCATGGTACTATTTCAACAATAGTGGAGATATGGCTGCAAATAAATGGATACAACATACAGATAATAACTGGTACTATTTATTAGGAAACGGTAAAATGGCTAAATCTACACGTATAAACGGTTGGTATGTTAACTCAAAAGGTATATGGGAAAAATAAAATCACAGATATTTTATAATAACAATTTAATTATAAAGATTTGTTTTAAAAATTGAGAGGTTATACTATGATAAATGAAAGAAAAAATAGAAAAAATTCAAAATCCGGAATAAGAAGCTTAGGATTAGGAATTTGCTCAGGAATGTTAGCTATAGGTGTATTTTTTAATTCTATTGGGATTTCAGAGGCTGCTTTAGTAAATGGAAAAGATAAATCACAAAATGTAAAATTAACTACTATCCCTAGAGAAAAATTAAAAGAAAACTTAATGGAAAGAGAATTGATGAAGAAACCCTATGAGAGAGCTATAATTAGGAGTGATAAAGAGCATAGGGAATATTTAGAATCTTTTAAAATTCATGCTAAAATTGTCAATAAAGCTATAGAAGTTACAAATTTAAGTGGAAGGACAATTGAAGTATATATTACTTATAATGATAATAATGGAGAATTTAAGGGAGCAACTAACGATAAATTTGAAATAAAAGATAATAAAATAAAGCGTAATGGTAAATATGATACAACTCTAAAAGAAGTTATAAAGTTTAATAATGAACCTCAAAACGCTATCAATGTAGAATATAAACCTGAGACAAAAACATTAAGTTTATCCGGAATTGATAAAATTAAAAATATTTCATCAATTAAAATAACCGGACCTGAATATGTAGTAGCTACATTTAATAAATCTGATTTTAATAAACCGGTAGAAAGTGAAAAGAAAGAAGAAAAACCAAAAGCAGAAACTCCTAAAGAAGAAAAACCAAAAACAGAAACTCCTAAAGAAGAAAAACCAAAAACAGAAACTCCTAAAAAAGATTCACCTAAGAAAGAAGAACCAAAGAGAGAAGATATTGAAGAAGAAACAGAAGAAGAAATAAGAAGAAGAAAAGAAAGAGAAAGAAGAGAAGACGAAACAGCTAGAGATAGAAGAAATAACCAAAATCAAAAATATAAAAAAGGTTGGAACAAAGTATCTGAAAAATGGTATTACACAAATGACGGTGTAAAATTTGTTAGATCTTCTTGGATATACGACGAAGGATATTCATCATGGTATTACTTAAATGAATACGGCGAAATGACAAGTAATAAATGGGTGCAATATTCAGATGGTAGCTGGTATTATCTATTGGAAAATGGAAAGATGGCAGTTTCAAAATGGGTAAAACATACTGACAACAATTGGTATTATCTATTAGGTAATGGTAAAATGGCAGTTTCAGAATGGGTAAAACACACAAATAGCTGGTATTACCTATTGGAAAATGGAAAGATGGCAAAATCAGAGTGGGTATATGACAAAAAATATGTATCATGGTATTACTTCAACAATGGCGGAGATATGGCTAAAGATAAATGGATACAACATACAGATAATAACTGGTACTATTTATTAGGAGATGGTAAAATGGCCAAATCAACAACAATTAATGGTTGGTATGTAGATGCTAATGGTATTTGGAAAAATAGATAAAAACTAAATACATTAAAAGGATAGACAATCAAGTTTATCCTTTTTTTGCTATATGTAATTTTTAGTTGGCCTTTATATAAAAATTTGATTAAAATAAATATAATATTTGACATAATAAAAAAATATTTAGTATACTTAGTAAGTAAGCATATAAGCATTGTATGTTTAGATATAAATTAATATTTTTGGAGGATTAGATATGTTTAAAAGAAATAATATCGAAAAAAAGCCTAAATATGGTATGAGAAAATTAAGTGCAGGATTGTGCTCAGGAATTTTAGCATTTTCAATTTTCTTTGGGGCTGTTGGAGCACAAAGTGTTTCATTTGCTGGGGAAGAAACAAAACAAGAAGTAAAGAAGGAAGAGCCTAAAAAAGAAGAAACTAATAAAAAATTAGAGAAACCAAAAAGAAAAGATCATAACAAATTGAAAGAGTTATTAGAAAAAACTAGAAAAAAAGAAAAAATAGCAGAAATAGAAAAGAAGAAAAAAGAATTACTAGAAGAATCAAGAAGAAAAGAAAAAATAGCAGAAATAGAAAAGAAGAAAAAAGAGTTATTAGAAGAATCAAGAAAAAAAGAGAAAAAAGCAGAAGAAAAAGCTAAAAGGGAAAAGAAGAGAAAAGAACTATTAGAAGAATCAAGAAAAAAAGAAAAAGAAGCAGAAATAAAAAGACTTCAAAAAGAAGAAGAAAGAAAAAAACAACAAGAACAAGCAAAACCTAAAATTAAAAAAGGTTGGGAAAAGAAAGCTGATAATAAATGGTATTTTACAAATGATAAGGGTGAACTAGTAAAATCAGATTGGATATATGACGAAGAATATTCATCATGGTACTATTTAAATGAAGATGGCGATATGGCTGTAAATAAATGGGTAAAATACAAAAATAATGATTGGTATTATCTATTAGGAAATGGTAAAATGGCAAAATCATATTGGTTATACGACGAAGAATATTCATCATGGTACTATTTAAATGAAAAAGGCGATATGGCTGCAAATAAATGGGTAAAATACAAAAATAACAAATGGTATTACCTATTAGGAAATGGAAAGATGGCAAAATCAGATTGGTTATATGATGAAGACTATTCATCATGGTACTATTTAAATGAAGATGGCGATATGGCTGTAAATAAATGGGTAGAGTACAAAGATGGAAACTGGTACTATCTATTAGAAAATGGAAAGATGGCAAAAAATAGATGGGTAAAACATACAGATAATAACTGGTACTACTTATTATCAGACGGTAAAATGGCTAAATCAACAACAATTAATGGTTGGTATGTAAATGCTGACGGTGTATGGGTAGAGTAGAAATTATTAGATTATAAAACATATTGAGGGATTAAAAATATAGTTTTTAGTCCCTTTTTAATGCACATAATATAAAATGTAGATTTTATCTATTATTAAAAAAATTATGTTTTAGCTATTATATAGTATAGGAGATTAAATGAAAGAGTCATTATTTATAGAAAAAATTACCTATAACTGCAATAAAAAAATTGATTTGATTGAAAAAAGTATTGCAAGATACGCTTTAAGATCTATATTTGCAGGAGCTGCTCTTGCTATGACAACTCTAGCCGGCGTAGTTGCAGCTGATTATTTAAATACAATTCACCCAAACCTTGGAAAATTTATGTATGCATTTTTATTTTCTTGGGGACTTATTTACATATTATTTTTAAATGCAGAATTAGCGACATCAAACATGATGTATTTAACAGCAGGTACATATTTGAGAAAAATAAAATTTAGTAAGGCGGTAAAGATTTTACTAGTTTGCACATTTTTTAATTTAGTTGGAGCAGCTGCGATTGGGATATTGGTAAGCAACACATCTGTTTTACATTCGCTAAAAGATACAAGTATGCTTGTTAAAATCGTTGAGTGTAAACTAGCACATAGTAGTTCGGAAATTATGAGTGGCGGTATATTGGCAAATGTATTTGTAAATATTGCAATTATTGCATTCATGCTTGTAAAAGATGAAAATGCAAAAGTAGGCATTATTTTATCAGCAATATTTATGTTTGTATATCTAGGATTAGACCACGTAATTGCAAACTTTGGATCATTCTCACTAGTAGGTTTTTCACAATATGGTAAAAATGTAATAGGATTAAACATTGTAAATGTAATTAGGCAGTGGACATTTGCATTTCTAGGAAATCTTGTTGGAGGAGGATTAATCTTAGGATTCGGGTACGCATGGTTAAATAACAAAGATGTAGTTTACAAAGATTAATTAATTTAATAAAATAAATAGAGTTAGGTTCTATAATCTAACTTTTTTATTTGGAGTATTTATGAAAAAAGAACAAACAACTTTAGAAAGAGAAATAATCAGTAAATCACATACAAAATTCAAACTTTGGATATATTGGATTACATTACTTTCAGGAATTATGAATGTATATGCTATAAAGACTTTTGGTGCAACAGTTACACATCACACAGGAAATGGCAGCTGGATTGCACTTAGTAACTTTCAGGGAAACATCCCCGTTTATAGATTTATTGTCTTGATAGTATTCTTTTTTTTAGGAGCAACTATTTCAGGCATTATTTTTCATAGAAAAATAAAACTTCCAAAGAAGAGATATGCATGGATTCTCATTTCAGGAGGAATAGTATTGATTTTTTTACAATATATCAATATAGGATTTAGAGCATTGTACCTGATAACATTTTGGATGGGATTACAAAATGGCTTATTTATTAGTTATAAAGGTGTAACTGTAAGGACAAGTCATATTACAGGATATATAACTGACGCCGGATTTTCTTTTGGTCAATATATAAAAGGAAATAAAAGACAATTAAGATATATGCTATTTTATATAAAATCCATATGTGCATTTATACTCGGAGGATTTTTAGGATACTATATAACCGAATTTTTAGAGTATGAATATATAATCTTCGGTTTATTGTACATATTGTGCGGAGCCTTTTTCCTATATCTAAGGAACGTCGAAATAAACGAATAATGAGAAGCTTTGAGATACATGAAATTGTGTGTGGGGGGTGTTACCGAGCTCAGATTACCTGTAAATTGCAAAAATATATGAGATAGATGAAATTGTGAGGGTTGCCGGGCTCAGATTACCTGTAAATTGTAAAAATATATGAGATACATGAAATTGTGGGGGTGTCATTACCTGTAATATTAAAAAATAATCGCAGTACATGAATTGCCGAGTGTTGCCGAGCTCAGATTACCTGTAAATTGCAAAAATATATGAGATACATGAAATTGTGAGGGTGTCATTACCTGTAATATTAAAAAATAATCGCAGTACATGAATTGTCAAGGGCAGCCGATATCAGATTACCTGTAAATTTTAAAAATATATGAGATACATGAATTTATGGGACAGGCATTACCTGTAATATTGAAAAATAATAGCAGTACATGAATTGCAGAGGGCAGCCGATCTCACATTACCTGTAAATTGCAAAAATATATGAGATACATGAAATTGTGAGGGTGTCATTACCTGTAATATTGAAAAATAATCGCAGTACATGAATTGTCAAGGGCAGCCGATCTCACATTACCTGTAAATTGCAAAAATATATGAGATACATGAAATTGTGAGGATGGCATTACCTGTAAATTGCAAAAATATTTGAAATACATGAAATTGCGGACATATCCATAATATGTGATCTATAGGCTAATCTATCAATTATTGCACTTGTAAGCATAGGAACCTTAAATACTTCCTCCCATCTTTACAATGTTAAATTAGTTGTTAATTACAATGTTAAATTAGTTGTTAACATTATTTAGCATTTATTATTTCTTGATGATAGTAAATTAAATAGTATTTCATAACCAACTTTATCAAATGAGGTATATCCTAGTTCATCTAAAATCATTAAATAGTATTTTTCAAATGTTCTTTTGTAATTTGTAATTTGTCAGTTGGGTTTTATTCGTCGATTCTTGTAACTAAATTATTAAATTTGAAACGGTTGTAAATAATACATTTTTATCTTAAACATACTATAATCCAAAATAAAGATGTAATAAATTGATAAAAAGAGCTATAATATTAAAATTGTGTTGTGCTCTGTTATATAAATGTGCATTGTTTGTGGGTTTCGATTTTGACCTTTTTAAGATATTGTTGGATTGCTTTCTTGTCACATATGTTTGACAGTTCAAGAATTAAATTTATAAAAAGTAGTTAAAAATATTGAAATGATAAAGTTACTATGTTATCATATTAGAAATAATTACAAAAAAGAATATTAAACTCATATAAGCCCTTAATATGGTGGGGCGTATCTACCTATAACCAAAAATTATAGTCTATGGGTTAGGATTGACATTTTAAAGATTTTCTAACTCAAAACGTGAGAAAGTCTTTTTTGTTTTTAAATATTTTTTGGAGGAATTATATGAAAGAACAATTTAATAGTAAGAATGAAGATGAGTTGATTTATTCTATCGATTCTAAGCCACCTGTGGGAGTAAGTATTATACTTGCATTGCAACATATTTTAGCAGCTTTTGCGGGGATAATTGCTGTGCCATTAGTTGTTTGTTCAGCATTAAAATTTGATGTTGCTACAACTTCGGTTATGGTATCAGCGACAATATTTGCATCAGGATTGACGACTATTTTGCAATCAAAAGGTGTATGGAAAATTGGGTCAAGAGTGCCGGGCATGATGGGTACAGACTTTACATTTGTAAATCCGTCTATAAGTGTTGGAGCTAAATTTGGCATAGCGGGAATTATAGGAGCTACAATTACAGGTTCATTTGTTGAAATTATTTTAAGTAGATTTATAAAGAAAATTATCAAATTTTTCCCACCATTGATTACCGGGACAGTTGTATCGCTTATCGGTATAACATTATTGCCGGTTAGTGTTGATTGGGCAGCAGGTGGAGTGGGAGCTTCAAATTATGGTTCATTACAAAATCTGGGAGTAGCATTTGTAATTATGCTATTTACAATATTCTTAAATCACTATGGAAAAGGAATTTGGTCATCGGCAGCAGTGTTTATAGGAATGGTATTTGGTTATTTGATTTGCCTACCATTAGGTATGGTAGACCTAAAGCCGGTTGCAGATGCATCATGGGTAGCAATTCCAAATATTTTAGGAAACGGAATAAAATTTGACTTATCATCAACATTATCATTTGTGCCGGCATTTGTTGTTTCGACGATTGGAACCACAGGTATTATGATGGCAATAGGGGAAGCTTCAAAAGTAAAACTTTCAAGTGACAGGGTTGCAAATGGGGTTTTAGCAGATGGTATAGGTTCAATGATTTCAGGATTGTTTGGAGCAGGTCCAAATACGTCATTTTCGCAAAATGTCGGATTAATCACGTTGACAAAAGTTGCAAGTAGATATGTTATGATTATTGCAGGTGTCATATTAACATTATTAGGTGTATTTCCAAAATTAAGTGCATTAATTTCAGTAATGCCACAGCCTGTTTTAGGAGGAGTAGGTATAATAATGTTTGGCCTTGTCGCAGCCCAAGGGGTAAAGACATTATCTGCGATAAAACTTGGTGATAGAGAACTGCTTATAATTTCAGTAGCATTCGCACTGGGAATCGGCGTAACAGTAAAACCGGAAATTCTAAATGGACTACCTGAAGCGTTGAAAATGATTTTATCGTCAGGTATTTCAACAGGTACACTTGTCGCACTTATATTAAATATTATATTAAAGGACAGAAAGAAGGCATAATAATGAAATTGTTAGAAGAAATGATTGTAAAACACGGAAGAGTTTTATCAGGAAATATCTTAAAAGTTGATAGTTTTTTAAATCATCAAGTAGATCCAAATTTATTTATGAAGATGGGAAAAGATTTTTACGAAAAGTTTAAAGATAAAAAAATTACAAAAGTTTTGACTCTTGAGGTTTCAGGAATAGGAATAGCACTTACAACAGCATTCTTTTTCAAGGTACCAATGGTATTTGCTAAAAAAATAGCTTCAAAAACATTAGTTGATGACGCTTGGAAAAGTACAGTTTACTCATTTACAAAAGATAGAGAATATGAGATAAGAGTTGAAAAAAAATATTTGACACAAGATGACAATGTTTTGATAATAGATGACTTTTTGGCAAACGGAAAAGCATTAGGTGGATTAATAGATTTATGTAATCAATCAGGAGCAAAGATTGAGGGAATTGGAATAGCTATAGAAAAATCATTTCAAGAAGGTGGTAGACTATATAGAGAAAAGGGGTATGAAGTTTATAGTCAAGCAATGATAAAAGAATTCAAAGATGGAAATGTAGTTTTTGAGAGATAGTAAATATATATTGAAGGAGCTGTTGCGAAATATTTTGTAGCAGTTCTTTTTATATTATAATTAACAATAATAGAGGGTTTATCAAGATTATATGATATAAATCGGTATAGTTGGTATCGCAAAAAATAAGATTTTAAAAAATGAGATAATAAATAAATACCTATTATTTTTTACTCAATTGAACTTTAAGATTTTACAAAAAGAGAGAGAAATTTAATTTTCTCTCTCTTTGCTTTTATCTGTTAGTATTTTATTTTACTTACCTGTCAGAACCTTCACAGCTCTTCATCTTACTTATATTATTAATGTCAATAGCTCGGCAATCTATTTCTTTAAGAAAATTATTCCAAAGGTATTTCTACCACAATGTGAAGATATTGTACAACTTGCTTTGTTTACAATTATTTCTTCAAAATTTTTAAGAGATGAAATAGTATTTTTAGCTAATTCGATATCGGCTTCATCTGCTCCGGAATGTGTAAGATATATGCGTCTTAAATCAATTTCATCATTATCTTCGAGTTTGTCCTTGAAAAATTTTATAAATACCTTATTTATATTTCCTCTGTATTTATTTCCCACATCCATTTGTCCATTTTTTTGTGATGAAACAAATATGCTTGGCTTAATATTTAGTAAGTTAGCACCGAAAGCTTGTAAAGCAGTTAATCTACCGCCTTCTCTTAAATATGTTAGAGAATCAATAATAAAACTTACATCTAATTTTTCTCTCAATTCCTTCAATCTTTCAACTATTTCATCGGTCGACTTTCCTTCATTAATCATTTCATATGCCTCAACCAATAAAGCACCGGAACCGGTTGAAAGAGACTTTGAATCAATTACATATACATTATCCAACTCATTTGCTGCTAAAGTTGCGTTTTGATATGAAGCTGATATACCTGAGCCTATGCTTACGTGAATAATATCATAGTCTCCATTATTCCATTGTTCAAAGTGACCTAGATAGTCACCAATGCTTGGAGCAGCAGTTTTAGGTAAAATTTTGTTTTTGTCATAATAATCATATATAAAATCAGGTGTGATATTTATCATATCTTTAT
Organism: Helcococcus ovis; assembly: GCF_004524775.2. Lineage (NCBI taxonomy): Bacteria > Bacillati > Bacillota > Tissierellia > Tissierellales > Peptoniphilaceae > Helcococcus > Helcococcus ovis. The sequence continues at coordinate 1,315,729 of NZ_CP119081.1, read as the reverse complement.
ATTCTTTATCATCCAAATTAATGTATAATGGCAATGTATGAATCTTATATTTTTCTAACAAATCAGACGATAAATCACATGTCGAATCAGCACTTAAAATTATCTTTTTCATTAATCCTCCTTGTATCATTATAAATATTATAATGCATTGTATTATATAAATCAATTGTGAGGATTTAATGTGCATTATAAACTTAATTAAAAATATATGTTATTAAATAGAAAAATATATACTATTTCATAAAAATAAACTCAAGCAAAATAAGTAAAAAAATTGATTATTTTTCATTTATTAAAAATTATTAATAAAATTAGATTTTTACATACATAAAAACTCAATAGTATTGAAAAATTATTCTGTTTGGTATATATAATAATTATACAGTTGTATATAATAATTAAACACGTAAAGATTATATACATTTGAATTGCAGAAAATATTGAGGAGGAGAAAATATGAAAGGAAAAAATAATCAAAATAGAATATTAAGATATTCTATAAGAAAATTATCCATAGGAGTAGTATCCGTTGTAGTAGGTGCATTTACTATACTTGGCGTATCAAACATCTATGGTGCTGATTTTTCTAATGGTGCAGTAGCTTATGCTCAGGATATTTGGAATGAACCAGATCAAGCTCCCAAAGTTACATGGAAAAAATTGAAAGCTATTCAAGAAGTTAGAAAATTAAAAGAATTGTCTAGAGAAGAACAAAATAATTATATTGGTAAAATTAGAGAATTAAAATTAAAAGAATTAGACAAATTACAAGAAGAAATAAATAAAATATCTGAAGAAGCTAAAAAAGAAAACACTCAAAGAAATGAATTATCAAAAAAAGTAGAAGAAAAATTAGAAGAATTAAGAGATTACGTTGAACAAGTAAGAGATTCATATAAGATGAGTTCAAGATTTGGAGCTGAATATTTTGACGTAGTATCTAAATTAACAGAAAAGCTAAAGGATTTAGAAAGAGAAGTAGAAGCTAAACAAAGAGATATAAGAAATAGTCATGATGCTGGAGAAATAAAGAAAAAGCATGAAGAGTTAAAAAAAATAGCTGAAAAAGTAGAAAAAGCTGAATCAGAAATGCATAATATAGTTGAAGCAAATAACACAAAGTATCAAGTAAACAATAAAATTGATAAGTTGGAATATTTGAGTGAAAGAAAGAAAAATGACTATAAAGCAGTACTTACTGATGATAATGCGGAAAGCAACAAAGTAGTTTCTGAAATTGCAGAAGAAAGAAACAATAAAAATAAGGAAGCTTTTGATAAAATCAAATCCTTAAAATATTTAAGCAAAAAACAAAAAGATGATTATAAGGTTGTACTTATAGATTCAGATACTGATGACAGTTTAGATATTGCATTAGATATTGCAAAAGAAAAAAATGAATCAGAAAAGAAACGTATCAACGAAGAACTTTCAGGTCTATCAGATGCTTGGACTAAAACAGACAAAAAAGGCGAAAGAGAACAAAATAGACAAAGACTGCTAAAAGAAGCTAAAGAAAGAGAAAAAGCACATAGACAAGCAGAAAGAGAAAGACTGCTAAAAGAAGCTAAAGAAAGAGAAAAAGCACACAGACAAGCAGAAAGAGAAAGACTGCTAAAAGAAGCTAAAGAAAAAGAAAAGAGAGCTAAAATAAATAAAGATTTAGAAGGTCTATCGGATGCTTGGAAGAAAGAAGATTTGGAAGGTAGAAAATCTCAATTAGATAAAATAAGACAACAAAAACCTGGCAATACAAAGATAAAACCACATCTATTAACTGAAGAATCAGTAAAATATGTAAAAGGTTCGATGAAAGATGTAGTAATCAAGACAGATGCAGAAATTTCATCATTTGTAGAAGTTAGAGTTGGTGGAAAAGTATTAGATCCTTCAAATTACGAAGTGAAAGATGGAAGCACAATGGTTACATTGAAAAATTCCTACTTGGAAACATTGCCATTAGGAAAATATGTAGTAGAAGTGGTATCAAAAGAAACAGATAAATATTATTCTTCAATCTTAAAGACAACATTAACAGTTGTTGAAAATAAAGATTCAAATAATAAGCCGGAAGTAAAACCACAACCACAACAAAAACCATCTGAAAATAAACAAAATCCTGAAACAGGAGATTTAGGTGTAATAACAAGTGTAGTGACTGCATTAGCAGCAGGAGCAGCATTAGTTGCAACAAGAAAAAAAGATGAATAATAAATAAAAAAATTCCGATTTATAAGTCGGAATTTTTTATTTTCTTTTTGAGACTGTAATAAATTGGTTGATTATGGTGGCTCAAATGATAGTTGGGGAAAAACTATTTGTGATGCTATAAACTAGCTTTGCTCAGATTATTCAATTTCAGGACAAGCTCACTACCGTATAGAGAAAATAGGCGTTTCTTCAGAAATTTCTAATGATAGACTTGCTATAATTTTTGGATGGTTAATATCAAACCATTCTCCTGCAAGTATTTTAATGCCTCTTGTATATCTTGAGCAGTTTTTATATCATATGACTCTATTAATTGTTTTGCTAATCTACTTTTTGCTGTTTCTGGTCTTTTTCTTCCCATAAAAAAATCCTCCTGATTAAGTTTATATCACCTTAATCAGAAAGATTTTCATACACAAAATTTATTACAGTCTCCAAGAGTATTCTTCTTCAAAATCTACTATGGACGAACTTTACAATATACCAAAAATTATGGAATTTACATGGGTAAGGAGATGGAGAGATGATTTCTCTATCTCCTAAATTTCTATTTTTTCAGCTATTATCTTGACCACTTCTACCGTATCGAAGAAATCAAGTTCTTTTATATATGGATTATCTTTCAAATAGACCTCCCACAATTTTTTTAAGTAACTATCTCCCTTAATATCATTTATGATTTCATTTGCCTCTTGAATAAAAGACATACTATTTCTTTTTCCTGCCGTTGATAGAATAGCCTGTTTAAGAACCCCAAAATCAATTTCCTCTTTTCTTAAACGATATAAGCTATATAAATCATAAAAATCTCTCATTCTTGTTGTAGATATATTTCTTTTTATAACACTCTCATATTTTTCTGCAAGTATCGTTTCAATAGGATATGCAAGAACTTTAAGCCCTTCTTCCCTAAACATGCAGGGATATACATATTCGATTTCTTTTGGTGTAATTACATCTCCTGTTGTAATATCAATTTTCATAGCATTTCTTATTTTTCCAAATATGGCAGTTAGATGTACTCTGAAATTTTCATACTCATCTTCTTCACGAATATGAGTAATATCAGTAACCTCAAACTGTATTCCATCACCAACTTCTATGCCCAAAATTTCTAAAATTATATTTTTAATGACATCTTCTTTTAAGACAACTCCTTTCACAGTCGTATCCATATCCATTGTCGTCCTGTTATCTATGCCAATCATTGATGAGATTAGCAATCCACCCTTAATCACAAAATTAAATTTATATTTGGAATGAGATAATCTTTCTAAAAATCTTTCAAAGAAAAACATCTGCAAAACTTCCTGTGAACTTAATCTTTTACTTTTTGAGATGTTTTTTACTTTGCCTTTCAAGCTCTCTGGACTAATCATTTTATAATACCTCCATATATTTTCTTATTTCATCTTCAACTCCTAATATCCGGCTATATTTAATAAGATTTCTCATATTTTTTTCCTTACTGTTAAAGTATCCGGTGATCGCATCTACAAATATTTGTTTGTCCATGACATTTCTTTTGGAAACAATATCACAAATGCTTCTTTCCATATCATAGCATTTTACTTCATTTCCAAATGCTGTCTTTACGGTTATAATACCAATATCAAAGTTTTCTTTTTTTATATAATGTACCTTAATATTATTCATTCGTTTTTTTATATGACCGACATTATAGCCTTGAGGTACACTAATATGAAAAGAATTTGGAATTCTATCACTAAGTCCTAACAAAAACAAGGCAGTGTGAAACGAAAATATAACTTTTTCATTATTATATGATATTAGTACAAGTTCATCGTCTATATCATCTTTTTTCTTGTATACTCCATTTTTTACTCGCTCAAGTTTCCCTTTATGAACAAGTTCAGCAAGCTTATATCTCTTAATGCCGAGCTTTTCAGCTTCTTTATTTGTAATGAATCCTTTTTCTTTTAAATATTCATCCAAAATATTCATCATACATCACCTCCTACATTTACGCTTTTATTATACAATATTAAAGAGTATTTGTAAATAAAGGCTGCAAAAAAAGTCGGTGCAGTCCTAAGACCACACCGACCATCATTTAGCGGTAAATAGCCCATTTCGTCAATTATTAATAATCTATATCCTGTGTAATGTTTTATTCGTTGTTCTAACTTATTTTCTAATTTACCTTTAGTTTGTGGCCTTCTAGCCATACATGGTTTTAAGCTTATATTAAAATCATTTAAGAATTGATTAAATTTATTATTAATTTTTCCATCAGAATCCTTAGTTCTTGGTTCATCCATAATTGTTTTCATATTATCTGATAAAATTGTTTTTGGAACCCCTTGTATTAATTCAAAAGATCTTGTTAAAAAGGGCTTTAATTGCAAGGTTATGTTAGAAAAAGGGGAATCTGTTCCAGCATCATGGCGGAAGTTGGAGGCTTGTTTAGGTTGATAAAAAACATTTATTACAAACATATGTTCTTTTATGGTATAATATCTTTGACAGCTCCAATAAATAATAAGGAGAAAAACATGGAAAAAGACAAAATTATTTTATATCAAGAAGATGATAGGAATGTTTCTGTTGATGTAGTTTATAGTGATGAGACATTTTGGCTAACTCAAAAGTAGATGGTGTAATTGTTTGAAGTTGATGTTACCATGATTAATGAGCATTTAAGAAATATTTATAAAATAGAGGAATTAAGAGAAATGTTTCAGGATATTTTTAATAAAACTCAGAAGATAAATTCTGATTTTGATGAGTTTACTAAAAAAATAAATAAAAATATAATTAAAAGCTTAAATAAATAAATAAAGACTATAATACCCCCCCCGAATTAAGGTGACCTCCTTCAAGTTGGTTTTAGGGCCAACTTGAAGGAGGTCACCTTAATTCGGGGGGGGATATTTTTTATTTAATTTTAGGTTTTTTAAATTCAAAATCTTCATTTTTTATTGATTCGGTAACCATTTTTTGATATCCATTGCCCTTCATTGAGAAATTGTCCATAGTTTTTGTTTCAGTATTTAGACCATTTAATATAACCGGATTTACCTCTTCATATTCAAAATATGGGTCAAAACCTATATTCATCAGTGCTTTATTTGCATTGTATCTAACAAATACCTTAACGTCATGAGATAAACCCACTTCGTCATATATACTTTCGATTAGCGTTAATTGATGACCATATAGTTTACTCATTAAATCCATTGCCCAAGAGTGTAATTTTTTTTGTAATTTTTCGTCAAATTCTCTATAAAGTTCTATTGCTATTTTCCCGATATAAACTCCATGTATGGATTCATCTCTTAAAATTAGGTTTATAATTTCTCCGGCTTGCATTAGTTTGCCTTGTCCGTAGAAGTATAGTGGATAGTAGAAGCCAGAATAGAACAAGTATGTTTCTAAAAATGTTGATGCAACGCAGGCTTTATATTGAGCAATCTTAAACTTTAACGGGTCTACTTTTTTAAATCCGTAATTTTTTTCATAAGTTAATTTGTCAAGATCTTTATATTGTCCTACGATTAAATTTAGAAATGCTTGTAATTCTTTGTTATTTTCACCCCATTTGAATAACTCGTCTATTTCACTACCGTTTAGATATGTCATAAAAATATTGGAATATGACTTTGCATGCACAGCATTTTCCATAGCTGCCATGAAGTTTATTATCGCTTTTCTTTGATGTTGGTCATCATCTAAAGAACGTGAAACTACAGGCATCCCTATATCACCTTGGTAAGTGTCTAAAAACGTCAAAACCTGTAAATTTCTAACATAAGCTTTTTTTACATGTTCCGGAAGAGTATTCCATACATTTAAGTCGGACTGTAGAGAAATATCTTCAGGTCTCCAAAATTGTGATAAATTTTGTTGATAAAATAATTGTGTAAATTCGTCGTCGTTGTTATTCCAGTTTGCACCTGTGTAAATATGTGTCATAATTATCTCCTTAAATTGAACAAGCTTCGCATTCAGTTACTTTAAGCTTTTGAGTTCTTGTGTAATAAAGTGTCTTAATTCCTTGATAATGAGCATATAGGTAAAATCTTTGTAAATCTCTTGTTGTCAAATCACTTGTTATGCACAATTCAAACGATATTCCCTGATCTACATGCTTTTGAGCTGTTGCAATCACATCTATTATCTTGTATTTATTCATTTCATAAGCCGTTGTATAGTAGTGTAATGACTTATCCAATGCAGGAGCCGGGAAGTAGGATTTAGAATTTCCGTAAGTTCTTTCTTCAATTAACTGCTTTATCGGTGTAATAGAAGGAGTTGCACTCATTACATATCCGGAGCTTCCGTTTGGAGCTACTGCAAGTCTGTTAGAATTGTATAGTCCATATTTCATTACATCTTCTTTTAGATTTTTCCAATCTTCATCAGTAGGAATGTAAATGCCTTCAAATAATTCTTTTACTTTTTCTGTATTTGGTAAAATTTCACCTCTGTTTTCAAAGTATTTTCCTGAAGCATAGTCGCTTTCTTCAAATTTATCAAATTTTAACCCGGTTTCTTTTGCCTTATTCATAGAATGAACTAACGACCAGTAATTTACAATATTAAAGAATACATCTATTAGCTCTAAGTCCTCTTTTGAGCCAAAGTATATTTTCTTTTCAGCTATATATCCATGATGCCCCATGATACCGAATCCAACAGACCTCATTAAATTATTTCCTTTTGCAATACTTGGAATATATGATAAATTAGTTTTTTCACTTACTGAATTCATAATATCCATAGCAGCAAATACTGTTTCTTTTATTGATTTATTGTTCATCATATTTGCCATATGCCCACTTGCTAAATTACATGAGATATCTTGACCGATTTCGTCTAAATCTCTCTTATCATAGTCGGCATATGTTGAAACTACTGATGGCTGTAATATTTCTGTACATAAATTAGAGAATTTTACATCTCTATTTAGTGGATTTGAATTATTTACATTATCAACATACATTATATATGGATATCCTGATTCGCCTTGCACTTGAGCAATCATTTCAAGTAATTTTCTTGGGTTTGCTTTTTTCTTTCTGATTCTTGGATTTTCTACCATTTCATCATAATATTTATCAATGTGAATTGCTAAGTCTCCAAACGGTATTTTATATTCATCATAAACAGTTTTTGGATAAAATAGATACATATCCTTATCTTCTTTAGCAAGTTCCAAAAATTTATCAGGTATCACAACTCCCAGTGAAAGAGTTTTAAGCCTTATATCATCATCAGCATTAAGTTTTTTTGTATAGATAAAATCTTCAATATCCGCATGAAATATATTTAAATATGCGGCACCGGCACCTTGTCTTTGTCCCATTTGGTCAGCATATCTAAAAGCATTATCAAGCAATTTTGCTACTCCTACTACACCCTTTGCAGCATTTGGGTGACCTTTTATAGTTTCACCCTTTGCTCTTAGATTTGATAGATGCAGAGAAACTCCTCCACCAATTTTTGAAAGCTGCATTGCAAATTCAGAACCTCTTGCTATATCGTTTAGAGAATCATTTATTTCCAATAAAAAACAAGAAACAAATTCGCCTCTATGCTTTTTAGCTGTGTTTAACAATGTAGGTGTTGCAGGGGTAAAATCTTGTGCGATTAATCTTTTAATCAATTCCATTGCCTTTTCAATATTTCCATCTGCATGATAAAGTGCTATAAATGAAAGTCTATCTTCATATCTTTCTAAAATCTCTGCGTGATCTTTTGATTTTAATGCGTAGTCATTATAGAATTTAAATGCCCCCATATACGTTGGAAATCTAAATTTTTTAGCATAGGCATATTCAAAAACTTGCTTAATTTCTTCCATTGAATATTTTTCTAAAAATTCTTTTTCAATATATTCATTTTCTGTAAGATATTCAATTTTTTCTTCCAAAGAGTGAAAAAACCTTGTTTTTTTGTTTACCTCATTTAAAAAATAAGAACGTGCCGCTTCCTTATCTTTACTTAAATCTTTTATATTTCCTTCACCATCAATTACTTGATTATTAAGTAATATCCATGGTGAAATATTTGTATTTTCGTTAATCATTATGCTCCCTTTCATATTGTTCAATAAATTTTTTTACAATTTCAACTTCGTGAGGATAACCTGTACCTTCAAATTTTAATATACATTTAATATTGTATTGCTTTTCGATTAAATCTCCGGATATACCAAAATGTTTTCCCCAATTTCTATTACCTGAAACTGCAACACCTATGCACTGATCGTGATATTTATCTAAAAGAAGTTGTGTATTCATCGGAATTTCACCAAAATTTTGACATCTTGTAATTAGTAAAAACTTATCTCCTTCTTTTATATTTTTTCTATCCTTGACTTTCATGTATGTGTATCCTGTTTTAATTGCGAATTTTATTGAATTGCCGGTGATTGAATCTACTATTATATACATATATCCTCCAAATATTTATTTCTGATTATATACTATATAAAGTTATATTTCAAGATTTAAATACAATATATAGTACTATTTTTATATTTAAACACGATATATAGTTTATATAGCAGGATAATTTAATATGCTTAAATGGTGAAAATATGGTATAATTCAATATAAAAGAAGGAGGGTTAAGGATTACCTTAATATAAAATTATGAAAAAAGTTTATAAAATATTATTAATTTATACATTTATCATGGCACTTGGTATTTTCGTATCAAAACATATTTATCATGTAGAATATAGTAATCCAAACTTTATCAAGATGATATTGCCATTTTTATCTGTTTTGACTATATTTTCTTTAATAATTTATAATAAATATAGAGTAGATATTGATACCGACAAGTCAAATTGTATTATTGTTAATGGTCTATTTGCTGCGTTGCTATCTATAGGTATTTTTACAATTTATAAAAAATTTAGTTTTTCAACTTCATTTTTTGTACCTTTGATTGGAGCTATACTTGTAGGCATAAGTGAAGAACTTATATATAGGGGAGTTCTGTTTACTAATTTACATAAAGAAAAAGGGTTTACAAAAGCCTTGATAATATCAGCATCAGCTTTTTCATTATTGCATGCAGTTAATATATTGGGAGGACTTGCATTTAATCAAGTTTTATCACAATTAATTTCCACTTTTGTTGCAGGATTATTTTTTGCAACAGTTTATAAATACACTAAAAATATATTATTGATTGTAATTTATCATGCGACTTGGGATTATGTGCTTTTAAGTGGTATAAGTAAACAGCATCTAATTGTGCAAATATTATTTTTAATATTTGTTTTAGTGGAAATTATAATTACATTTGTTTTATTTAAGCGAATAAAAAAATAGCGTGTATAAATGTTTAATTTATTTTTATTATTACAAATTATAATGTGATTTAAATAGTTAAAAATAAAAATTTAATTAGAGAAGGAGTGTAGAATTTAATATAATTCTGATAAATTATAATGATTAAACCGAAAAAATTAAAAAGAGGCGATAAAATTGCTATTGTAAGTCTATCATTAGGAATTTTAGGTGAAGAGTTTACAAAGCATCAAAGAGATTTGGCTAAAAAAAGATTGGAAGAGCAATATGGTTTGGAAGTTGTTTATATGCCAAATTCTAAAAAGGGAATAAAATATTTGGATGAAAATCCACAAGCTAGAGCTGAAGACTTAAAGGCTGCATTTAAGGATGACTCCATTAAAGCCATTATGACTGCTATAGGTGGACTTGACACATATAGGACATATGAGTTTTTATTAGAAGATGAAGAATTTATTAGATTAGTAAAGGAAAAACCCAAACTATTTACAGGTTTCTCCGATACGACTATGAATCATTTAATGTTTCAAAAATTAGGCTTAAATACATTTTATGGGCCTGCATACTTAGTAGACATTGCAGAGTTGGAAGATGATATTTTACCTTATACAAGAAAATATTTTGATTTATATTTTGAAGAAAATGACGGATTCGAAATAGAAAGTGCTGACATTTGGTATCTGGATCGAGATAGCTACGGACCGGATCAATTAGAAGTTGAAAGACCAAGAAGACAAGAAACACATGGATTTGAAGTCTTAAATAACTCTAAAGGTAAAGTAACCGGCAAATTATATGGTGGTTGTTTAGACACAATTGGAGATGCTCTGTTAGACTTTATAGGAAGAGGAGTTTCACAAGTAGTTGAAAAATATGCAGTTTTACCTACGCTTGAAGAATGGAAAGAAAAAGTTCTGTTTATAGAAACAAGTGGTGAAAAAATGCATCCGGAAAAATTAGAAAACATTCTTAATGAATTTAAAAACAGAGGGATTTTACAAGCACTTAAAGCTGTTATAGTTGGAAAACCCGTTGATGAAACATATTATGAGGAGTACAAGGAAATATATAATAAGGTATTTTCAAATCTAGATACACCAGTCTTATACAATGTAAACTTCGGACATTCATATCCTAGATGTATAATTCCTTTAGGCTGTGAAATAGAGATTGATTTTGACAATAAAAAATTAAAAGTCATAGAATCCATTTTTCAAAAATAATCATATATTAATGTATTTTTAGTTAATAATGAATTTAACTTAAATCAATACACATATGTGAAAGCCATTCTAAATAAATATTAGTTATGAATATATTTAAACTTTTTGGGTATAAGATGAATATAAAAAAACAGAAAAGAGGTGCATTTATGATTAAGATAGTATTTGAAAAAGATAAGAACAGATCAGCAGCATATGATGCAGATAAACTGGTGGGTGTCTGCACATATAATCAATTAAATGGCCAATGGATTGCAAATCACACAGCAGTCGAAAAAGAATATGGGGGAAGAGGGATCGGTTCAAAATTAGTCGAATGCCTTGTTGAAAATGCAAGAAAAGAAGGAGTGAAGATACATCCTATATGTTCTTTTGTGAAAACAGAATTTGATAAAAAAGAAGAGTATAGAGATTTATTAGCATAAAAGACAAATCCTTAGATTTTATTCGAACTATCAGAAGTTGGATAAATCTAAGGATTTTTTAATATAAACAGTAGTTAAAGACTGGCGGTGAGAATAGTATAGTTGGGGAAAATAGGATGGTTTGGCGGAATAGTGTGTTTGGTGGGGTATATGCATCATTTGGAAGTGGATAAATTACTGCATATGGTAATGGGGCAGATTGTTAATGGGAATATAGCGAATTTGTCCGTAAAACTAGGATTAAGTTCGTCGACAATGCTTCAAAAAGCAGACGGAATTGCCGAAAACGGCAATTCCATTATTTTTCAATATTACAGGTAATGCCTGTCCCGCAATTTCATGTATCTCATATATTTTTGCAATTTACAGGTAATGTGAGCTCGGCAGCCCTCGGCAATTCATGTACTGCAATTATTTTTTAATATTACAGGTAATGCCTGTCCTACAAATTCATGTATATCAAATATTTTTGCAATTTACAGGTAATGTGAGCTCGGCAGCCCTCGGCAATTCATGTACTGCAATTATTTTTTAATATTACAGGTAATGCCTGTCCTACAAATTCATGTATATCAAATATTTTTGCAATTTACAGGTAATGTGAGCTCGGCAGCCCTCGGCAATTCATGTACTGCAATTATTTTTTAATATTACAGGTAATGCCATCCTCACAATTTCATGTATCTCATATATTTTTGCAATTTACAGGTAATCTGAGATCCGCAACACTCGGAAATTCATGTACTGCTATTATTTTTTAATATTACAGGTAATGCCATCCTCACAATTTCATGTATCTCATATATTTTTGCAATTTACAGGTAATCTGAGATCCGCAACACTTGGAAATTCATGTACTGCAAATATTTTTTAATATTACAGGTAATGCCACCCGCACAATTTCATGTATCTCATATATTTTTACAATTTACAGGTAATGTGAGCTCAGCAGCCCTGAGCAATTCATGTACTGCAATTATTTTTTAATATTACAGGTAATGCTTGCCCCGCAATTTCATGTATCTCATATATTTTTGCAATTTACAGGTAAAAAAAGAAGGGCAGCTCCTGCAAATATAGATCTTAAAGCGTATCTTGCAATACTTTTTTCAATTAAATCAATTTTTTTATTGCAGTTATAGGTAATTTTTTCTATAAATAATGACTCTTTCATTTAATCTCTTATACTATATAATTGTTAAAACATAATTTTTTTTAATAATAGATAAAATCTACATTTTATATTATGTGCATTAAAAAGGGACTAAAAACTATATTTTTAATCCCTCAATATGTTTTATAATCTAATAATTTTTACTCTACCCATACACCGTCAGCATTTACATACCATCCATCAATCCATTTAGAGGTGGCCATTTCGCCGTTATCTAAAAGGTAGTACCATTTAGAGTTGGTATGTTTAATCCATTTAGAGGTGGCCATTTCGCCATTATCTAAAAGGTAGTACCATTTTGAGTCAGTATGTTTAATCCATTTAGAGGTGGCCATTTCGCCATTATCTAAAAGGTAGTACCATTTAGAGTCGGTATGTTTAATCCATTTAGAGGTAGCCATTTCGCCATTATCTAAAAGGTAGTACCATTTAGAGTCGGCATGTTTAATCCATTTAGAGGTGGCCATTTCGCCGTTATCTAAAAGGTAGTACCAAGCTGAATATTCTTTATCATAAACCCATTCAGATTTAGCTAATTTATTAAGATTATTTCTATAAAACCATTTGTTATTAATCTTATTCCAACCTTTATTAATATTTTTTATATCTTTTTTATCATTATTTTTTAATTTGATTTTATTATCTTTTGCGGGCTGTTTTAGTGTTTGAGGTTGTTTTTTTAATCTTTCTTCTTCTTCAAATTTTTCTTGTAATTTTCTTAATTCTTCTTGTTGACGTTTTTTATTTTGCTCTTTCTCTAATTCCCATTCCGCCCATGCTTTTCTATCTTTTTCTTCTTGTATTTTTCTTCTTTCTTCTTCTTTTTCTTTTTCGATTCTTCTTTTTTCTAATCTCTCTTTAACTTTATTTTCAGGGTCTCTTTCCATAGCGGTCAAATCTTTTTGTGCATAATCATAAATTGCGTCTGTATTAACGGCTACTAAATCTTTAATTTTTTGTTTTTGAGCCCATTCTTCATATTTTTTATAAATAATAACTTGTGAGTTAGCTAAAAGATAGGTATGTGCTAATGATTCTTTTGGCGAATAATCTTTATCAACTTCTTGATATTTATCCTCGCTACGATAAAACATATATTCAGAATAACCTGATATATCTATATCCCTTTTACTGCTTGTTAAATCTACAGTATGCCATTTTCCATCATAGAAAGCTCTTGTTACAATATGAAGTCCTCCACTCTCAACTTTTGCAGTTGCTACATATGCCGGAATCCCCATAAGATTAAATGCTCTTGAAGCTGTTGTTCCAAAAGCCATACACATAGCAGATTTTTTTCTTGTTACTGCAAATAAATCAGATGCGGAATTATATTTTGATGAGTATTGATCGCTGTATAAAGTACTAAAATCGTAATTGATTTTTCCCATCTCTATTGCAAATTTTTTGATTTTTTCACGATCCTCGTCATCTTTTGTTATTTTTGCAGATTCGATCATTTTTTTTATATCTTCATCATTTTTTTTGAAATTATCAAAAGTTAGATTATGATTAAATCCTTCCTCTATTATAGATCCAAATCCATTATATACGGTTAACTTATTTTCGATTTTTAAATCTTTAGTGTATATTTTGATATCATTTAAATTAGTTTCTTTTATTTCTTTTCCCATCCAAATCCCGTGAGCATCTAATAGAGTGAAAAAGAATTTATCATCTTCTATTTTTTCTAAAGAGTGTATTTTACCGTTTTTATATGAAAAGTTGTTTAAATCATTTTTTCTTTCTTTCAACTTATTTTCATATTCAGATTTTGTAGTAACTACAATATCATTTTCATTCATTATAACAATTCTTTTATTTTCTGTGATAAATTTTCCATTTATCTTTACAAATACATATTTTTCATTACTTGTATTTTCATTATCTCCCTTAAATAGGTCTTGAGCGTTGTTGATTTCATTTATATTTACAGCACTACTTTTGTGTAAAGTGTCGCTTCCTAATTTATGGATAAATACCTCATTTATATTTTGATTTTTTGCTTCTTCTTTTACATTTTTTAAAAAATCGTCAAATTTATCTTTGATAACTTCAACAAAATATTTATTGTTTATAGTTTGGTTTGCATATACCTTTTTAAATCCTGTACCGATTATCGGATTTGATGATAGTATAATGCTTGCAGCAAGTAAAAAAATTATTTTTGATTTTTTCATAAATTATTAACTCCTTATTAATGTAATTAATTTACAGCGTTATTATAACATTTTTTATTAATTTATCAAATAAAAAAACATATGGACATAAACATCAATATTGCTCCGCCGAGTACAAATAGATGCCAAATTACATGAGAAAATAGCATATCTTTTTTCTTGTAAAAGTAGACTCCGAAAGTATAGGTTAGTCCTCCTAATGCAAGCAAAATTATACCCATTATGTCAATAGATTTAAGTAAGTCATTAATCATCAATAAACTTATCCAGCCCATAGCGATATATAAAATTAATCCTAATTTTTTTGATTTATCAAACATGACTGCTTTTATGCTGATTCCAATTATGGCTATAGCCCATATTATTATGAAATACAGTAATCCGTTTTTGTTATATAAACTAATTAATAAATAAGGTGTATAAGTACCTGCTATAAGTAAAAATATTGATGAGTGGTCAATTATTCTAAATACTTTTTTTGCTTTTGTGAAACTTAAGCTGTGATATAAAGTCGAAGCTAAAAAAAGTAGTATGAATGAAGAGGCATATATACTATAAGCGATATAATCAATAGATGTTTTTGATTTTATTAATAGTAAAAATAAAATAACTACACCTATGAAAACACCAATACCATGAGTGATTGCGTTAAATATTTCTGTTAAAATATTTATTTTTTTATTGTAATGGTATAGTTTAATCCTGCATAATTCTGAATTATTTGAAACATCGGATTTTTCTATTTTTTTTATAATATTTAAATATTCTTCTTTGGTAAATTTAGTTTGTTCTTTGATTTGCTTAATTTTAAGTTTGTTTTTTTCTAAATCTTCTCTTGTTTTATTGTATTGTTCTAAAAGCTCGTCTTCATTACTTCTCATATATGATTTATTTTATCTTTATTGGAGATAAAACTATCCTCTTATTTCTTCTAATTTTGTTTCAATTGTTTCTAAAATATATTTTCTATCTTCAGGATTTTCGATGCTCAATTCATCAATTGAAAATACAAGTGTAGGACTCTTGTCATATTTGCTAAACCACTTATCATATCTGCTGTGCAGAAGCTTAAAATATTCTACCTGTTTATCTTCTTGTTCGTAATCTCTACCTCTTTTTTTGATATGTTGCATATGTTTATCAAATGAACCTCTTAAGTATATTAGAAGATCCGGAGATTTTTTTGGCATGCCGTCAATTTCTTCCATCATGTTTTCAAGTAGTGAATTGTAAATATTCATCTCTTCCTCTGTAATATTTCCTTGCTCGTAGTTAATTTGTGTAAACAGAGAATCTTCATAAATTGATCTGTCAAGCACATTATTTTTGTGTAATAATGCTTCTTTAATACTCTTAAATCTTGTGTTTAAGAAATGAACTTGAAGAGCAAAACCCCATCTTTCTTTATCATGGTAAAATTTTTGTAAAATTGGATTATCAGAAACACTTTCATAAAATGCCTCACTACCAAAATGCTCAGAAATATATCTGGTATATGTTGTTTTTCCGGCTCCAATCATTCCAGCTAAAACTATCACGTATTTGTCTCCTCCCATAATAACCTCTTTAATCTTTATTAATGTTAAGATTATATATCTAATATTAATTAATTTCAACTATAAGTTGGTAAATAAAATTGTAATATACTATATATTGTATAATGAAACTTTATTCTACAAATTATTACATTATGTGATAAAATAAATAATAATTAAAAATTTAAGGAGTTAAGATGAATTGTTTAGTTGGACAGTCCGGGGGACCTACAAGTGTTATTAATTCTTCATTGTCAGGAGTGATTCAAGCTGCATTTGATAATGATTTTAGAATTTTCGGCTGCAAAAATGGTATAGAGGGATTATTAACTAGTGATATAGTTGAATTTAATAAAGAAAAATTTGAAAATGCGAATGGAAAAGAAAGACTAAAAAAAAGACCTTCTTCAATATTAGGTTCATGTAGATTTAGACTTCCTGATAATATGGAAGATGAAATTTATGTTAAAATTTTTGAGCAATTAAAAAAATATGACATCTCTATTTTTGTATATATTGGTGGTAATGATTCAATGGATACAGTTTTGAAATTGAATAAATACATGCAATATAAAGGGATAAATTGGATTAATATATGTGGTTCGCCCAAAACAATTGATAATGACTTAATGTTAATGGATCATTCACCCGGATTTGGATCAGCTGCAAAATTTATTGTAAATACAATCGTTGATATTAGAAAAGACGTAGACATTTACAAGAAAAAAACTGTTACAATAGTTGAAATAATGGGAAGAAATGCCGGTTGGTTAGCTGCCAGTTCTCTGTTAGCAAATTATAATAGACGTAGAAAAATTGTAAACTTGGTTTATTTATCAGAAATGAAGATAAACAAAGAACAAATAATTGAAGATATCAAAAAATCTCATGAAAAAGAAGATAATTTGATAATAGTAATATCAGAAGGCTTTGTTGATGCAAAAAATAACTTTAAGAGAGAAATTGAACGAACATATGATGAGGGATTTAACCATCCGATTATTTCAGGTATGTCAAGAAGACTTTCAGAATATATCTATCAGCAACTTGATATTAAAACAAAAGCTGTAGAATTGAGTATTGTTCAAAGAGTAAATCACTTAATTAGTAAGACTGACTCAGAAGAAGCTTTCAATTTAGGATATAAATCACTAGAGATTGCTAAATCAACTACTAATATGGTACCTGTAATTATAAGGGAGGAGTCTGATACATATAAGCCAAAATATGAATATATTGAATCCGAAATAATTGCAAATAAAGAAAAAAAAGTTCCTAAAGAATGGTTTGAAACTCAAGAAACACTTGAAAGAAAAATTATTGAATATGCTTTACCGCTGATTAAAGGTGAAGTTATTCAAGATTATGAAGATGGTATATTACAATATATATCACTGGGGGAGATAATTAATATGGAAGATTAACTTCCAATATGTTGCAATTTAAAATAGTAAGGTTACCCCAAAAAGTTGGACCTAAAAAATACAACTTGGAGGAGGTCAGTTCATATGCCCAACAGATCTTTTTGTTTATAAATATTTATATGTCATTTTGGTTATAATTAAGAAATTTTTAACAGATGTAAATTTTATTAATCAAAATATCATTAAAAAAAAGCTTGAAATATTGTAAATATTTATTATAATTATGATTGATAAATAAGATTGGAGGATAAGTAAATATGAAAGGACAAAATAAAAATAGAATATTAAGATATTCTATAAGAAAATTATCTATAGGAGTTGTCTCATGTGTAGTAGGAGCATTTACTATATTAGGTATTTCATCTAACAGCCATGATGCTGATTTTTCTAGGCTGGGGGTAGTGTATGCTGAATCTAGTGAATCATTAGTAGATAAATATAATAAAACCATTATTAGTGTTGTTGATAATAGAGTATATTTGATTTTAGAAGGTTTTAAGAAAAATATAAGAGAAGTATCTCAAATAACTAAATTTGAATTAATATTTTATAATGAAGAATTTGATAACATAAATGTTGTAAATTTTAAAAATAGTGTTGATAATAGAAAAATTATATTATCTGATACATTTGAAAAAAAATTTTTAGATGGAAATTATAAATTTAAGATTAAAATAACAGATTCTAGATTAGATGAGAAAATTTTATATCTAAGTAAAAGTGATAGCAAACTTTTATTAACGGATTTTAATACAAAGATTGAAAAGACCTTATCTCCTGAACAGGAAAAAGAAAAAATTAAGAAAGATAAAGAAAAAGAAAGAGAAAGGGAAAAAGAAAGAGAAAGGGAAAAAGAAAGAGAAAGAGAAAAAGAAAGAGAAAGGGAAAAAGAAAGAGAAAAAGAAAGAGAAAGAGAAAAAGAAAAAGAAAAAGATGAAGATAAACCTCAAGGTGACGAACCTCAAGGAGATAAACCTCAAGCAGATAGCCCGGAAGATGATTCTAAAACAGAAGAAACAGACAAACCTCAAGCAGAAAACCCAGGTGAAGAGTCTAAAAATGGTAATATAAGTGGTGAATTAAAAGAAGATGAGTTAAATAAGTATGGATTAACTGATGAGGAATTTAATAAAGTTAAAGAGAATTTAAAGAGTAAAATAGGTAAAATTAAATTTGAAAGATTTGGTCATTTAATTGATGGAATTAATGCGGCTAAAAATTTAGATGAATTAATTAATGTTGTGTTTGATAATATATATGAAACCGCAGATAGTATATATCCGATAGACTTAATAAAGTCAATATTTAATAATACATTGTACTTAAATAAATCTGAAGAATCTCAATTAAGTACAGATATTTTAAACAATAGTAGAGATAAGGTTTTATTAGAACCGATTAAACGTAATTTAAACAATATTATTTCAAAAGGAGCTCAAAATAGTAGAGAATTAAAAAATATTTTAAATAAATCCTTAAAAGTTTTATTAGATACAAATAAGAATCATATTAGTGATTCTGTAAAAAAATTAAAAGATAAATTGATAAAAATAAAAAAAATAATTGAAGAAAAAGATTTTAGGAATGGTAAGGTAGATTCTCTTATAAAAGAAACTTCAAAATTAATTTCTGAAATAGAAAAAGAAAAGAAAGCAAAAATAAAGAAAGCTTTAGAAGGTCTATCAGATGCTTGGAAGAAAGAAGATTTGGATGGTAGAAAATCTCAATTAGATAGAATAAAACCGGTAAAACCTGAAAAACCAAGTGTGCCATGGACACCATTAACACCTTCAACACCAATTAAACCAATTAATCCAATTAATCCAATTAATCCAATTACAAAGATAAAACCACATCTATTAACTGAAGAATCAGTAAAATATGAAAAAGGTTCAATGAAAAACATTGTAATCAAGACAGATGCGGAAATTTCATCATTTGTAGAAGTTAGAGTTGGTGGAAAAGTATTAGATCCTTCAAATTATGAACTAAAAGATGGAAGCACAATGGTTACATTGAAAAATTCCTACTTGGAAAAATTGCCATTAGGAAAATATGTGATAGAAGTGGTATCAAAAGAAACAGATAAATACTATTCAGCAATCTTAAAGACAACATTAACAGTTGTTGAAGATAAGATTTCAGATGACAAGCCACAAGTAGAAAAACCAGAAGTGGAAAAACCACAAGTAGAAAAACCAGAAGAGGAAAAACCACAACAAAAACCATCTGAAAATAACCAAAATCCTGAAACAGGAGATTTAGGTGTAGTGACAAGTGTAGTGACTGCATTAGCAGCAGGAGCAGCATTGGTTGCAACAAGAAAAAAAGATGAATAATATATAAAATAATTTGTTGCGAAATGGGAGACTGTAATAAATTTTGTGTATGAAAATCTTTCTGATTAAGGTAATATAAACTTAATCAGGAGGATTTTTTTATGGGAAGAAAAAGACCAGAAACAGCAAAAAGTAGATTAGCAAAACAATTAATAGAGTCATATGATATAAAAACTGCTCAAGATATACAAGAAGCATTAAAAGACTTGCTAGGAGAAACGATAGAAAGCATGTTAAAAGCAGAACTTGATGAGCATTTGGATTATGAATATGGACAAACACCACTTTCAATAAATACAAGAAATGGAAGTAGTAAAAAAACAGTTAAATCTAGCATTGGAGAACTAGAAATAAATATACCAAGAGATAGAGATGCAAGTTTTGAGCCACAAATATTGAAAAAATACGATAAAGATATTTCAAATGTTGAAGCACAAATAATATCAATGTATTCTAAAGGTATGACAACAAGAGATATTTCATCACACATTAAAGATATATATGGTTTTGGAGTATCAGCAGGACTTGTAAGCAGCATTACAAATAAAATATTACCAACTATTGATGAGTGGCAAAATAGACCTTTAGATAAGGTTTATCCTTTTGTATTCATAGATGCAATACACTATCATGTAAGAGAAAATGGTCTAATAGTAAAAAAAGCTGTATACATAGCTTTAGGATATAACATAAATGGTTTTAAGGAAATATTAGGAATGTGGATTGGAGAAAATGAAACATCTAAATATTGGCTAATGGTTCTAAATCAAATGAAAGATAGAGGTTTGGAAGATATTTTAATAATATCAAGTGATAATTTACCAGGAATAAGTCAAGCAATAGAAGCAGTATTTCCAAAAACAGAAATACAAAAATGTATAATTCATCAAATAAGAAATTCAACAAAATTTGTATCATATAAAGATTTAAAAGACTTAATGAAAGACTTAAAAATGGTATACCAAGCAAAAAATGAGAAAACAGCATTACAAAATTTGGAAAACTTTGAAGAAAAATGGGCAAAGAAATATCCCGGATGTGTAAAAAGTTGGAAGAATAATTGGGCTGAACTTTCAACATATTTTAAGTATCCAAAAGATATAAGAAGATTAATATATACAACAAACTCAATAGAAAATTTTAATAGACAGTTAAGAGAAGTAACTAAAAATAAAGCAATATTTACAAATGATTATGCACTAGCTAAAAGTCTGTATTTAGCAATGGTAGATGCATCAAATAAATGGACAAGTAGAATGAATCAATGGGATTTAATAATATCTCAATTATCTATTTATTTTGAAGGTAGAATTTAATTTTCTTTGTTGAAGAATAAACAAAACCAAAGGCAAAGTCAAGGGTTCGCTTCGCCGAAAATTCGCCCTCGACTGTGTCTTTGGTTTTGTATACCTAAAATTAGGAAAATTAAATTTGATAAATTTAAAATTTTATGTAACAATCAAATTGAAAAATAAAATATCTGATCAGAATTAATTTTTCAAAAATATCAATATATCTTAATCAGTAATAGACTGATACACAAAATTATTTACATAACCATCTTCATTTCTTAAATAGACAGGTCTAGTTTTAAATTCTGACTTCATAATTCTAAAACAAGACTCAATCTGCCATCTCATTTTGTTAATGTGAATAATCTCGTTAATATCTTTTTCTAAATTTGTGCAGATAGCATAAAATCCATCAAATTTTTCTTCTTTTCTTATCTTTTCTTCATTTAAGTTTAGAATTTTTTTATCACAAATTTCTCCATCATTTGTTACACTTGTTTCATCTATGAATCTTTTGGGAGAATTTTGATTTCTTTCTTTTAGCTTACTTGGAGTATAAATTATCTTTTTTGCTCTATCAATTTGTTTTTGTCTAATGTATTGTTGATAATTTCTTTGTTTAATTGAATATGAGACGATTAGACGTTGTTCAAGTCCTTTTTCATTTATCCATCTTTCTTTAAAAAATATTGTTTCTTCAAATTCTTTTCCATTAATATTGTCAATGTTGTACGTTTTTTTAGAACCGGATATTTTCCATCCATTGGGATCTAAAGCCCACTTTTGAATATGATCCTTTACGGTTTTTAATGATTGAGTAACAATAAATGATCTCTCTAGCTTTGAATTAAATTTTCTGTTTTCATAACTTCCAAGTCCAGCGTCTGTGCATACAATAAACTTAGATAATCCAAAATCTTTTAATATTTTCTTTTCTAAAGGTTTAAGACTTGGCTGTTCATTTTTGTTACCATCAAATATTGAAAAGCACAGAGGTAGACCATTTCCATCTAAAAATAATCCCATTTGTACAATTGGGTTTGGTCTATGTTCTTTACTTTTTCCATATTGTGCACATCCACGTGGTTGTTCAATTTCAAAAAAATAGTTTGTACAGTCATAATAAAGAACTTCTTTGTTTCTATCTATTAAATTATCACTGTTAGCATAAACTAATGATTGAATTTCATCAGAATGCTTTGAAAGAATATCTAGGCTTCTGTAAACATGCTGTAATTCAAAAGAAGGTTGTTCTAAAAAATTAAAAGCATAATCATATGAAGATAATTTAGAAGATGGTGCAATAATACGTGTTGAGATTAACATATTAAGTACATCTGATAAGTTGTATTCAATTTTATGTTTCTTAGAAATATCTTCGCAAATTTTATCAAGACTAAGTTGATGATACAAAAAATTTACAAAAAGATATCCAATATTAAAATTTTTCTTTTTACCAATTTCTATTTGGTTTAATTCATTAAAAGAAACATCAAAAGAAACTTTTCCTTCATCTTCTAATTCAGTAAGAATCTTATCTTC
The DNA here is from genome assembly GCF_004524775.2 of Helcococcus ovis. Classification (NCBI taxonomy): domain Bacteria; kingdom Bacillati; phylum Bacillota; class Tissierellia; order Tissierellales; family Peptoniphilaceae; genus Helcococcus; species Helcococcus ovis. The sequence continues at coordinate 1,293,095 of NZ_CP119081.1, read as the reverse complement.
ATTTTTAGCCCAAGCAATTAGACTATCTCTATCATTACCAAATTTTGGTAAAAGAGAAGCATAGTGCCAAGTTTTTTCATAATTCGAGTTGTAGATTTACCATCTTTTCTGATGGATTTAATGATATACAGTTGTTCAGCATTTTTTGATTTCATAATATTAAGTCTCATAAAATCCTCCTATGTAACATTATATGATACAATACTAAACAATACTATAATTATTTTAAAAAAATTTGACGAAATATATAGACATTTCAATGTCTACAAAAGATTTTTTAATATTTAACTGTCAAACTCCCGGGGAGGAGATAACGGAAGATTAACTTCCAATATGTTGCAATTTAAAATAGACCCAACAGAGCTTTTTGATTTATAAATATTTAGATGTTATTTTTGTCATAATTAAGAAATTTTTAACAGATGTAAATTTTATTCATCAAAATATCATTTTTTTACAAAAAATGCTTGAAATATTGTTAATATTTATTATAATTATAATTAACAAATAAAATTTGGAGGAGAAGTAAATATGAAAGGACAAAATAAAAATAGAATAATAAGATATTCTATAAGAAAATTATCCATAGGAGTAGTGTCTGTTGTAGTAGGGGCATTTACTATACTTGGCGTATCGAACATCTATGGTGCTGATTTTTCTAGGGGGGGGGTAGTGTATGCTGCTGAGGAAAATTCAGAGGATGGATTAACTAGAGAAGAGCTTAATAAGATTAAAGAGAATATAAAGAGTAAAATTGATAAAATTGATGATGCGAGATTTAGTTCAGTGATTGATGGAATTTATAGTAGAATTAATAGTGCTAAAAATTTGGATGATTTGATTGATGTAGTATTTGATAGTATACATAAAACTGCATTAAGTACTCCTCCTCATGATTTAATAAATGCATTTTTTGATAATACTATATATTTAACTAAATCTGAGGAAAAAAAAATAATTGAACAAGTTTTGTTTAATAGTAGAAATGAAAATTTTTTAAAAAAAGGTATTATTAAAAATATATTAAGCTCAATTATTTCAAAAAATGCTAAAAATGCTAGAATTTTAAAATCTATTTTTGATAATGCTTCAAAAGTTTTATTAGACAAAGATGGAAATTATTTTAGTAAATCTGAAAATATTTTAGAAGCAAAAACTGCGAAAATAAAAGAATTAATTAATGATAAAGATTTCAGAAATATTGAAGTGGATTCACTTGTTAGAGAAACTCCGTTGTTAATATCTAAAATGGAAAAAGAAAATGAAGCTATAAATAAATTAAAGTCTGAAGTAAATAAAATGAAAAACATAGAAGATATTGATAGACTAAATTTAAGAATAAAAAGGGCTCAAAACTTAGAAGAACTTAAGAAGTATGAAACAGAAGTTGATTTAATAATAGGATTAGAGAAATTAGAATATCTAAGTGATGATGATATGAATCATTACAGGGAGTTGCTAAGAAAAGAGATAATAAAAAGTACACAAGAAGAAGCTATAAAAGGCATGAAGGTTTTGCTAGACAATGCTATAGAAAGAAATTCAGATAAGAAGAAAATAGCTGAAAAAATTAGTGATTTAAAATACATAAGTGAAAGTGATAAGTCTTTTTATATAAATAATGTAAAAACAGCAAATGGAGTTGATTCTGCTAATGTTGCTTTAGAGTTAGCGAATGAAAAAAATACAGCGGCTAAGGCTGTGAAAGATTATGCACGAAAACCAACACAATCCAATTTCAATGATGCTTATGATTTAACAAGTGGAAAGTATCCTGATTTAAATGAAAAATTAATAGATGTAGCAAGTAAGATTGAGTTAGGAACAAATAATTTTTCTGAAGCATGGAATAAAGAAGATGAAACAGAAAGAGCACGTCAACTAGAAATCATTGAATATAAAGAAAAAGCTAAAAAAGAGATAGATGGATTAAAAACAATAACAGAACACTCAAAGAATTTAGCAAAGAAATTAATAGACGAAGCTTCAAATAAAGAAGATGTAGATAAAATAGTAGCAGAAGCTAAAATTTTAGAAAATAGAAAAATGAAAGAAAAAGCTAAAAAAGAGATAGATGGATTAAAAACAATAACAGAACACTCAAAGAATTTAGCAAAGAAATTAATAGATGAAGCTTCAAATAAGGAAGATGTAGATAAAATAGTAGCAGAAGCTAAAAGATTAGAAGATAGAAAATTAAAAGAAAGAGAAAGATTACTAAAAGAAGCAAAGGAAAAAGAAAAGAGAGCTAAGATAAATAAAGATTTAGAAGGTCTATCAGATGCTTGGAAGAAAGAAGATTTGGATGGTAGAAAATCTCAATTAGATAGAATAAAACCAATACAACCTGAAAAACCAAGTGTGCCATGGACACCATTAACACCTGCAACACCAATTAAACCAATTAAACCAATTACAAAGGTAAACCCACATCTATTAACTGAAGAATCAGTAAAATATGTAAAAGGTTCAATGAAAGACATTGTAATCAAGACAGATGCGGAAATTTCATCATTTGTAGAAGTTAGAGTTGGTGGAAAAGTATTAGATCCTTCAAATTACGAAGTAAAAGATGGAAGCACAATGGTTACATTGAAAAATTCCTACTTGGAAAAATTGCCATTAGGAAAATATGTGATAGAAGTGGTATCAAAAGAAACAGATAAATACTATTCAGCAATCTTAAAGACAACATTAACAGTTGTTGAAGATAAGGTTTCAGATGACAAGCCACAAGTAGAAAAACCAGAAGTGGAACAACCACAAGTAGAAAAACCACAACCACAACAAAAACCATCTGAAAATAACCAAAATCCTGAAACAGGAGATTTAGGTGTGGTGACAAGTGTAGTGACTGCATTAGCAGCAGGAGCAGCATTAGTTGCAACAAGAAAAAAAGATGAATAATATATAAAATAATTTGTTGCGAAATGACTATTAAGTTGTTTTGCAACGGTTATGTAAATAATTTTGTGTATCAGTCTATTACTGATTAAGATATATTGATATTTTTGAAAAATTAATTCTGATCAGATATTTTATTTTTCAATTTGATTGTTACATAAAATTTTAAATTTATCAAATTTAATTTTCCTAATTTTAGGTATACAAAACCAAAGACACAGTCGAGGGCGAATTTTCGGCGAAGCGAACCCTTGACTTTGCCTTTGGTTTTGTTTATTCTTCAACAAAGAAAATTAAATTCTACCTTCAAAATAAATAGATAATTGAGATATTATTAAATCCCATTGATTCATTCTACTTGTCCATTTATTTGATGCATCTACCATTGCTAAATACAGACTTTTAGCTAGTGCATAATCATTTGTAAATATTGCTTTATTTTTAGTTACTTCTCTTAACTGTCTATTAAAATTTTCTATTGAGTTTGTTGTATATATTAATCTTCTTATATCTTTTGGATACTTAAAATATGTTGAAAGTTCAGCCCAATTATTCTTCCAACTTTTTACACATCCGGGATATTTCTTTGCCCATTTTTCTTCAAAGTTTTCCAAATTTTGTAATGCTGTTTTCTCATTTTTTGCTTGGTATACCATTTTTAAGTCTTTCATTAAGTCTTTTAAATCTTTATATGATACAAATTTTGTTGAATTTCTTATTTGATGAATTATACATTTTTGTATTTCTGTTTTTGGAAATACTGCTTCTATTGCTTGACTTATTCCTGGTAAATTATCACTTGATATTATTAAAATATCTTCCAAACCTCTATCTTTCATTTGATTTAGAACCATTAGCCAATATTTAGATGTTTCATTTTCTCCAATCCACATTCCTAATATTTCCTTAAAACCATTTATGTTATATCCTAAAGCTATGTATACAGCTTTTTTTACTATTAGACCATTTTCTCTTACATGATAGTGTATTGCATCTATGAATACAAAAGGATAAACCTTATCTAAAGGTCTATTTTGCCACTCATCAATAGTTGGTAATATTTTATTTGTAATGCTGCTTACAAGTCCTGCTGATACTCCAAAACCATATATATCTTTAATGTGTGATGAAATATCTCTTGTTGTCATACCTTTAGAATACATTGATATTATTTGTGCTTCAACATTTGAAATATCTTTATCGTATTTTTTCAATATTTGTGGCTCAAAACTTGCATCTCTATCTCTTGGTATATTTATTTCTAGTTCTCCAATGCTAGATTTAACTGTTTTTTTACTACTTCCATTTCTTGTATTTATTGAAAGTGGTGTTTGTCCATATTCATAATCCAAATGCTCATCAAGTTCTGCTTTTAACATGCTTTCTATCGTTTCTCCTAGCAAGTCTTTTAATGCTTCTTGTATATCTTGAGCAGTTTTTATATCATATGACTCTATTAATTGTTTTGCTAATCTACTTTTTGCTGTTTCTGGTCTTTTTCTTCCCATAAAAAAATCCTCCTGATTAAGTTTATATTACCTTAATCAGAAAGATTTTCATACACAAAATTTATTACAGTCTCTTTGCAACAATTTTTTTATGTCTAATTAAATATTCGTTGTGATTGGAATATTATAAATTAGAGTGTGAATTTTAGTATATTTTACTTGAAATATATATTTGATATTTGTATAATAATAGTAATGAGAATTATTCTCAATTAACGGAGGCGGTATGGAGAAAAAGAAAAAAATTTTATTTATATCATTTATACTGATATTTTTAATATTTTCTTACTATATTTTTAGAGTGGCTTTAAGCAATTTTGAATCAAAAAGTGAAGATAAAAATATTAAGGAAAATAAAAAAGTGGTAATTGATAATGATAATAAGAAAATTAAGGTTGATAATAAAAAGGGTAAATTGAAAAAAGAAAAAAAAGACATTGCTAAAAAAGATTCAGTAAAAAATAGTGATATTGAGCAATATAATGACGATGATTTAGTTAGAGATAATGATGTTTCTATACCTCGAGATGTAATAGAAGAAAATCATAGTGAACATTCCGATGTTAATTCCGATGAAAATTCTGAACAAAGAAAACAAAAATCACCTAATTCGGAAGAAAAAAATATAAATGTAGAACCATCTGATAAGTATATATTGTTAAATTCAAATTTGAGAAAAGATAAGTATTTAGTTTTTGATAAAAATAAGGTTGAATTGCCTAAAAAGAGTCTTGTGGGACTTGCAAATACTGGAGAGTTTGAAAATAAATTACACGAGTTGGAGTGGTCCGGAGATAGTCTTGAAGATGTTAAAAGCGGTAAAACTGGAGACTATGAAGTAATCGCAAAGATTAAAGATGATTTGGAAATTAATGGACATGATTATGGAAAAGTAATTATAAAAGTGAAGGTTAGGGTAAAATAGAATATGAAAAAAAGAAGAATATTGTCGTTTTTATTGGCATTTTCTTTGTTACTTTCATCTGTAAATTTGCCAAAAATTTATGCTCAAAGTAATAAAAGTGATGCTATAGTAAAAAGTACAGAAAAAAATACCGAAAAAAATTTAACCGAATATAATGATACAAAACAAGAGATTGATAAGTTAAAGGCACAGAGGGAAAAATTTAATAGCGGTGATGTAAGGGTTATAGTCGAGCTTAAAGAAGATTCAATTTTAGATTATGCTAATAAAATGCATAAAAATCTTGCAGATATTTCTGAAACGAAAATAAAAGAAAATAAGGAGAAGATAAAAGATTCTCAAAATAATTTGATAAATGAGTTGAAAAAAAACGTAGATATTAAAGATAAAGTTTTAAATTACGATACTGTTATGAATGGTGTGTCATTTAAGGTAAAGGGAAATGATATTAGTAAGATTGAAAAAAATTCTAATGTAAAAAAAGTTTACATTTCTCAAGAATTCAATAGACCTTTATTAAAAAATGCACAACAAATAATTGGAGCAAATCAAGTTTGGGATAGTGTTAAATATAAAGGTGAGGGGACTGTAGTTGCTGTAATCGATACGGGTATTGATTACAATCATAGTGCATTAAAACTTGATGAAAATGCTAAGAGTCAAGCAAGATTTAAAGAAGAAGATATAAAAAAAATAATAAATGAAAAAAATTTAAAGGGTAGTTTTTATTCTGAAAAAATTCCTTATGGATATAACTATTATGATAACAACAAAAATTTATTTGATTCCTATGGTGCAATGCACGGAATGCATGTGTCAGGGATAATAGGGGCAAATGATACTAAAAATAACAAATATGGGGTGGCTCCAAATGCTCAAATATTATCATTGAAAGTTTTTTCGGATGATATACAATATCCTACCACCTTTACGGATATATGGTTAAAGGCATTAGATGATGCGATAAAATTGAAAGCTGACGTAATTAATATGAGTTTGGGGACTGCGGCAGGATTTAGCTATGTAGATAAAAAATATTATCCTGAAGCTGAAATGATGAAAAAAGCAAAAGATGCAGGGATTTTAATATCCGTAGCATCCGGAAATGACGGCACTATTACTGACGGATTTTATGGTGTTGGAATTAAACCTTTAGAGTCGGTTTATGATACTTCTGAAATTGCAAACCCTGCTGTTGATGAAAACTCTTTTGCTGTAGCATCTATGGAAAATGACAAAAAATATGTTTATAAGATACAATGGTTTGATTTAAATAACGGAAGAAATAGAAATTTAAGTAAAGAAGCAATAATCAATTTAGCTGTAGCTTCAAAAGATTATAACAGAGAGATATCATCAGATATAGTAGATTTAAAAAAAGGTAAAGATTTAAATGATAATCGAATAAAAGATAAAATAGCACTTGTCGAATATCCCGGTTCGGAAGAGGCTAAAACATTTAACCAAGTTTTAGAAAATATTGCGGGAAAATCCCCAAAAGCAATTATAATGTATAAAACTGAAAAACAAACAGATTATCTGGGTGGAAGGATAACGCTGACAGGGAAAGCGGGAAATCTTACAGTCGGTATTATAAAACAAGAAACTTATAAAGATTTAATTAGCACTAAGAATCAAAATGAGGCTAAAAAACTTCCGTTTAATTTGATAATTAAAACTCAACCTTCAGAAATTGATAATGAAAATAAAGGAAAAGTTTCAAGCTTTTCATCATGGGGGCCAACACCTGATTTAAGGATAAAACCCGAAATTACAGCTGTAGGTGGAAATATCTATTCACTTGCTGAGGATGAAGCATATAAAAATATGAGCGGTACATCAATGGCGGCTCCTCAAGTAGCCGGTGCTTCTGCTATAGTTAAACAATATTTAAAAACCAGAAATGATATGCCGAACGATCCTGATTTTATAAAGCTTTTACTTATGAATACCGCTACTCCTATATCTGACGAAAAAAACAATTATTATTTTGTAAGACAACAGGGAGCCGGTAAAATAAATTTAGAGAAAGCAATTAGTACACAATTAACTGTTAAAGCTACAGGAGAAAATGATAAAGTAGCTGATGGTAAACTTGAATTAAGACAAATTGATAAAAAAAGCTTTAATGTAGAATTGGAAATTCAAAACTTTTCCAATTCTGAAAAAAATGTTACAATTTCACATAGTGCTATTTATGAACCAATATCAGATGGAAGCAGAACACAAAAACCTGAGAAATTAAATAGCAGTAATTCAGAAAAAAAATTAAGTGAAACAATACCTGCAAACAGTACTAAAAAAGTAAGTTTTGTAGCGGATTATAGTGATTCTAATTTAGAAGAAAATAACTTTTTAGAAGGATTTATAAAAGTTGACAGTGATAAAGAAAATTTGGTTATACCATTTTTAGGATTTTATGGAGATTGGTCTAATCAAAGAGCTATAGATGCTTTTGCAATTCCTGAATATCAAAAAGAAAAGGAAAAAGCTCAATTTGTTGTTAACGAGAAAAATAATATCAATTCGTCCGCATTTTTAACATCAAATGGGGGACCATTACCTATAATAGATAATACAGTTTATTTATCTCCAAATAGTGAATATTTTAAGGATGTAATTGCAAGAATAGCTCCTTTAAGAAATATGGAAGAAATAGAATTTTCTATTTTAGACGCTGATACAAAAGAGGTTTTAAGAGTTTTAGGTAAAACCTATGATGTAAGAAAGTTAAGCAGATTAAAAATCAAAAATAGCTTTATCCCTATGATTGATTCTATTTGGGATGGTAAAATAGATGGAAAAGAAGCACAAGCAGGTAAAAAATATTTATATCAAATTAAGGCAAAATTAAATAATAAACAATATGGAAAAACAAACACTCAAGTTTACCAATATCCAATAGTAATCGATAATTTAAAACCGGAAATGATAAAATATTTTGTTATTGAAAATATTCATAACAAAGATAGAATGAAGACATTAAAATTCTCCGCTAAAGACAATGAGTCAGGTATAGGAAAAGTTTCAATTATGTCCCTAAAATACTCTAATAAGGTTGAAAATATAGATAAAAAGAGTGGATTGGATTTAGATAAATTAAATCAAGCACCGGGTAAAAATAAGAAAAATAAAGAAAATAAAAATAATTTATTTTCAAGCTTTACTATTGAAAATATAAAGAAACTAGCAGAAGGGTTTATAGGCGACAAAAATCTAAAAACTGTAAAATACGGTAAAAATATAAGTATAGAAATAGTTGACTATGAAAAAGACTTAAATAGTGGAGAAAACTTATTAAAAATCGAAGATGGAAATAAGATAAAGATACCACTTGAAAAAGTTAGCGATAAACCTGATGTTGACTCTATAATTAAAGTTTATAGAAATGGTTCAACTGCAAAAGAATTGCACTTTGAAGTTCCATTTTATGCCGATAGGACTCATGTTAAATTACTTGTTAATGACTATCTGGGAAATTCAGTAGAATCAATAAAAGAAACCGGAGAAAATAGTAGTTACAATACACTTAACTTTCTAAATTATGAAAATCATATAAAACCAAATGCTAAGTTATATATAGGAGATAAAGAAGTAAATAGCCCTATATACAGCTCTTTAGAAAAAGAATTAAAAGTAAAAATTGTATTTAATGATAGTAACAAACATTTAGATACATTAAAAATTAAACAAGGAAAAAATATTGAAGAGGTTATTAGAGAAGGTAGTGTTAATGGAAAATATGCAGAAAATTATAAAATTGCATTTGATAGAAATAAAAAAACTATCGAATTTACAATACAAAGTAGTGATTTAAAGCTAGATATTTATACATTTGTAAAAGAAGGGAAAATTCCTGAATATAACTCAAATAAAAAAGTAAAATTGAGTTTTGAAAATTCAGATTTATCTAGGTTTAGTAAGATAAAAATCAATAATAAAGAAATTACAAATAAAGACAGTGGAGTTTCTAGTGATGTAACTGCCGGTACAGTTTATGTTGAGATGATATTTGATAAAAGTAAAGATCAAACTAAGAAAATCAATAAGGTTATATTGAAGCAGGGAAATGAAGAAAATAAATTGGAAAGAACAAGTTTTAGTTTTGATGTTGAGAGTGGTAAACTTATAGATAAATACTCTATTTCTGAATATTCTATCCAATTAAGCCTAAATCTTAAATCAGATGGAGAAATTAAATTTGAATACGGAGATAAATATGAAGATATACCATCAGTATCTCCAAATATCAATGGACATGGACATCGTCATTTTGATGATGATACTCAATTGATAAATAATGACAATTCAAAGAAAAAATATCCTGCTGTATTTCTTGAAACTCAAAGATTACTAGATGTGATAAGTAACGCAAAAACTATAGAAGATAATCATATATTCATAAAAGGCTTTGTAGGTTATGTAAATTCTGATGATAGTGTAGAATTAGTTATCATTAGTAAACTTGACAATGATGGAAATGAAATCGGAAAACCTGCAATTATAACTAAGGACAAATTAAAGAAAGATGAACAAATACTATATTCAAACGGTAATAAAAATCTTTATAATGGGTCCGGTTATAGATTTGAATCCGCTATAGAAGTTGACAGATTTAATACTAATATACAAGTAAAAGCTGTAACTACTAAAAATTTAGAATCAAGCATAGTTAGAAGAGTATTATTTGATAATCTTACACCAAACCTTTCATATCAAGTAATTAGTAGAAACCTTGAAAGCGACGAAGTAACTATAAAGGTAGTTTCAGAAGATAATTCATTAAAACTTAGTCTTTATCATAATGACTCTCTACTTGATAAGGTAGATAAAACTACTTTAACCTTTGACAAGCCTGGAGTTAAAATTGAAAAAGAATATACATTTAAATTAAAACCGGGTCAAAACGAAATTAAATTATTTGCCAAAGACTTAGCAAATTATACTACACAAAAATCAATTTTTATTTTCAGAACATTTGAAGAAGAAAATAAAAATCAAGAAAGTAATATTGTTAAATCAAAAGACCTTAAATTAAAAAAAGATGATGCCACTGCTCAGGAAGAACTGCTTAATAAAGAATTAAAAGAAATGAAATTTAATCAAAAGAAAGCAACCAGATTTGATGAAATAACAGATGGCGACCATAAAGATGATCATGACCATGATCACGAACATTAAAAAGTAGAAGAAGACAATTCCAAAAGTGAAAAATCAAAAGGAATTAAAAAAATAAAGAGCCGTTACTAAATAATTTTTTATTTAGTAACGGCTCTTTATTTTTAAATATTTCCATAATTGTTTTTTTGAGTATTTATAATATCTTTTACAAGCTTAAATAAAAATGCCCAACTTATTGGAATAATTATATAAATTAACATTGGATATTTTTCTACATAAGGGCTGTTCCATATTGCGTGAAGTAAAAATGGCAATATTATCCAAAAATATGATAGATATTCTTTTCTTTTTTCTTTATAAAAAATTAAATAACCTACACCTGTAGTTAAAAATGCATTAAATATCCAGTGACCGGCAAATGCTGAACTAAATCTTGAAAGTACTTCTGAAAAAATATTTTTACCCTCGATCATTGCTCCCAATATATATGCATAGTCTTCTGAAAATTGATAGCCTAATCCGACACCGATACCAACAAGTAAAATATTAAATATATCTTTTATATTAAATATGTATATTATAATTAATGCTAATGTAAGCTTAAAACCTTCTTCTACAATTACAGGTACAATACTTGGCCCCCATGTATCCATAAACTGTTTATTTTTTATTATTCCTGAAAGTATATCATGAAATTTTATGTTTGCAATTCCGGACCAGTGAGAAATTACAAAAAAGCCAAAGAAAATACTTATTAGGAAATAACTAAATTTTAATTTATATTTTTTTGCAGCTATGTATGACATGATTGCCAGTGGTGCTATGTAAATACCAAAACTTAAAATTGCTAGAAAAAAACTAGACAAATTAGTATTTGATTTTATAAGAGTATCAAATATTAAATATTCTTCTTTGATTCGAATAAAAGACAAAACACTTATAATTAACAATAAAATTTTTCTTATCATATATCCTCCAATATATTTATAATGATTATAAAATAAATATATTGAAAAAATATGTTTAAATTATGTTTGATATAGCGACTTTTCTATATTGCATGATTAGACTTTTTTATAGGATTTGCATTTTTAAAATCATGGGGAAGATTTGCTTGTTTTACTTCCCAATGAATTACAAATGTTAGTACAACTCTTAAAACTACAATTATACCTAATATAATCAATTCATTTAAATCTCTAACTATGACGGTTTTTATAATTTCTGAACCCAGTTTAAACTCAAGTCCGAGAGCTAAAGCTTCGCCTAAGATTATCTTGGTTCTATTTTCTCTTAAATCAAATTTGTGTTTTGCAAAATTATAAAGAGCCGCCAAACTTCCAAATGCGATTATGGCGATTCCGATAAGTTCTAAAGCTGTAATTATAATTGGAGCAACAGTTGATAAAATATTATGTAGTATTTGTTCCATTTTTTCCCCCTAATATATAATACACTAACTAATATATAATACACTAATTTTAACATATAACTTTATTGTTAAAAAGTTTTTCACGAAATATTTTTGTGCTATAATTTTTTCGTAAAATATATTAGGTTCTACGATTTTAGAAATAATTGAAAGAGGTATAATTATGAAAATTAAAAATAAGTCTAAAGTGTTATTAGTCCTTATGGCTGGGCTGGTTACACCATTTAACCAAGGATTTGTAAATCTTAATAGGCCTGTATATGCAGAAAGTTTGCAAAGAATTAGTAATCAGGAATCAATTGTGATAGAAGATAATGATAAAAATAAATTTATAGAAGATGTACAAAGTGAGATGAAATCTTCAAATTTTGAAAATGTAAATGTGTATATATTGGGAAATGCCTCAGTTATATATAAAGAAAATTTGCCGAAAGATCAGATTTCAAGCATTTTAGAGGACAAATATAAATTTGTTAAACTAAATGGAAAAGCAATTCACGGCATGGCTTTGTTTATAATGAAAAAAGAAGATAGGCTTGTAAAAAATATAGATGAATATAATAAAATAATGGATGAAAGATTAAAAAATATATCAGAATTTAAAGATATAGTTATACATACAACCTTTCCTATTAAAGATAAAGATTTTATAGAAGTTAGATTAAATGCTGCTGGACTTTCTATGGGAAGGGGTATAAAACACATTGGAATAAACGGTGTTAATATATATACCAGAAATTTGAATATTGATAATAAATTTGCCTTTGATTTAAATATAAATAATAAAGAGCAATATCTTAAAAATATTAATTTGAATTTGGATAGAATAAAGCAAAATGATGAAGCTATAAAGAAGATAATTCTCGAAGCAGGTTCCAATGAAGAGGGTATAGACGATAGAGAAAAAATAATAAGATTTATACTTCAAGCAGGTAAAAGTACTGTTTATGATAGAGAAGCATATTATAATGATGATAGATTATTATATTATTCCGCTTCTGATCTTTTTTCTGTTACAGAAAGACACAAGGCGATGTGTTTAGGATTCTCTACTTTTGCAGCAAGAGGATTGAATTTAATGGGTATACCCGCTTATGTTATAGAAGGTAGAAACTATAATGGAGAAGCTCATGCCACTACAAGAGCTTTTTATAATAAAAAATGGCATGTTCTTGATTTAACAGCTTCAATAGGCTCACTTCCAAGTTATACGAGAGATATGTTTTCTGATGATGAAGACCTATATGCGGTAGTTGATTCTAATAATAAAACGGAATATTATGAAAATAAGTTTATGCATGTAAATAAAGAATTTGAAGATTGGATTATTAATTATAACTCTAAGGACATTTTATTATTAAATAAAGACGCAGCCTTAAGATCAAGGATACCGGCAAATGATTTAACATGGTATAGTAAAGAACATGTAGATAAATTAGTTGCAGAATATGAAGAAGTAATTAAAATCGAAAATGAAGAATGGTTTAAAAAACATGATTTAGCATCGAAGGTATTACTTACACCTAAATCATATTATGAAAAATTATTAAAAAATCAAAAAAACGGTAAAGTTGAATTGGATCATTATAAGAAACTTGTAAATGCCTTAAATTACACAAAAGACTATTTTAGAATTGAATGCGAGAAACTAAAAGTTCATTTGCCTGAAGTATTTAAGGAAAATACTAAAATGCCATATCAAGGAAATAAAGAAAATATAGAAAAGGGTAATTTGAATAAAGATTTTAACTCTGAAAATGAAGATAAATTATTAAAAAACAAGTGGATTTATAAAAATGGAGATTACTATTATATAGATAATTACGGTAAAAAGTTAAAAAATAAATGGCGAGGAAATTATTATTTAAAAAGTGATGGAAAGATGGCGAAATCCGAGTGGATATTTGATAAAGAGTATGATTCTTACTATTATTTATTGAATGACGGAAAATATGCAAAAAATAAATGGCAAGGAAATTATTATTTGAAAAATAATGGAAAAATGGCAAAATCTGAGTGGATATTTGATAAAGATTATGATTCTTACTATTATTTATTGAATGACGGAAAATATGCAAAAAATAAATGGCAAGGAAATTATTATTTGAAAAATAATGGAAAAATGGCAAAATCTGAGTGGATATTTGATAAAGATTATGATTCTTACTATTATTTATTGAATGACGGAAAATATGCAAAAAATAAATGGCAAGGAAATTATTATTTAAAAAGTGATGGAAAGATGGCGAAATCCGAGTGGATATTTGACAAGGATTATGATTCTTACTATTATTTATTGAATGACGGAAAATATGCAAAAAATAAATGGCAAGGAAATTATTATTTAAAAAGTGATGGAAAGATGGTGAAATCCGAGTGGATTGGAAAATATCATGTAGATAATTTTGGAAAGTGGGATAAAACAAAGTAATTTAAATTTTGATTATCCATTTAAGCAATATTTGATTTATTGTATAGATGGATAATTTTTATTTTAAAATTCATAATTATATTATGGAGATTTAATATATAGTTTAGTAAATAAATTTAAATATATTTTACATGAATTGTCGAGGGAAGCCGAGCTCGCATTACCTGTAAATCGAAGAAATATTTGAGATACATGAAATTGCGGCACAGGCAATACCTGTAAATGAAAGAAAATTTTGTTATACATGAGCACCGCCCTGCCATTACCTGTAAATCGAAGAAATATTTGAGATACATGAAATTTCGGCACAGGCAATACCTGTAAATGAAAGAAAATTTTGTTATACATGAGCACCGCCCTGCCATTACCTGTAAATCGAAGAAATATTTGAGATACATGAAATTTCGGCTCCGCCATTACCTGTAATATTGAAAAATAATTGCAGTACATGAATTGTCGAGGGTAGCCGAGCTCACATTACCTGTAAATCGAGGAAATATTTGAGATACATGAAATTGCGGCACAGGCAATACCTGTAAATGAAAGAAAATTTTGTTATACATGAGAACCGCCCTGCCATTACCTGTAAATCGAAAGAATATTTGAGATACATGAAATTTCGCCTCCGCCATTACCTGTAATATTGAAAAATAATTGCAGTACATGAATTGTCGAGGGTAGCCGAGCTCGCATTACTTGTAAATCGAGGAAATATTTGAGATACATGAAATTGCGGCACAGGCAATACCTGTAAATGAAAGAAAATTTTGTTATACATGAGCACCGCCCTGCCATTACCTGTAAATCGAAGAAATATTT
The DNA here is from genome assembly GCF_004524775.2 of Helcococcus ovis. Classification (NCBI taxonomy): domain Bacteria; kingdom Bacillati; phylum Bacillota; class Tissierellia; order Tissierellales; family Peptoniphilaceae; genus Helcococcus; species Helcococcus ovis. The sequence continues at coordinate 1,277,955 of NZ_CP119081.1, read as the reverse complement.
GAGATACATGAAATTTCGCCTCCGCCATTACCTGTAATATTGAAAAATAATTGCAGTACATGAATTGTCGAGGGTAGCCGAGCTCACATTACCTGTAAATCGAAGGAATATTTGAGATACATGAAATTGCGGCACAGGCAATACCTGTAAATGAAAGAAAATTTTGTTATACATGAGCACCGCCCTGCCATTACCTGTAAATCGAGGAAATATTTGAGATACATGAAATTGCGGCTCCGCCATTACCTGTAATATTGAAAAATAATTGCAGTACATGAATTGTCGAGGGCATCCGGACTAACATTACCTGTAAATCGAAGGAATATTTGATATAAATGAAATTCCGCCTCAGCCATTACCTGTAATATTGAAAAATAATTGCAGTACATGAATTGTCGAGGGCAGCCGAACTAACATTACCTGTAAATCGAAAGAATATTTGAGATACATGAAATTGCGGCACAGGCAATACCTGTAAATGAAAGAAAATTTTGTTATACATGAGCACCGCCCTGCCATTACCTGTAAATCGAAGGAATATTTGATATAAATGAAATTCCGCCTCCGCCAGTAGCTGTAAATTCAAAAAATATATTTAACTATAATGTTAATTGCTTTTGAAACATTTACAACATTAAATATGAATGATATAGCTGTTTCTAAAGAATTTTGGATACAACAAAATGGTAAGTGATATTATAAATATAATGATCAAATAAAAAATACTGATTGAAAGAAAAAGATAAAGGGTATTATCTTGATCTAAAAAAAGGAGATATGAAAAGTGGATGGGTAATAGGAGATATTATCCAGATAAATAAAATGAAAATGTGATTCAAGGAAGGTTTATTATAAGGGGGAAATTGTATAAAACAATATTTTAGGTATTCTAATTCATTTTCAATTTGTAATGCAATTTCATTTGATAAAATTGTTAGTTGATCGTCTGAAATTTTTTCAGGTTCAATAGTTAAGAGTAAAAGTCTAGTTAACTTTGATGAAGAGTAAAGAGTATTAAGTAAAAATCATATTATAAGATAAAGCAGTTCGTGGTGGTTATAAAAAAAGAATTTTACTACTTTATGGATAAATTAGGGGTATCTTTAGAATTGAAATTATGTTATGTAAGAAGTAAAATGCATTTTTGGAATTTACTATATACAGCCGGTAAATGAATGTAGATGTATGTGGGATTATACATTGAAAACTCTAATAATTAATATAGTTGTAAATCATTTTTTTTGATAATAGATAAGTTTTTTTAGAAGAAGGTATATAGAAAATATTCTTATTTTAATAATCTGCGAGAATAATATGTTTTACACAGTTATAAAAACAGTGGTATTGTGGCAAAAGATGAATCGAGATTGGAATATATTTAACTTTCAATTTGAAGATGCTCTAACAAAACTGTTTGGATTCGCATATTTTGAAGTTGTTATTCTTGAAACAATAAGTAGTAGAAAAATTAAAGAAATATTGGCAAAAATAACAACACGAGATGGGATAAATATCAAGTTAGGGTAAAGGCTAATGGTAACCATTTGGCTTCTGAAATTCTAGAAATAGAAAAAAATAAGTAATTACTAGTGTATTTACTTTGAATTTTAATTAATAAATTTGTTATAAAAATATTTTAATTGTAATAAATGTTTTTTTATAGTAACATGTATATGTAGGAGTCTACTCCTACTAAAAATAAATTGATGAAAGGGGACAATTTATGGAAAATTTAATAGGAAAAAAATTAGAAGAATTTGAAGTTCCAGCATATGCGAACGAAGATTTTACAACAGTTACAGATAAAGATTTAGAAGGAAAATGGTCAATTTTGTTCTTCTATCCGGGAGACTTTACATTTGTGTGCCCAACAGAATTACAAGATTTACAAAACCATTATGAAAAATTAAAATCATTGGGAGTTGAAGTATACAGTGTTTCAACAGATAGCGAATTTGTTCATAAAGCATGGAAAGACGAGTCAGTAGCAGTTAAGGGAGTACAATATCCAATGCTATCAGATAGAGCATTTGTTTTATCAAGAATGTTAGGAGTGTTAAAGGAAAAAGACGGACAATCATTAAGAGGTTCATTTGTAATTAATCCTGAAAATGAAATTGTAGCTTATGAAATTCACTCTGATGGTATCGGTAGAGATGCTAGCGAATTGGTGAGAAAAGTTGAAGCAGCTCAATTTGTTGCAACATATGGAGATAAAGTATGTCCGGCAGCATGGCATCCGGGAGATGATACATTAACACCTGGAAAAGATTTAGTAGGTAAAATTTAATAAATAAATTTTAATAGAGCTTGTTGCAAAATAATGAAAGCATTATTTTGTAACGGCTCTTTTTTTTGATATTATTTTTAATTTTGAATAAAAAATGTTCAATATTCAGAATAGGTTTTCATATATTTTTATGGTAATATAAAAAAGAAAGTTTATGTTTTTATATCTTAAATAAAATACATAGTCTATACTAAGTGGAGGGATTATGCTAAATAAAAAATACTTGAATATTAATCGAAATTGGAAATTTAAGGAAAGTGATATATTAGAAATTGAAGATTTAACAGAAAAAGAAATTTCTGATTTTACGGAAGTGGACTTGCCACATGATTGGAGCATATATAAAGATTTTAACCAAAAGTCATTATCAAGAAATGAAGGGGGATTACTTGATGGCGGCACTGCATGGTATGTAAAAAAAATAAATATTGATGAGTCATTTGCAAATAAAAATATTTTCATAAAATTTGGCGGAGTTTATATGGACTCATATATTTATGTAAATGGGAGTTTAGTTGGAAATTATCCATTTGGATATAACACATTTACATATGATTTAACAGAATATTTGTATTATGGAGAAAATACTATAGCTGTAAAAGTTACAAATATGCAACCTTCATCAAGATGGTATTCAGGCTCGGGAATTTATAGAAATGTAGATTTGATATTAAGAGAAAAAATATATATTAAAAATAATGGAATTGTAATTTCAACGCCAAATTTAAAATATAATCAAGAAAACGTTGAAACAAAAATTGAAGTAAAACTATTTAATTCCTCAAATTATGAAGAAAATATAAAGATTAAATTTAACCTATTTGATGCAAATGGAAAAGAGGTTAAAAATTTAGAAGTTTCAAAAAAAATAGGAAATAAGTCAGTATTAATGATTAATGAAACTATGGTAGTTGAAAAACCTAAACTATGGGATATAGATAATCCTAATTTATATTACCTAAAAACTCAAATTTATATAAATGAAGAGTTAATTGATGAGGAGTTTACAAGATTTGGTTATAGATACTATTCGTGGACAAGAGAAGATGGTTTTTCACTTAATGGGAAATATTTAAAGTTTCATGGAGTTTGTTTGCATCATGACAATGGAGCGTTGGGAGCGGAATTGTATGAGCAGGCAGATAGAAGAAAACTTCAAATCATGAAAGATATGGGAGTGAATGCGATACGTACTTCTCACAATCCGCAATCTGAACAATTTATTAAACTATGTAATGAAATGGGATTTTTAGTACAAGAGGAAGCTTTTGATACATGGTTTGGAAATAGAAAAAAAGAATATGACTACAATAGGTTTTTTAATAAATTATCGACACATCCGGATGCAAATGATGGAGAAATTTGGGCGGAATTTGATATTAAAAACATGGTTAGAAGAGATATTAACAGTCCGTCGATTATAATGTGGTCGATTGGAAATGAAATTTTTGAAACTGAGCAACCTTATGGTGTTAGTCAAGCTCGAAACTTAATTAAATGGATAAAAGAAATTGATGAAAGTAGATACGTTACAATCGGAGAAAATTCTTTGATATGGAATAGAAATGAAGAAGCCCATCATGTTAAAATTGCAGGAATGCTTGATACGGTTGGATTAAATTATAACGAAGATGGCTCTGATGAATTATTTGAAAGATATACGGATTGGATTTTGTATGGAGCGGAAACATCATCCGCAGTAAAAAGTAGGGGAATATATTATAATCCGCAAATTAGAGATTCAATTGCTACCGGAAATTCAAATAAACCGGATAGAATGTATCAAATGTCAGACTACGGAAATGACAGAGTAGGATGGGGGAAAACTGCTATTGATTCATGGATTCATGATAGAGATAGAAAATATTATGCGGGACAATTTATATGGACGGGATTTGATTATATAGGAGAGCCAACACCATGGCACAATGAGGAAGATTTGGGTGCACCGGTTAAATCATCATTTTTTGGCATTGTTGATACGGCAGGATTGCCAAAGATGGACTATTATTTCTATCAATCTCAATGGTTCAGTAAAAATGATAAAAAAGTAGTTAAGATTTTTCCTCATTGGAATTTTGAAGACAAATGTCTATTAAAAAAACAAGGTACGGACCTTAAAAGAGATGATAATTTGATTCCGGTAAGAGTATATTCAAATATTGAAAAAATAGAGCTTTTCTTAAATGGAAAATCATTAGGAGAAAAAGAATTCAATAAAAAAACTACAGATTATGGATTTGAATATCTAGAAGGAGAAACAAAAAGAGATTTATATTTACAGTGGCTTGTTCCATTTGAAAAAGGGAAATTAGAAGCAATTGCAAAAGATGAATATGGAAACGAAATTGCCAGAGATGAAGTGATGACATCTGAAAAACCTAAAAAAGTGAAATTATCAGTAGATGAAAATTTACAAAAATGCGATTTAGTATATGTGAGATTTGATATTATTGACGAAAATGAAAATATTGTACCATATGCAAATAATTTAGTTGAATTTGAAGTAACAGGCAATGCAGAAATATTAGGTGTTGACAATGGAGATGCAGCATCTCAGGAAAGATATAAATCACAAAATGATGGTAGATGGATCAGAAAAGCATTTAGTGGCTCCGGTATGGTAATAATTCAAATGAAATCAGAAGGTATGGCTATTTTAAAAGCAAAATCTGAAAATCTTGAAAGTGCAGAAATAGAATTATCATTAAATCCTAAAAATATAACATTTATTGAAAATGAAATTTCACAGTTAGGAAGCAAAATTTTTAATATTGCTGATGGAAAAGTTATAGAAACTAAGGATATTGTATTGTCAATGCAAAAAGGTCAAGAATTGCATTTACCTGAAAAAGTTAGAGTTATATTAGAAAATAAATTTAATTGTTATGAAAATGTAGAGTGGAATTTTGAAGATTTGTCAAATATTAAAGACCTAGGTAAATATCAAGTAAATGGTAAAACTCAAAGTGGCGAAAATGTAATTGCAAATATAAATGTAAATGATTTTGTTTCTGTTGAAAACTTTAGCTTTGCATTTAGAAAAGGGACAAAAAAACCAAGATTGCCAAAATATGCTACAGTTTATAATACTTCCGGAGATATGAGAAAATTACGTGTAATTAAGTGGATTGATGAAAATACAAATGAAGAAGTAGATTTTAATAGTTTAGAAAATACAGATAATTTATTATTACATGGAATTTTGGAAAATTCAGATTTTATTTCAAAATTAAATATTAGATTTGTTGAAAACAATGATGCTAGTGTAATTTCCAGTTATAATTATGCCAGATCATGGAATGGTTCGGAAATACCGGCAGGAATCGCATCATTTACATCAGATTTAGATTATACATTATCAACAACAAAAGCATTAAATAATGAAATAGTTTCATATGATGACACATATATTGACAGATGGACAAATATTTCTAAAGAAAAGAGAAGTGAAGATTGGGCAGGGATATTATTTGGACTTGCAGGAGAATTTGAACAACATCAAATTAATAAAGTAGAAGTGTTTTTCTTTGAAGATAATGAAGTGTCCGTACCAAAAGAATATAAATTAGAATATTATGTTCCTGAAAAAATTTCATTTCCTAAGGATTATCAAAATATTCAATCATTAGAACATGAACTGGCAGATGATAATAATTGGAGGGAAATTTCAAATTATACTGAAACTATTGGCGAAAGAGAAAAATTCAAGATTTTTGAATTTGAAGATGTGCTTACACATGCTATAAGAGTAAAAATGATTGCTCAAGATGATAAAGCGATTGGAATTACAGAAATTAAAGCATATGGTAAAGAAGTAAAAGAATTGGATGATTATGAGTTAAAAATTTTAGTCGATGGTAAAATCCTACAATTTGAGAAAGAGAAGATAATTTATGAGATTTCTAAAGATATAAAGGAAATAATTGTAGAAGCTACAAATAATGCGGCAATTACTAAAATACCGGGAATTACGGAAAATGATGATATAACATATATAGTTAAATCAGAAAATAAATTAATGGAAAACAAATATATTTTAAGGAGAAAAAATGATTAAATACGAAATATATCCTATTCCTCAAGAAATAGAATATTTTGAAGGACAGCTTAGCTTAAATGTTGAATTTAATTTAATATTAAACGAAAAAGTTGATGAAGTTAATAAAAATAAAATTGAAAAACTTTTAAGTTCGAAGAAAATAAATTTATCTGACAATGCAAATAAATTAATAATATTGGAATTTTCAGATAATTTAATAAATCACGATGAATATCAATTAGAAATTTCTACAAATGAAATTAAAATTATCGCTAAAGATAACGATGCTTTATTCTATGGAATTCAAACATTAGAAGCTATATTTGAACAATCAAAAAATGATATAAATAAATTAAAAATTTCAGATTATGCTTCAATTAAGTACAGAGGGATAATTGAGGGGTTTTATGGGATTCCATGGTCATGGGAAAATAAAAAAGAATTATTAAGATTCGGCTCTAAATTTAAAAATAATTTATTCATTTTTGCTCCAAAAGATGATCCGTATCATAGAGAAAAATGGTATGAATTATATCCTGAAAAAGAATTAAATTTATTGGGAGAAATGGCAAAATTAGGAAATGAGTATAAAAATAGATTTGTTTATACAATTTCTCCATTTAAGAAAGAATCAAATCCGATTAGCAAAGAAAATTTTGAAGAATCAGTAAGTATTCTTATTGAAAAATTTGAACAATTATATTCAGTAGGAGTAAAACAATTTGGAGTATTGGGTGATGATGTTGGAAAGCTTCCTAATTCAGTTGTTGTAGATGTTATGAATAGATTATCAGCTTGGTCAAAAGAAAAAGGAGATGTAAAAGACTTCTTGTATTGTCCTGCTTCATACGTATTGACATGGGCATGGGATGCTCAAGAATTAAATGCGTATACAGAAGGATTTCCTGAAGATGTACACATTTTCTTTACAGGAAAAGAAACATGTTCACCTGTAAATAAAGCTGATGTTGACAAATTAAAAACCAAAGAAATTGATGAAGCACATGGAGGCACAGGCAAAGAAAGAAGAGATCCATTTTTCTGGCTAAATTGGCCTGTAAATGACATTGATATAAATTATAGAAAATTATACATGGGTAAAGGTGAATTGCTTTATAAAGACGTTGACAATATAGTTGGGCTTGTAACAAATCCAATGCAAGAAGCAAATGCTTCAAAAGTGGCAATTTTTGCAGTTTCTGATTATTCATGGAATATTAAATCTTTTGATTGTGAAAAGTCATGGAATGATTCATTTAAATATATAGATAAATTTGCCTTTGAAGAATTAAAGACGATTGCAGCACATATGGCAAATCAAAATGAAAAAGGTATACAAGAGTTAGAAGAGTCGGAAGATTTTAAAGAGTTGCAATTTGAATTTAATAAGGCAATGGATAATGCTCTAGTTTCAGAGGTTAAAGATGTATTAGGAAAAATAAAACCTAAATTTGAGTTTTTAGTTAAAACGGTAGATAGATATTTTGCAAAATCAAAAGAAGTAAAATTAATTAAAGAAGTAAAACCGTATTTTGATGCGTTTAGAGAATTGTTATTATCAGGTGTTTACTATATTGATTCGTTTGGTGCATTAGAAGAAGGTCAAAAAGAAATTGGATTAAAATTGTATGATAATGCACGATATTATAATGAAAAATACGCATATCATTCAATTGATGCTGACCCTAAATCAAATAGATTTATGAAAAAATCAGAAACATCAACACTTAGAATCAATCCTATTATCACAAGATTAAAAGAGTATTTGGATAAGATTTTTGCAAAAAGAAGTAATCTTTCGCATGCAGAAAAAATATTTTATAGAGGTTTAGATAATTCGAAATCATATAGAATTCCTGCGTTGTTGGAAACTAAAGAAGGTACATTGCTTGCATTTGCGGATAAGAGAAATGAACACCAATATGATTGGGGAAATATAGACCTTGTGGTAAGAAGAAAAGAAAAGGGACAAAAAGTATTTTCAAAAAATTTAGTTATTATAGATCCTGTAGATCAGGATGGTGGAGAAATGCCACCATATGTAACATGGCCTGTAGATTTGGATATAGGGGATAAATCTGCATTTACAATTGATCCGGTTGTATTGCAGTCAAATTCCGGTAAAATATTTGCATTTGTAACTGCATTTCCACAATCAAAAGGATTTTTCTCGATTAGAGAATCCGGAAACGGTTATGTAGAAGTTGAAGGCAATAAATATCTAGAATTATTTGATAAAGAAGAAAACAGATATTATGTAAAAGATTCTAAAGTTTATACACTTAAAGGAGAACTAACAGAATTTACAGTTAAAAAAGATGAAATTCAGCCATTTCATGAGAACGGAGATTTATATAAGGGTAGTGTAAAAGTTGGAAATATATTTTTGATGAATAGTGAATTATTTATACAGCAAACATCACATATTTTGATGACCTGTTCTGAAGATGATGGAAAAACATGGTCATATCCTATTGATTTAAATCCGCAAGTTAAAGAATCATGGATGAAATTTATGGGGGTGGCACCCGGAAGAGGAATAACATTAAAATCTGGTAGGATTATATTTCCTGCATATTTTACAAATGAGTATACAAGACAAAATACGTGTTTAGTTTATTCTGATGATGACGGTAAAACATGGCATAGAAGTCAATCAGTTAATGAAAATAGAAAAATTGAAGATGAAATATTAAATGATAAAGAAGAATATAATTATTTTTATCAAACCAGCGAATCACAACTTGTACAGTTAGATAATGGAGATATCAAAGTATTTGTTAGAAATCAATTTCATGGAAAACCTGTACACATTCAAATTGCAACAAGTAAGGATAATGGTGAAACATTTGAATCCGAATTGGTAGATGTAAATTTTGAATCACAATCAAATTGTCAATTGTCGGTTGTACATACACATTATCAAGATAAAGAGTACGTATTGGTTTCATCGCCATCATCAGCTCATTCAAACGAAAGATTTAATGGAAGAATATATATCGGGGAAGTTAGTGATACTGGAGAAATTAACTTTGTAAATTCAAAATATATTTCATTTGGAATGTTTTGGTATTCATCAATGGAAAAATTTGGTAATAAATTTGCGATTATGTATGAGGGTGGTGACAGCTTGATGCATAATGATATGGATATAATGTATAGAGAATTTAATTGGGAATATCTATTAGAAAATGAAGAAACATTAAGATATGAAATTTATCCTGTACCAAAACATTTAGAATACAGATACAGATCGACCTATTTGAATAAAACATTTGAATTAAACTTTGGTGAAGGTATCTCGGATTATAATAAATTAAAGTTAAATGAGATTATAGACGAATTAAATTTTGATGTTACAGAAGATTCATCAATAAAAGTAAACTTAAAATTAGATGAAAGTTTAGAAAAATTTGATCAATACACAATTGAAATAGAAGAAAATATAATTAATATTTCCGCTCAAAGTAATGACGCATTGTATTATTCATATATGACACTTTTACAAATATTTGAACAAAATTCTAAATTTGTAAGAAATTTATATATAAATGATTACGCTACTCAAAAAATTAGAGGAACAATTGAAGGGTACTATGGAATACCTTATTCAACAGAGCTTCGTAAGGATGTGATGGAATTTTCATCAAAAATAAAAGCAAATGTATTTATATATGCTCCAAAAGATGACCCATATCACAGAGAAAAATGGTTTGAACCATATCCTGCAAAGGAACTTGAAGATTTTAAAATGTTGGGAGAATTGGGAAATAAAATTAAAACAAGATTTGTTTGGACGATTTCACCATTTAAAAAAGAATGCAATCCAATTAATGAGGAATCATTTGAAGAAAATATTAAATTATTACTTGCAAAATTGGATCAGGTTTATGAAATAGGTTTAAGACAATTTGGAGTTTTAGGTGACGATGTGGGAGCATTACCTAAAGAAGTTGTTGTTAAAGTAATGAACAGAGTTAATGAATGGGCTAAGTCCAAAAAAGATAAAATTTATGATTTTGTATTTGTTCCGGAAGGTTATGTATTAGCTGATTGGGGATTTAGACCTGATGAACTGGATTTGTATTCAAGTGAGTTTCCTGATAATGTCCAAATAATGTTTACAGGAGATAATACTTGTGCACCAATTACACAAAAATCAGTTATAGATTTTAAAAATAGAGAAATAAAGCGTGGAGAAAGAAGAGATCCTCTATTTTGGTTAAATTGGCCGGTAAATGATATTGATAGAACCTCATATAGAAGATTATTTATGGGTAAAGGAGAAATGCTTGAACCCGGCACAAAAGGACTTGTAGGTTCACTTACAAATCCATTAGAAGAAGGGTACGCATCACTTGTTGCATTATTTGCAATAGCTGACTATTCTTGGAATACAGAAGATTTTTATGCACAAAAATCATGGGAGGCGTCATTTAAGTATATTGATGAAAATGTTTCAGATGAACTTTATGAAATTTGCAAGCACATGTCAAATACAGATGCATCAGGCACAAATTCTGATAACGGTGGTATATCTAATTTAGAAGAATCAGAAGAATTAAAAACATTTATCGAAAACTTTGAAGAAACATTTGAATCCGATAATATTTTTGAATACAGATATAATTTATATAAATTAAAGAGAGAATATTTTAATATATATGAATCTATAGAAAAATATTACAAAAATTTCTCAAATTCAAAATTAGCAGTTCAAATTAAGCCTTATGTATTGAATTTAAGGGATAAATCAAAAGCTGCATTTAATTTTATTTTTGCAATAGAATTAATCAAAAAGAATGAATTAGAAAAAGCAAAAGAAAAATTTGAAATAGGTAAGAAATTACTGAAAGATAGCAAAAAGTATGAAGTATTTACAAAAACATCAGAGTTTCCTGCTAAAAATTTAAAGGCGGTGTCAGGCACTTACAGAATTGATAAAAACATTGCTCAAATTGTTGAATTTTTGACAAAAACTCTTAAATAGCTAAATTATAAAGATGAAATTATTTTCATAAAATAATTTCATCTTTACTGTTTTATGAATATATCTTCAAAAATTTGCTATCGTTGTCAAAATTTATTTTTTGTAATAGAATATATATGAAAGTGAAAAATTTAGGAGGAACTATGGCAACACTTAATTTAAAAAATATTGATAAAGTGTATGATAATGGATTCCAAGCGGTACACAATTTTAATTTAGATATTGCAGATAAGGAATTTATTGTATTTGTTGGACCATCCGGTTGCGGAAAATCAACAACATTACGTATGATAGCAGGATTGGAGGATATTTCTGCTGGAGAGTTATATATTAATGATAGACTTGTAAATAATATGCCGCCAAAAGATAGAAATATTGCGATGGTATTTCAATCATATGCTTTATATCCACATATGTCAGTTTATGACAATTTAGCATTTGGGTTAAAACTAAAGAAAATACCTAAAAATGATATAGATAGAATGGTTAAAGAGGCTGCAAGGATTCTTGAAATTGAAGAATTATTAGATAGAAAACCAAAGCAATTATCCGGTGGACAAAGACAAAGGGTAGCTTTGGGAAGAGCTATTGTAAGAAAAGCAGATGTATTTTTAATGGATGAACCATTATCAAACTTAGATGCTAAATTGAGAATTCAAATGAGATCCGAGTTGATAAAATTGCATAGAAGAATGGAAACAACAACAATTTATGTAACACACGACCAAACTGAAGCTATGACAATGGCATCAAGAATTGTTGTTATGAGTAAAGGTTACGTTCAACAAATTGGTACACCAAAAGAAATATATAGTAAACCGGCAAATAAATTTGTTGCCAGCTTTATAGGATCACCTGCTATGAACTTCTTTAGTGGTAAGATTGAAAATGGAAGATTTGTTGCAAATGATTTAGACGTATATTTACCAAAGGGACATGAAGATGTAATTAAAAAATACGAAGGCAAATCAGTTACATTAGGTATCAGACCTGAAGAGTTAAGACTTGTAGATTTTGATAAAGAAGAATTTACAGAAACTGCACACATGAAGATGCATGTAGAAGTTTCAGAATTACTTGGACATGAATATATTTTACACGGTAGTATTTCCGGGCAAAAAGCTGTTTCAAAGATTAATGTTGACGTTGATAAATTTGATGAATCAAGAATAGAATATGATATTAAAGTTGATGCTTCAAAGATTACATTATTTGATGATGAAACAGAGGAAAGTTTATTTTAATGAATTATAATAGAATGTTTGAATGGCTATATGCTTTTTCTGAAAAAATATTAGCATATTTGATAAATATATTTTATACATTTATCTTGACTTTGCCTTTGATTTTAGTTGGTCTATTTATAAAAGGAGGAAATATAATAAAGTTTCCGATTTTATTTATTCCGTTAGTAACTTTATATTTTATGGCAATAAAATCATTAACATATGCAATTTATAAGATTATATTTAAAAATGAATTATATTATAAACCTTTTTTTCTTAAATCATTAAGGGAAAATTTTATTAAAAATTATTTTTACTATTTTGTAGCAGTTTCACTATTATATTTTGGACTTAATAGTACATATGTCATGATAGTAAAAGTAAATACTATGTTTTGGATATTATTTGCATTGATTATAATGATGATACTACCTAATATAATTTACTCGACTATACAATTTGCATTATATGAAACAAAGTCAATAAGAGAAACAATAAATAATTCATTTTTGCTTTCGGCAATGTATGGAATAATTACGGTAGCTATGGTATTTATTTTTATTTGGATGGCATATCATTTTCCAAAATATCCATTTAAAATAATAGCGATTGGTATTCCGATATATTCATTAATATTAGCTTATATTCATAAGTTAATTCTAAGTAAATTAAATAAAAAATAAGAGGGAAAAATGAAAAAGAACAATAAAATAAATAAAGATTCTCGTAAGAGAAGTTTACAATTAGCGTGGTTTACAGTCCCTGGTTTGATTTGGTTAATTGTATTCTGCTATTTACCAATGTTTGGTTTAGTAGTTGCATTTAAGGATTACAAAAATTATGACGGAAATTTCTTTACAAGTCTATTTAAGAGTGAATGGACATTAAAGAACTTTGAATTTTTCTTTAAAACAAGTGATGCATGGCTAGTTACAAAAAATACATTGATGTACAACATGGTATTTATTACATTGAATATTGTTGTTCCTTTAATCGTAGCTATAATGTTACACGAACTTTTAAATAAGAGAATGGCAAAAGCCTATCAAACTGCAACATTTTTACCATACTTTTTATCATGGATAGTTATATCCTATTCAGTATATGCAATGTTACAAAATGATACAGGGCTATTTAACCAAATACGAAGAATGTTTGGACTTGAAGGAATTGATTGGTATAGACAGCCGGGATATTGGCCTTTCTTCTATATATTCTTACATACGTGGAAAGGGCTGGGATATAATACGGTTATATATTTAGCGGCATTATCAGGAATTGATAAATCTTTATATGAAGCTGCTTCAATTGACGGTGCAAGTAAATTGCAACAAGCAAAGCATATTACTATACCTTTATTAAGACCTGTTATAATTATTATATTTATATTATCATTAGGTGGTATCTTCAGATCAGACTTCGGGCTATTCTTCCACATACCAAACAGTGGTGGTGGAGCTGCTTCATTAAGAAATGTTTCAGAAGTTATCGATACTTATATATATAAATTACTGATGAACAGCCAAAACATAAAACAATCGTCGGCTATAGGATTTTTCCAATCCGTAATAGGATTTATTTTAGTATTTACAGCTAATAAGATTGTTAAGAGATTTGACCCTGAAAGAGCAATTTATTAGAAGGAGGAGGACAAAATGGCAAAAAAGAAATTAAAATCAAGTATAGCTATTTCTGGTGGAACAAATATTTTATTTAATATTTTATTATTCCTGATTGCAGCTATGTGTATCTTCCCGTTACTATATGTATTTTCAATATCTATAAGTACAAAAGAATCAATTGCACAATATGGTTATCAAATTATTCCTAAGGAAATTTCATTGGCTTCATATAAACAAATTCTTGGAAATGGTAGTTCTATATTAAATGCATTTAAGAATTCGGTAATATTAACAATAGTTGGTACAATCTTAGGTACATTTACAATAATTACTTATGCTTATGCGATGTCAAGAAATGACTTCTTGTATAGAAGATTTTTCAATACAATTGCATTTATTCCTATGTTATTTGGTGGTGGTATGGTTGCCAGCTACATTGTTATGGTAAATATTTTAGGATTAAAAAATACACCATTAGCACTTTTATTACCACTATTATTTAATACTTTCTATTTGGTAATTATGAGAACATTTTTCCAAACAAGTGTTCCATTTGCTTTGATTGAAGCAGCAATGGTTGATGGGGCAAATGAGTTTGATATTTTCTTCAAAATTGTTTTACCTATTTCATTACCCGGTATCGCTACAATATCACTATTCTTAACATTAGCATACTGGAATGATTGGTTTAATGCTATGATTTATTTAGATGATACATTTTCACCATATTCAACATTACAATATATGTTAATTAAAATTCAGAGAACACTGGAAGTTGTTATATTAAAAAGCTCACACATGGGACCTGCTGCTATGGAAGCATTGAAATCATTACCGACTGACGGTATTAGAATGGCGATAGTTGTAGTAACTACATTCCCAATAGCTTTATCATATCCATTCTTCCAAAGATACTTTGTACAAGGATTAACATTAGGAGCAGTTAAAGAATAATTATATAAAATTTTATATGTGAAATCGTATTAAGAATATGATTTCACATTTTTTATTTTCTGAAAAATAAATTTATAAAAAATGCTTAAATGAATTAATTACAAAAAAGATTTTAAGAAATTGTAATAATTATAATTTATAAAAAAAATTTGAATATGAGATATCCCGTATAATACTTGAGTTTAAGAAGTTTAGTTAGCTTATACACTGGTTACATAAAAGTTACATTATGAAAATATAATCATTTTTTTATAAAAAAAAGATTTAAAAAAGAAAACTTAATCTTTATATATGAATTCGTTGTCAAAAGATAGTTTTCATAGTAGAATATATTTGTAAGTAAGAGTTAACACTCTTCTAAACAAGATAAATATATTTTATATATTAGGAGGAAAATATATATGAAAAAAATTATAGCTTCATTATTAGCTTTAGTTTTAGTTTTTGGTTTGGTAGCATGTGGCCAAAAGAAGAAAGAAACTAAGCAGGGAGAAAAGAAAGAAAAACCAACTATTACATATTTGGTACACGCTTCAGGAAAAGACAAGGATAAAGTTGCTCAAAAAATTAACGAAAGATTAGCAGAATTAAAAGCTAATTACAAAATTAAATTTATGGCATTTTCATGGGGAGACTATGAAACAAAGATTGGTTTATTAGCTAGAGGTGCTGATAAAGAAAAATTTGATTTAGCTACAACAGCTTCATGGTTAGGACCTTTCAAAACATTGGTTGCTGATAAAACATTATTGGATTTAAATCCATATTTAGAAAAAAATGCTCCAAAACTGGCAAAATCTTTAACAGCTGCTCAAAAAGCAGGGGCTTCAATTGATGGAAAATTATATGGTATCCAAACAATTATTGATAAAGCTCCAATGGCAAGAGATATGTTTATTTGGAATGTAAAAGAATTAGAAAAAATAGGTAAGAAACCGGAAGATGTAAAGAATATTACTGACGTTAAAGGATTAGAACCTATATTAAAAGCTTATAAAGAAAAATTCCCAGAAAAAACACCAATGAGAGGTGACGTATGGGCAGAAAGAAGATTAAATAACTTCATCAGAACAAAATCAGACGGCACATATACAGTAGAAAATTACTTAACATCACCTGAGTTAAAAGCAAAATTTGAATTAGTTGCAAAATATAGAGATGCAGGATACTTAGGAAAAGAATCAGGTACAGAAAATAATCCATTAAAAGAAACACAAAAACAACCAGATCAATGGTTAGTATCAAGAGGTGAAGGAGAACCTGGTTCAGAAGCAACATGGACAGATCAAAATAAAACACCTGTAGTAGCAGTTCCAATTGCAGAAGATAATATCTTATACAATGACAATATACAAGGTAAATTAACATCTGTTTATGCACATACAAATCATGCAGCAGAAGCAGTAAACTTTATAGAATTAGCAAGATTTGATGAAAAAATCCAAAACCTATTGGCATGGGGTATTGAAGGTACACACTACAACGTTAAAGACGGTAGAGCAGTTCCTGTTGATAAACAAGAAGGATGGAACCCATGGAGGAATCAATGGTCAAATGACGTAAGAATCCCAGAACCAACAGGTGCAGATATTAATTCACCTGAGTTAAAAGCAAAGATAGATGCATATGTAAAACCAATTGTGCCTTCTGTTGACTTAGGATTTAACCCAAGTGAAGGTCTACAAACAAAAATTGACAATGTTTTAGCTGCAAGAGACGGTATTGTTGATCTACAAAATGGTAGAATGAATGTTTATGATGAGTTTGTAAAACGTGTTAAAGCTGCCGGAGCAGATGAAGTTGTTAAAGAATTAAAAGCTGAATTTGATGCTTGGTATGCAAAAAATCATAAATAAGATTTGAAAAATATTAGAGGATGGGGTATTTCCCATCCTTTTTTCTTTGGAGAAGATATGAAAATAAATGAAATAAAAAATATAATTGAAAATCGAGATGATTATATCAAATTCAAAAATTCAAAATATGATTTTTTTAAAGAAGATTCAGAATATATAAATCTTCATTTTTCAAATACAAATACAATTGAAAATCCATATAAGCATATAATGCTGAATGTAGAAAATAAAAATAGATACACAATAGATGGAAATGAAGCCGAATTAGTTTTTCATGGCGATGTAAATACATTTTTAATTAAAAATTGTTGCGATATAACAATAAAAAATTTAACTATTGATTATTATAATCCTACATCAATAGAGCTATATGTTAAAAATATAAATGAAGAGTTAAACTATGTTGATTTTATTATTCCTAAAGCATTTAATTATTATTTAGAAGAAAATGATATAATTTGGACTTCAGAAAAAAATGAGAATCACTATTATTGGATGGGGAAAAATCAATTTAAATCATATGCGGTAACAATTTTTGATCTAAAAAATAAATATTGTAAAAGAATGGATATAAATGACGGACCTTTAATTAATCATATTTCAATTGAAAAACTTAGTGACGGTGTAAGAGTTTTTTACAAAAAGATACCAAAATCTGTAAAAAAAGATTATATGATATGCTTAAATGAGTCTTATGATAGAAATAATGCCGGTTTTTCAATTATAGAATCAAAAAATATAAAATTTGAAAATGTTAGTTTCAATTATTTACATGGTTTTGGGCTTTTAATTCAAATGTCAGAAAATGTGATTTTTGAAAATTGTAAATTTATGGGAAATGAAAAACATATTGTATCAAGTTTTGCTGATTCCATTCACGTTTCGGGATTAAAAGGTAAAATTGAAATTAAAAATTGTATTTTTGATTCGTCCCTAGATGATTCAATCAATATACATGGTACATATGTGAGAGTGGAAGAGGTTGAAAAAAACAAAGCTATTATGAGATATGTACACCATCAACAAGGGGGATTTAAGCAATTTTTTGTTGGAAATGAAGTGGAATTTTTTAACAGGGAAACCTTAGAAAAAGTTGAAAATAAGTCCTATAGAGTTATTGATGTAACTAATCCCGGAGAATATTCAAATAATTTGCAATATATGGAAGTTTATTTTGATAAAGACTTACCTGATTATTTAAATGATAAAATTGATAATGAAGGTAAATATGTAGCAGAAAATATAACTTATACTCCGGAGGTTTTAATAGAAAATAATAAATTTTCAAATGTTCCATCCAGAGCTTTACTATGTACTACCAGAAAAAAAACAGTAATAAGAAACAATATATTTGAAAATATTACTATGGCTTCAATATACTTATCAAATGATGCTAATGAATGGTATGAATCGGGAAAAATTGAAAATATGATTATAGAAAATAATGTTTTTAAATATAATAAAGAATTTTTGAAATTAAATGATACTAAATCAATTTGGATAGAGCCGATATTGAAAAATGAAAACAAAGAAGTATCTATTCATAAAAATATAAAAATAATAAATAATAAATTTGAAATTGAAAAAGAAAAAGCGGTGATTTTTAAGAATACTTCCAATATTTTTATTGATAAAAACATATATCAGAATTGAACTTATTTTCAAAAAAATTGTATGTAAGCTGTAACTATTAAATATCCAGTCATTATTGTTAAATACTTGTGTTTAGATAGTTTTGATTGTAAAATTATATTAGATAAAGATATATTTAGTTTAGGAGGATAGATGAAAAAAATAGTTCATGTGGTATCACATTCTCACTGGGATAGAGAATGGTATATGCCCCTAGTTAGCCATCAGATGAGGCTTGTAGATCTTATTGACGGGATTATAGAAGCTTCGAAAGACAATAAATTTATCTCATTTCAAATGGATGGACATTATTTACCAATAGAAGACTATTTAGCGATTAGACCGGAAAATAGAGATGTTGTCTATAGATTAATAAAAGAAGGCAAGATTATAATTGGACCTTGGTACATTCTTCAAGATTCATTTTTAACCTCCGGAGAATCAAATGTTAGAAACCTTGAAATTGGTATGAAAAAGTCTGAAGAACTGGGCGTGCCTGCAAAAATTGGATATTTCCCGGATACATTTGGAAATATAGGTCAAGCACCACAAATTTTGAAAAAAGCAGGCATTAACAATGCATATTTTGGTAGAGGTGTAAAAGCTACCGGTTTTGCTAATGTAGTTTTTGAAGATTATACATCAAGTAGTTCTGAAATGTATTGGCAATCACCGGATGGGTCAAAAGTTTTAGGCATATTATTTGCGAACTGGTATTGTAATGGAGTGGATATTCCTTATGAAACTGAATTGATGAAAAAATATCTCGATAAGAAAATTGAGGATATGGAAAAATATGCCTCAACAAGACATTTATTATTGATGAATGGTTGCGATCATTCTCCGGTACAAAAAAATATTGGGGAAATTATCGAAAAAGCAAATACATTATATGAAGATTATGAATTCATACATTCAAACTTAGATAATTATTATGAATCGGTTGCGTCTGAGGTAGACGGTTCAAAACTGTCAGTCATCAAGGGAGAATTAAGATCTCAAACTACAAATGGGTGGGGGACATTACAAGGCACCTCATCATCAAGATATAGATTAAAAAATTACAATAAAATTATTGAAATGAGATTGGAAGAGGTTGTTCAACCACTTTATACAATGTTATTTGATAAAGAAAAATATCCTGTAGATAAAATAGATTATGTTTATAGGACATTATTTACAAATCATCCACATGATAGCATTTGTGGTTGCTCGGTAGATTCTGTGCATGATGGAAATATAAGAAGATTTAAGACTTGTGTTGAAGGCTTGGATTATCTTGAAAATCAGGCAAAGAAATATTTGAGTGAAAATATTAAAAATGATTATAAGGAAGAACATGTGTTTACAGTTATAAATACTACACCTTATCATCAAAGAAAAGAAGCAACTATCGAAATAGAATATGCTAAGAGATATTTTTCAGGATTTGAATATTTGAAATTTACTCAAGAAATGAAAAAAGAAAGAATCCCTAATTTAAGAGTTGTTGATGATTATGTCGAATATGACACATATGTAAAAGATTTGGGCGTGTTATTTGATTATGAATTACCGGATAATCAATTTAGAAGAGGTTATTTTACAAGAAAGATTCAAGTTAAGTTTGTTACGGAGTTAGATCCTTTTGAAAGAAGAATATTCAGATTGGTACCTAAGGAAGATTATATTGGAAAACCAAATATGATTGACACTAGAGAAGTTGATACAAATATTTTGAATTTGAAGATTGAAGATAATGCAACATTAACAATAACTGACAAGCGAAACAATAAAGTATATAAAAATGTATTCATGATTGAAGATAGCGGAGATATCGGAAATGAATATATTTATAGACAATCCGGAGATAAAAAGGTAATTAAGAGTTCAACCTTAGTTGACTACTCAGTTGAAGAGTTGACAACTAAACTTTATGAAATAAAGATGACTGAAAGAATCTCTGTGCCAAAAAGTGCATCACAACAATTATTAGATGAACAAAAATTGGTAATTTCAGTAGAAAATAGAACAGCTCCACGTTGTGATGAATATGTAGACATCTTAGTATATAAGAAAATTAAAATAGATAAGCTAAAGTCAACAATTACAGCTAAAATAAAATTTGAAAATACAGCTAAAGATCATAGAATGAGAATCTTAATTGATCACAATTTAGATACGGACAAAGTAAATGCTGAGTCTATATTTGAAGTTGTTTCAAGAGATGCTTATCCTCCAAAAACATGGGAAAATCCGGATTTTACTCAAAACTTTAACAGATTTGTGGAAATGCACGATAAAGATGGCGGATTTACAATATCTTCAGTTGGTGTTCAAGAATATGAGCAAACAGAAGATGGTTTAGCATTGACCTTGTTTAGAGCTGTTGGAGAAATGGGGGACTGGGGATACTTCCCAACACCTGATGCACAATGTCAAGAGTTTTTAAGATTTGAATTTCATTTAGATTTCTTTGTAAAGGATTATGTATCTTCATGGCAAAGGGCATTGGGAAATAGAGTGCCTTACTTTACAACACAAATTGCTAAAAATGAAGGTAAAATCGAAGCAAATACAGCTTATGATATGAATTTAGGTTCAAATATTTTCTCTACATTGTACAGAAATGAAAAAGGAGAAAGGATTTTAAGAGTTTACAATCCTGATAAGATAACACATAGACTGTATGTTCAAAATGGTGAAATATGTGATATTTTAGGACGTAAGTCGTTAAACGATGAATCCTTAAATAACAGTTTCTTAAATCCATATGAGATTAGAACAATTAAATGGGAGGATTAATGAAAAATATTGTAAATGAATTGATAGAATTTGTTGAAAACTCCACTTTGAGTACCAAACTTAAAGCAATGTTTAAAAATGCAATTCAAAATACATTCACAACTACCATTAAAATTACAGATAGAGAAGATGCCTTTGTTTTAACAGGAGATATACCTGCTATGTGGCTTAGGGATTCAAGTGCACAAATCAGACCTTTGTTTTATATTGAATCTAACGAAGCTGATGAACTGATTAAAAAAGTAATAAAAAGACAATGGTTCTGCATTGAAAAAGACACATATGCAAATGCTTTTAATGAAACGGGTGATGATTCAAAATGGACACATGATGATATAACCGATTTTGATAGCCCGTGGGTATGGGAAAGAAAGTACGAATTGGATTCGATAGCATATATGTTCCAATTACTTCACATGTATTATGAAAAAACAAAAGATGCATCTATTATTGATAATCACATAGCAAAATGGATGGAAGTTTTAGTGGATCAATTAATACTCGAACAAAATCATGAAAATTCGCCATACAGATTTGAAAGACCAAATCCATGGGCTCCAAGTGATTCATTAAGAAAATCAAATATGGGTACGCCGGTAGGATTTACAGGCATGTCATGGTCAGGATTTAGACCAAGTGATGATTCATGCGAATTACAGTATTTAATTCCTGCTAATGCATTTACAGTTGTTTCATTAAATAAGACGGTAGAAATGTTGGAAGAAATTAATTTTGAAAATACTGAATTAATTGAGAAAATGAAAAAGCTTTCGAGTGAAATTAATGATGGCATCAAAAAATATGGCATGATGAAAAATGAAAAATTTGGTGAAATATTTGCTTATGAAGTCGACGGTCTTGGAAATCAATTATTTATGGATGATGCTAATGTTCCGAGTTTATTGTCATTACCTTATTTAGGATATATATCAAAAAATGATGACATATATCTAAATACAAGAAAAGCTGTACTTTCAGAATTGAATCCATATTTTTATGAAGGAAAAGCTGCCAAAGGCGTGGGTTCACCACATACACCGGAAAGATACATTTGGCATATTGCTTTATCAATTCAATTAATGACATCAACAGATAAAGAAGAAATTGAACAAATATTAAGATGGTTTGAGACAACTGATGCAGATACAAATCTGTTACATGAAGGATTTGATGTAGATGATCCGTTTAAGTTTACAAGAGAGTGGTTCTCATGGTCAAATTCAATGTTTTGTGAAGCGATTTTAACATATTTGGGCAAAAAGATTATTAGAAAATAAAGAAATAAAAAATACTAAAAGGGTTTAATCCCTTTTAGTATATATTTCACAAATTATATCAATGTATATTAATATTGGTAACATTTTAGATATGGAATATTCATAAGTAGAATATCCCGGGGTTTTAAGTAAATAATCAGAATAATTTTTTAATGAAGAATTAACATTTCCGGATATGGAGAAAATTGTAGCATTGCGATTTTTTGCATTTTCACAAGCTTCTAATATGTGAGTATTTTCACCGGAAAGTGAAATACATATTAATAAGTCATTTTCGGATAAATTATTTGAAAGAATGTTAATTCCATATGGTTCTTTAGCGTAGTCAAGATTGTTTAATCCGATTTCGCCTAATTTAAACATCATTTCATTTGCAATTAAACCGCTAGAGCCTATGCCGACTATTACTATTCTGTGGAATTTATCTAAATTATGAATTAATTCTACAACATTTTTATCAAATTCTTTAATATCATTAATTACAGAGGTATAAATTTTCTGTGTTTGATATTTTTCGGGTTCTTGAATATTTTGAAGAGCAAATTTAAGCTCATTAAAACCATCAAAACCTAGTTTTTTAGCAAATCTAGTGATTGTAGAATTTGAAATGTAGAATGTTTTAGATAATTCGCTTATATAAGAATCAAAAATTTCAATATTACTTTCTCCAAGTCTATCAAGAAATTCTTGTTCTAAATGGGAAAGTTTAATGGATTTTTTTGAAATAAGATTTTTTATAAACTTATATGATTTATTCATTTTATCACCTCATTATGAGTACAATTAATCGTATACAAGTATAATTATATCATAGCATAAGAAAAAAATGTAGGAGAATTTTATGTATTTAATATTTGATATTGGTGGGTCGTCTACTAAAATAGGAATTATAAAAGACAAAGAAATAATAAAAAAGTATTCTATTGAGAGAAAAGAAACTCTTAAGGAATTTTTATCAATGCTTGAAGAACAAGTGGAAAAAAATATTAGCACATATAATATAAAAGGAGTCGGATTTAGCAGTCCCGGAACAGTTGATTCAAAAACAGGTAATATTTATGGTTTGAGTGCTATAGATTATATTCATAAATATAATTTTGCAAAGCATATACAAGATAAGTTTAAATTGCCTGTGGCGATAGAAAATGATGCAAATTGTGCTGCATTAGCTCAAATGTTTATGGATGAACCAAAAGAAAAAGATATTGCATTTGTAATTGTGGGAACAGGAATTGGCGGAGCAATTATAAAAAATAAACAGATTATTAGAGGGCGTAGACTTGAAGCCGGAGAATTTGGCTATATGTTATTAAAAAATATAGAAGGAGAATATACAAATTTTTCCAGGCTTGCTACAATTCCAAATGTAGTATCTAGGATTAAAGAAAAATATAATATAGTTGAAAAACCTCATATTGTATTAGAAAAATATTTTAATAAAGTAGAACCATTTTATAGTGAAGTTAAAAATATGTTTCAATATATGTGTATGGGATTGTACAATATTCAATATATATATGACCCTCAGGTTATATATATTGGCGGCGGTATTTCACAATCTGAAAAATACATAAGAGAACTTAAAAAATTTTTACGACAAGAGCCATTTAATTTAGCCGACATAAATATCAGACCGGTAACATTTTATAATGACAATAATTTATATGGAGCATATTCAAACTTATTAAAATCAATAGAAAAAGGAGTAAGATTATGAAATCAATAGGTGTAGATATTGGTGGAACAAGTGCCAGAGTTGCACTGTTTGATGAAAATTTTAATATTATTTCAAAACAAATTACACAGACAGGTGACAAGGAATTTGATGATATTATAGATGAAATATCTGAAATGATTAATAAAGTTGACCCTGACCGTTTAACAAAAGTTGTAGGGATTTGTTCTCCCGGACCTTTAGACAAAGATTTAGGTATGATTTTGGATGCTCCCAATTTACCAAAATGGAGAAACAAGCCATTTTTAAGACTAATAGAAGAAAAAACAAATAGAAAAGCATTTTTAACAAATGATGCCAATGCTGCGGCAATGGCACAAGCGGTAGGAGATAATAGAGAAACTATAGTTTTCATGACAGTAAGCACCGGAGTAGGTGGAGGCATAGTTTATAAAGGTGAGCTTATGGAAGGGAAAAAAGTATATGCCGGTGAATTTGGATTGATGATAATTTCTGATGATGATAGAAATCATAGTCAATTATATGCGGGGACATTAGAAAGCCTATGCTCCGGTACTGCATTATCAAAAAAAGCTACACAAGTATATAAAACAGATATTTCTACAAAAGAATTATTTGAAAAATATGCTGAAAATGATGAAAAGGCAATTGAAATTATAGAACAATGGACAGAATATTTTTCAAGAGCTATAGCTAATTTATTACAAATAATTGAACCTGAAATTTTCTATTTAGGGGGTTCGGTAATCACAAAAAATCAATTTTTGATTGATAAGGTAATAGAGGCTACAAAAAATAAAGTTTATGAAGGCTTAAAAAATAGAATATTTATTGAAGTTGCAAAATTTGGCGATGATGCCGGATTGGTGGGTGCTGCAAAAAATGGACTAAATAATTTTAATGGAGGAAATAATGATTAAATTTCCTGAAGGATTTTACTTTGGGTCGGCTACATCAGCTACACAAAGTGAAGGAAGAGTTGAAGGTGATGGAAAAGGAGATAATATTTGGGATTTGTGGTTTGAAAAAGAATCATATAAATTTCACAATCAAATCGGTCCATCAAAAACAAGCTCTTTTTATGAAAATTATAAAGAAGATATAAAATTATTAAAGGCTACAGGACAAAATTCATTCCGTACATCCATAAGTTGGTCCAGACTTTTTCCAAAAGGATATGGGGAAATTAATCAAAAATCTGTTGAATTTTACAAGGACGTATTTAAGAGAATTAAAGATGAGGGCTTGACACTATTTATAAATTTATATCATTTTGATATGCCGGTAGAATTACAAAATATTGGTGGATGGGAAAACAGAGATGTTGTTGAACATTATGCAAATTTTGCAAAAACTGCATTTGAGCTATTTGGAGAATACGTTGATAGATGGTTTACATTTAATGAACCAATTGTCCATGTTGAATGTGGCTATTTGTTGCAATATCACTATCCCCTGGAAGTTAGTCCTGAAAAAGCAATATTAGTTGGATTTCATACACAACTTGCAAGTGCAAGAGCAATTGAAGAATTTAAAAAACTAAATTTAACATCTAAAATCGGTATTGTATTAAATTTAACACCTGCTATTCCCAGATCACAACATCCAAAAGATCTAGAAGCAGCAAAATATGCAGAAATGTTTGCAATAAGATCATTTTTAGATCCTTCCATCAAAGGCACATTTCAACCCGAATTGATTGACCTTTTAAGACAATACAATTTATTACCAACAGTCGATAAACAGGATTTAAAAATCATCAAAAATAATACAATTGATTTCTTAGGCGTAAATTACTATCAACCACTAAGAGTAAAAGCTGTTCAATATGAAATTAAAAAAGATGCAATATTTTTCCCAACAAACTTCTACGAACCCTATGAAATGCCGGGCAGAAGAATCAATCCCCACAGAGGTTGGGAAATAGACCCTTCAGTTGTCTACAATATAGCCATGTATATTAAGGATAATTATAACAATATAGAATGGATAATGTCCGAAAATGGCATGGGGGTCGAAGGTGAAGAAAAATTCAAGGTTAATGGTCAAATTCAAGATGATTACAGAATAGAATTTATCAAAGAACACCTAACATATCTACACAAAGCGATAGAAGAAGGAGCAAATTGTATAGGTTACCATGTTTGGACCTTCATCGATTGTTGGTCATGGCTAAATTCATATAAAAACAGATACGGATTAGTTGAATTAAACCTTGAAACCGGAGAAAGAACAATCAAAAAATCCGGCCATTGGTATAAGAAATTAGTTGAAAATAACGGATTTTAATTAAAAATTAAGCCGTGCAGGGCTTGGAACTTATCAACCAAAACTTGCACGGCTTGGCAAGAACCGTTTTTATAAAATATTTTATGGGCTATTGTAAATTAAGCCGTGCAGGGCTTGGAACTTATCAACCAAAACTTGCACGGCTTGTTGTTATATATCTAAGGATATTCTTTATAGGTAATGTGGGTCGCCGTGCTCATGTATAATGAATATTTCTTTGATTTACAGGTAAAGCCTGTCCCACAAATTCATGTATATCAAATATTTGTACAATTTACAGGTAATGTGAGCTCGGCAGCCTTCGACAATTCATGTACTGCGATTATTTTTTAATATTACAGGTAATGTCACCCTTACAATTTCATGTATCTCATATATTTGTACAATTTACAGGTAATCTGAGTTTGGCATCCCTCGACAATTCATGTACTGCGATTATTTTTTAATATTACAGGTAATGTCACCCTTACAATTTCATGTATCTCATATATTTGTACAATTTACAGGTAATCTGAGTTTGGCATCCCTCGACAATTCATGTACTGCAATTATTTTTTTATATTACAGGTAATGGCTGTCCCACAAATTCATGTATTTCAAATATTTGTACAATTTACAGGTAATGTGGCCCGCCTTGTACATGTGAAACAAATATCTTTTGAATATACAAGTACTGCCAGTCTGTCTCGTACATGTATATTTGTTTTTATCGTTTGAGAAAATTGTACTTATTGATTAAATTTTTAACTAATAAATAATTTAAATTTTTATTTGAAGATTCAAAGGTTATAATTAATCTTTCTCCAAGATATATATTATTCATTTGATAGGATTCTATTTTATCGATAACACTTGAAACATAATTTAAGTTATCCATCATACCAAAATGTTCCCAATAAATTTCCTTACAAGTATCTTTATCTAAAAAAGTAAAATCCGGATTAATGCTTAAATTCTTTAAATTTAACGGTTTTTCATATTTGTATTCTAATCTGTTATCATAAAATATATCGGCTAATATCTTTTCACTTTTTGATCTAACCCTTTCGCCATTTTTAGCAATAATTATAAATTCATCAGTAATTGGTTTTGGAGTATAAGTTATATTTCTCCATTTCTTAAAAATTTGATTTTTTGTCATAGTTATTGGCGATATAAAATTTTGTTTAGGTTTAAGCGTATTTTCATATAAATTATCAAGAGCTGCATCATCAAAATTTTTATTAAAATATTCTAAAGCCTTTAAATTTTTTTTTACAATTTTATTAGCCTTATATAGATATTCTTTTTGTGCCAAAATTTGTATTTTATTTTTATCCGATTTATTTAAGTATATTCTTTTGAATTTATTAGATTCCGGATTTTTTATTCTAATATAATATTGATAACATCCTTTAGATAAGTAAGTTTGCAACGTGCCAGCAATATTAGGCAACTTGAATTTTCTGATTTGTTCACTAATAATTGTATATTTTGTAATTAAATCATTAATATATTTTTTTGTTAATTTCATAAATACCTCCATATACCTATTATTACATAAAATACACTAGAGTATACTGTCATTATTATTACAATATTTTTATATTTACCTGTATACATTTTAATTTTATTATTTACAGGTAAAAATTTTTATTCTACTCATGCAATTTCGATAAATTTTTTATTTATAGGTAAAATTTAAATAAAAAAATTTTAAAATTTAATAATCTTACCTGTAAATGAAAGAGAATTTTATTATACATGAATTGCCGAGTGTTGCCGAGCTCAGATTACCTGTAAATTGTACAAATATTTGATATACATGAATTTGCGAGGCAGCCATTACCTGTAATATTAAAAAATAATCGTAGTACATGAATTGTCGAAGGCTGCCGAGCTCAGATTACCTGTAAATTGTAAAAATATTTGAAATACATGAATTTGTGAGGCAGCCATTACCTGTAATATAAAAAAATAATTGCAGTACATGAATTGTCGAGTGTTGCCGAGCTCGCATTACCTGTAAAATGTAAAAATATTTGATATACATGAATTTGTGAGGCAGCCATTACCTGTAATATTAAAAAATAATCGCAGTACATGAATTGTCGAAGGCTGCCGAGTTCAGATTACCTGTAAATTGTAAAAATATTTGAAATACATGAATTTGTGAGGCAGCCATTACCTGTAATATAAAAAAATAATTGCAGTACATGAATTGTCGAGTGTTGCCGAGCTCGCATTACCTGTAAAATGTAAAAATATTTGATATACATGAATTTGTGAGGCAGCCATTACCTGTAATATTAAAAAATAATCGCAGTACATGAATTGTCGAAGGCTGCCGAGTTCAGATTACCTGTAAATTGTAAAAATATATGATATACATGAATTTGCGGGGCAGGCATTACCTGTAAATCAAAGAAATATTCATTATACATGAGCAAGGCGGATAGCATTACCTGTAAATTGCAAAAATATTTGAAATACATTAATTTATGGGACAGGCATTACCTGTAATATTAAAAAATAATCTCAATACATGAATTGCCGAGTGCTGCGGATCTCAGATTACCTGTAAATTGTAAAAATATTTGAGATACATGAATTTGCGGGACAGGCATTACCTGTAAATCAAAAAAACATACAAATTACATGATTTGCTATTTTTAGATTTTAAAATCAATATATAATGTAAAATAAACTTGACTTTAAATGTAAAGTTTACTATACTTATTTTGTAAAATTAGCTTAACATTTTTATTTGATTTTAGAAACAAAAAACCTCGCACATAAAATAGATTAAGGTTAAGAAATACAAAACTACGCAGATAAAAAATAAGGAGGGAGGATTTGAAAAATAGAATTTCAGAATTAAGGAAGAGTAGAAAACTTACTCAGGAAGAGTTGGCGAATGAGCTCGGCACTACGAGGCAGACAATTATTTCATTAGAAAATGGAAAATATACGGCTTCGCTAGTTTTGGCGTATAAGATTGCAAAATATTTCGGCTTAACCATTGAAGAAGTTTTTGATTTTAGCGAAGTAGAGTAGCAACAAGTTGTAAAAATTTAAGAGGTTCATTTGATAAATAAATGCAGGATATCAAAAGTGAAGGAGCAACAAGTTGTAAAAATTTAAGAGGTTCATTTGATAAATAAATGCAGGATATCAAAAGTGGAGGAGCAATAAGTTGTAAAAATTTAAGAGGTACATTTTATAAACAAATGCAGATATCAAAAGTGGAGGAGTAATATGTTAGAAAAATTTAGAAAAAAGATAAAAAATAAGACAATTATTACTTCTGTAATATTGTTTTTTGCTGTAATTATGCTTGTGTTTAGTATAGTTTATTCAGGTAAAAACACTAATATGGAATCTGTAAGGGGATTTTTTACAGGAATGATTTTGGTGTTTATATTCTATATTTTAAGAAATATACAAGCATTGAGAAGTGAAGAAAAATTAAAAAAATTATATGCTAAATTAAATGATGAAAGAATAAAATATATTGGTAAAAAAACTTCAGAAACAACATTGATAATAATTTTAATAATATTGTCGTTTATGAGCATAGTATTTGCAACATTTAATATAGATTTTTCATTAAGAGAATCGTTGCTTGTTATTATTGGTGCGATTTATTTGATATATATTATTTCATACATATATTATAGTAAAAAGTATTAAAGGAGAGGTTACATGAGATTAGAACTAAAAAATATAAATAAAAGTTTTAATAAAAAACAAATTTTACATAATGTGAGCTTTACGATTGAAAGTGGTAAGGCTATGGGATTTTTAGGTAGGAATGGTGCAGGAAAGACGACTACTATCAGGACGCTTATGAATGTATTTAAGCCGGATAGCGGAGAATTTTTATTAGATGGAGAGGCATTTGATAGAAGAAAATATAAGATTGGATATTTGCCTGAAGAAAGAGGTATGTATCAAAAAATTAATATAATTGACCAACTTGTATATTTTGGGGAATTAAAAGGGATGAAATCTAAAGAGGCTAGAAAATCTGCATTACAATTATTGGAGAAAGTAGAGCTTAGTGAATATGCTAATAAGAAACTTGAAACATTGTCTAAGGGAAATCAGCAAAAAGTTCAGATTTTACAAGCGATAATTAATGACCCGGATATTGTAGTATTTGATGAGCCATTTAGCGGTTTGGATCCGGTAAATTCAATGGTATTAAAGGATATTATTTCAGAATTTATTAGAAAAAACAGGATAGTTATTTTTTCATCACATCAAATGAGTTATGTGGAGGAATTTTGTGATGATGTTACATTTATAAAACAAGGCAAAATAATTTTGTCTGATAATTTGGAAAGAATAAAGGCTGACAAGGGAAATGGAAAATATTTGATTGAATCAAATTCAAGTGAATTATTTGAAAAATTAAGTAAAATAAGGTCGATATCTATATTGGATGAAATAAAATCCGGATATATATTTGGATTAAATGAGGATATGGACACAAATCAAATTTTACAAGAAATTATTGAAAATAATATTGAAATTTTGAGGTTTGAACCATACAAGCCTAGTTTGGAAGAAATATTTATTGAATTAGATAAGGAAGTGTAATATGAGAGATATATTGACAGTATTTTTATTTGAAACAAAACAAAAATTTAAGGAAAAAACATTTTTAATTTCTCTTTTAATATCGTGTGCGATATTTTTTGGTATAACATTTATACCTAAAATTACAAATTATATGGATTCAGGAAAAGCTTCAAATTCAAAGTTTGAAATAAATGAAAAATCATTGCCAAATGATAGTAAAAAAGATTTGGCATATTTTGCTAAAGCGGGAGTTGATAAGTCCGTTATTGATACACTTTCAAAAAGATATAATTTAATAAAGGTAAATAATGAGAATGAATTAAAAGAAAAAGTTAAAAATGAAGAAGTTGCGGAGGGGATTTTATTAAAAGATAATATAAGTGCGAAACTTTATAAAAGCTCAAATAAAATTTCAGAAATTAGTAAAAGCAGTATAGGTACTATTAGGGCGTATTTAATAGAAGATATACTAAAGGAAAATTACAAATACAATATAGAATATAAGAAGCTGGGCATTGATGTTAATAAAATTATAGAAATTGATTCTGTCACTCCAAAAATTGAAATTGAATCATTTGGGAGAAACCCAATGTCGGGCACTATCTTGTCATATTTCAGTGTTATGTTTTTATATATGATAATAATGCTACACGGTTCACAAATTGCCACAAATGTAGCGAAAGAAAAAGAAACAAGGACAATGGAAATATTAATTACAAATGTTAAATCGTCAGCTTTGATACATGGAAAAGTATTTTCCGGAGTGTTTACAAGTTTTGTTAATTTAATTTTAACTATTTTATCTGCCGTAGTGGGATTAATGATAAATTTACACGATAAACCTGAAGTGTCAAATACTATAAAGACAATCATATCAGAAATAAAAACAACAGATGTATTAGTTTTAGTGTTATTTACCGTAGTCGGTGTGACAATGTATTTCTATATATTTGCTGCTCTCGGCTCACTTGTTTCAAGATTGGATGAATTAAATCAAGCATTATCTCCGGTAATGATTTTAGTGATGTTTGCAACGTTTATACCTATGGGATTAATGACAAAACCTGATTCAACTATATTGAAAGTTGCATCATTTGTGCCATTTTCATCGCCGACTTCAATGCTTACAAGATCATTAGGAAGTAATGTAGCCTTATATCAAATTGCTTTGAGTTTCATTATATTGATAGTAACTACAGCGATTATGTCAATAATTTCCATTAAGATATATAGACAGGGGACACTAAATTATGGAAATAAAATGAATTTAATAAAAGCATTTAAATCAAAAATAGAATAATAAAATACATTTTTCAAGAAAACCCACCGGCGAGCTCCTTTCGTAAGTCATCACGAAACGAGCTCGCCGGCATTTTCATATAAAAAACTTCCATTAAATTATATTTTTATAAAATCAATATTCATTTCAACTGTATTTATATAACTTTTTTGTAAAAATAGGCATTTTTCGTCAAAAATTTTATTATATTTTAGAAAAAATTTACAAAAAATGAAAATAAAATATGAAAAAATAACTAATATATCTATAAAAAGAATTTTTTACTATTAAATCATTATTTGAGTAGTTACACTATATGTAGTGGTTAATATTGTATGAAATAGCTATATTTACACAAAAACTTTAAATTTAAAAAGGATTTTTTTTAAAATGAGGCATAAATATTTAATTTTATATTATAAAACTCATATTTTCAGTATATGCTATAAACGTGTAAAAATACGCATTTCGCAAAAAAGTGTAAAAAAGTGAAAAAAGTGAATAATAATTTTATAACAATAATGTTATATAACTTTTTTGTTATAAAATTAATTAATATATAAACGTTAAAAATAATATTTTTGTTTATTTTATGACAAAAATTTTTCAGTGAAAAAATACAATTTTTCACTAAAACCTGTAAATAAGCCAAAATTTGAGGGGGGGGGGGTAGCTTTTAATAGAAAATTTAAAATTAATAAACATAGAGTAAATATACATTTATTAAAAAAATGTAACATTTATTCTGTATACAAAAAAATTTATAAAAAATTAAATTTGAGCAAAAATATATAAAAATATTCAAGTTTTTTTGAATATTAATTTAAAATTTTTGAATGAATGTTCATTTGTTCTGGAGGCAAAACGAAAAAAATTTGCGTTAGAAATTGACAAAAAAGTTCAGAGATGTAAAATAAAAAAGTCAGTTATGACTAAAAAACGAAAAAGGAGAATTATTTGGAAGGGTTATTAAATTATATTATCCCTATAGTGATTGGATTCATTTTTGTTTACTTCGTACCTATATGTACAGACAAGCTCATAGAGTACAAAGAAAATAAAAATGGAAAACCTTATAGTCATATGCACAGTTCGAAAATATTCGGTTACTTTTTATCATTCACTGTTGGGATATTGGTATCTTATTTAGGACTTATATATTTTCCGCTTTGGAAATTTATATTTCTATTAATATTTTCATTTATTGCATGTGTTGGAACCTTAGTGGATAATAAAGTAAGAATTATTGCAAATGAAATGATAATATTAATGGTTGTAATAAGTATACCATTTAGACTTATTGATGGCGGTATAATTTATTTATTAAATAGTATAGCTTCATCAATAGGGATATTTATATTATTAGTGGGAAGTTTCTTAATCTTTGGCAAGTTTTTATTTAAGACTGTGCCCGGAGGAGCCGGAGACTTGAAGCTAATGATGGTCATGTCTTTTTTATTGGGCTATCCTGATTTAATATTTGGTATCTTTATTACTATGAGTGTCATGTTGGCTTACATAGTTTATGGTTTGATGACACATTATCTAACCATGAAGTCATATATTCCACTAGCTGGATTTATTATGATAGGAATTGTAACAGGACTTATAAATAAAGGAGTTAATTTATGGATGCTATTAGAAAAGATTTTAAGGTTACTATCGTAGATACTTATAAATTTATTACACAAGAAGAGAAAGGTCAATCAATGGTCGAGTACGGGATTATACTTGCTTTGATTGTAATTGTCGGATTTATCGGACTTTTAGCCCTAAGTGGCAATCTCAAATCTCTATATCAGGAAGGTGTTTTTACAAAAATTAAAAATGCATTTCTTGGAAAAATATAATTTATTAATTATCAGAAGATAATTCACATTTTCAAAAAAAAAAAAAAATATATAAAAAAACAAGGAGAACAAAAGAAATGAAAAACATAATGAATTGGTTTATGAAGGAAGAAAGCGGACAAGGAATGGTAGAATATGGATTAATCTTAGCCTTAATCTCAGTAGCTGTAATAGCAGCATTGACATTAGTAGGTGGGAAATTAAATGAAATTTTTGGAAAAATTTCTACAAAACTACAAGAAGCAACACAAAATAGAAGATAATAACCCCGCAAGAGCAAAAAGAGAAAAACAAACAAGTATATTTTAGAATAAATCAAAGTATCGAAAAACTTTTCGATACTTTGATTTTTGTAAGGACTCTCCCTACCGGCTTTGCCGGGAGGGAAAAATCCTAAACAAAACAAATTTGATAGAGAAAAGATTATATTCATAAATAAAAAATTATTTTAATTCGTAAAATGCAATAAAACATAAATAGAGGTATTAATATGCGTGCAAACGGTTCGTCACATACGGTTTGGAATTGCAATTATTATATTGTATTTACGCCAAAATATGAAAAACTTCGTATGTATAAAGAAATAAAAGAAGATATAGGCAGGATTATAAGGAATTTATTAACAAAAAAAGGCATAAAAATAATAGAGGCGGAATTGTGCTCAAATTATATTTATATGCTGATAGAAATTCCTCCTAAATATAGCGTTTCTCATATAATCGGATATTTAAAAGGTAAAAGCAGCCTATTAATATTTGAAAGAAAAGAAAATTTAAGATATGCGTATAAAGATAGAAGTTTTTGGTGCAGAGGATATTATGTTGACACGTCCCGACGAGACGAAAGCAAAATACATCTATATGTAAAAAATCAATTAAAAGAAGATTATAAAATAAATCAAATGAATGTAGCTAAGGTATATGATGTTAGCGAACAAAAATAACTCGTAAATCGCCGGCTAAACAGGTTTACCTAAGCGATACTTTGAGGCTTTTATCTAAACACTCCAATAATCATAAAGAACAAAAGAAATGAAAAACATAATGAATTGGTTTATGAAGGAAGAAAGCGGACAAGGAATGGTAGAATATGGATTAATCTTAGCATTAATCTCAGTAGTGGTAATAGCATTGTTAACAAGTATAGGTGGACAATTAAAAGTAAAATTTGGAGAAGTGTTAAAAGCATTACAAGGAAACGGACAAAGATCATAACCCCGCAAGAGCAAAAAGAGAAAAGAGCGTGTGGAGAGATAGGAAAGGCTAGGTAATCTTAGCATTAATCTCAGTAGTGGTAATAGTGGTATTGACGCAAATAGGTAAAAATTTAAATGGAATTTTCCAAAGAATTTCTGGAGATTTACAAGGTGCAGCAGAAAATGCACCAAAACAATAACCCCGCAAGAGCAAAAAGAGAAAAAGGGTGTGTGGGAGAAGAAAGGCAAGGCTAGATAATCTTAGCATTAATCTCAGTAGTGGTAATAGTGGTATTGACGCAAATAGGTAAAAATTTAAATGGAATTTTCCAAAGAATTTCTGGAGATTTACAAGGTGCAGCAGAAAATGCACCAAAACAATAACCCCGCAAGAGCAAAAAGAGAAAAAGGGTGTGTGGGAGAAGAAAGGCAAGGCTAGATAATCTTAGCATTAATCTCAGTAGCTGTAATAGTAGTATTAGGCTTAATGGGAGGAAAATTAAAAGATATTTTCCAAAGTATTTTTAATAAATTACAAGAAGCAGAAAAAGTACCAACAGCATAACCCCGCAAGAGCAAAAAGAGAAAAAGTGAGTGGGGAGAAGATAGGCAAGGCTTGGAAAATCTTAGCATTAATCTCAGTAGCTGTAATAGTAGTATTAGGCTTAATGGGAGGAAAATTAAAAGATATTTTCCAAAGTATTTTTAATAAATTACAAGAAGCAGAAAAAGTACCAACAGCATAACCCCGCAAGAGCAAAAAGAGAAAAAGTGAGTGGGGAGAAGATAGGCAAGGCTAGAAAATCTTAGCATTAATCTCAGTATCAGTAGTGGTAATTTTTGCATTAACACAAATAGGAGACAAATTAAAAGAAATTTTCAAACAAATTTCTGGAAAATTAGAAGGTGCAGCAGAAAATAAATTAAACTCATAACCCCGCAAGAGCAAAAAGAGAAAAGAGTGTGGGGGAAGATAGGCAAGGCTTGGGATAATCTTAGCATTAATCTCAGTAGCTGTAATAGTAATATTAACAACGATGGGTGGAAATTTAAAAGAAATTTTCACAAAAATTTCTGATCAATTAAAGGGTGCAGCAGAAAAAGCAAATCAATAAACCCCGCAAGAGCAAAAAGAAAAAAGTGAGTGGGAGAAGAAAGGCAAGGCTTGGAAAATCTTAGCATTAATCTCAGTAGTGGTAATATTGATTTTAACAGGTATTGGAACTCAATTAAAGGAAAAATTTAATTCAGTATTAGAAGCATTAAAGGGAAATGGAACAAACCACTAATAACCCCGCAAGAGCAAAAAGAGAAAAGTGAGTGGGAGAAGATAGGTAAGGTTAGAAAATCTTAGCATTAATCTCAGTAGTGGTAATAGCATTGTTAACAAGTATAGGTGGACAATTAAAAGTAAAATTTGGAGAAGTGTTAAAAGCATTACAAGGAAACGGACAAAGATCATAACCCCGCAAGAGCAAAAAGAGAAAAGAGCGTGTGGAGAGATAGGAAAGGCTAGGTAATCTTAGCATTAATCTCAGTAGTAGTTATAGCACTTTTAAAAGGAATTGGTAAAGAGTTATTAAAAAAATTCCAAGAAGTGTTAGATGGATTACAAGGAAAAGCAACATTGCAATAACCCCGCAAGAGCAAAAAGAGAAAAGAGTGTGGGAGAAGATAGGTAAGGTTGGATAATCTTAGCATTAATCTCAGTAGTGGTAATATTGATTTTAACAAAAGTAGGAAATGAATTAAAGATTACATTTAATAAGGTATTAACGTCACTAACTGGAGCGAATAAACAACCACAATAATAACCCCGCAAGAGCAAAAAGAGAAAAAAGAGTGTGGGGAGAAGATAGGAAAGGCTAGAAAATCTTAGCATTAATCTCAGTAGTGGTAATAGCATTGTTAACAGGGATTGGTCAAAAGTTAGGAGATATTTTCAAGCAAATTTTAGGGCAATTAGGTAAAACAGAGCAAATACAACCATAATAAACCCCGCAAGAGCAAAAAGAGAAAAAGGAGTGGGGAGAAGATAGGTAAGGTTTGAAAAATCTTAGCATTAATCTCAGTAGCTGTAATAGTTGTATTGACATTAATGGGAGAAAAGTTAAATGAAATTTTCAAACAAATTTCTGATAAATTAGGTACAGCAGCAAAACCACAAGGAAGATAACCCCGCAAGAGCAAAAAGAGAAAAAGGAGTGGGGATAAGGTAGTAAAGATTTAGAAAATCTTAGCCTTAATCTCAGTAGCTGTAATAGCAGCATTGACATTAGTAGGTGGGAAATTAAATGAAATTTTTGGAAAAATTTCTACAAAACTACAAGAAGCAACACAAAATAGAAGATAATAACCCCGCAAGAGCAAAAAGAGAAAAACAAACAAGTATATTTAATAACATTATTAAAATAAGTAAAAGGAGGGACTTTGAAAAATAAATTAAAAAAAGATTTAATAAAGAATGAAAGCGGACAATCATTAGTTGAGTTTGCTTTAATACTGCCTATTTTAATAATTTTATTAAGTATGGTGGTGGACGTATGGCGAGTATATGACACTAAACTTTTATTACAATCAGTTGCATCAGAATGTGCCATACATTTAGCAGAAAAAGATGATGTATATAAATTAAGAAATAAAGAACTTGAATTAAAACAAAATTTAAATGAATTGATTGACAAACAATATGGCAATAGACTTGACAGAAAAAAAAGGCATGTAACCGTTTCTTTGCTAAAAGATGAAATTAAAGAAACATTCACATATCATGTAGATAACAATAGTCGTTTTTTTAAAAGAAATAGATATGGACAAGATCAAACAAAAGAAATCACCAAAAACTATAGAGATGCTTCAATAAAAGTAACCTATGATGTAGATTTCTGGATGCCGTTAACAAGAGTATTCTATGGTGGAGATACGGCAAAAGTTTCATCAGAGATTACAACCAGATTATCCGAAGGAGAAAATAATGCTAGATAAATTATTTAAATTTAAGAAATCGGAAAAAGGACAGGGCATGGTAGAGTTTGCACTTGTATTTCCTATGTTCATATTTATTTGTCTTTTTATAATAGAAGTAGGCTGGATAGCATATAATTACATTTCCTTTGATTACACTTATAGGGTAGCATCTTGGGAGCTTAGACCTAATTATAGTAATGAAGAAGAAAATCCAAGAGGTTTGTTTGGCTATGAAGTAAAAGAATTAATTTATGACAAACTAAAAGAAAACGGTTTAAGTACTTCAGGGATAGAGATTAAAGATGCAACCATAACTTTTAATACTAAAATTGAGAATGTAGTTGAAATTAATGGACGTAAGGAACAAGAAAGAAAATACTATATGGAAATAAAAGGTAATATGACAAAAGAAGTTCCTTTGATTACGCCCGTTGGAAAGATGTTTATGGGAAGTAATTTACCTTTAACCAAAAAATTGGATAAGTTAAGACTTTTAGAATCAAAGGCTGTAAATGGAAAATAATTAGGAGGGATAGTGATAAAAAGATTAAGAAAAGAAGAGCGAGGAGATATCTTAGTTATATTTGCCGTTATGTTTACCGTACTTATCATGATCATAGCACTGTCTACAGATGTCGCCATATTATATGCACGAAGAGCACGCATATACGAAATCGGAAATGTCATGAGAAGGACACGTTTTACAAAAGGACAGGAGTTTTTCATGAATAGTGATAAACCTGGAGAAGAATACGCAAATGCTTTTAGTGATTATGCTACAAAAAATGGATTTACGGGAAAACTTACAGTTACCTATGATGAAACAAAAACTCAATATGATTATAATAAAAGAAAATTCGATATTAATATGGAATTTTATGAAGAAGTAGAAACCAGTGTATTAAAATTTATAGGTATAAAATATGTCCCTATAAAATTAGTTATAAAAGGCTCCGGTCATAAAGATAGAGATAATATATGGAAACCTAAAGGCTACGATTGGATAAAATATACAGCAACATACGAAAATGGGCAAAAAACAAATTAAATTAAAAGGTGGTAAAAATGAAGAAAGTAAAAATTATAGCAATAGTATCAGCAGTGTTATTTATGCTGTTTACATGGATATATATATCAGGATTGACAAATAAAAAGAATAATGAAAATTTAGTGGAAATAATCGTTCCTAATAAAAACATTGTAGCTAATACAATTGTAAATGGGGAATCATTGAAGAAAATCAAGGTAGCAAAAAATAGTGTAAATAAAAATGCTATCAAGGATACAAAGGATATCGTAGGCAAAATGGCTAAAGATACTTTATATGAAAATGAACCTATAATAAAAGAAAGAGTTATAAACAAGGAAGAAAAAGCTCCAAATTACGGTTTGGCATATGTTATATCTGAAGGTAAAAGAGGTATGAGTATCGCTGTAGGGCTACCTGAAGGGGTATCAAACTTCTTAAAAGTAGGAAACTATATCGATGTATTTCATATCGGAAAATTTGATTATCACGTAGTTGGTAAAAATGGTTCGGAAAATGATTCTAAACTAACAAAACAATATTCGACAATACTTTTACAAGATGTTAAAATAATCGGTTTGGAAACAGCAATAGAAAAAACATCAGATAAAAAAGATGCAAAACCTACTGCATATAAAACAGTTACACTTGAATTAAAACCTGAAGAGTTTTTAAAATTAACATTGGCAATTAAGAGTGGTGATGTATGGTTGGGATTGAGACCTGAAGGTGACCACAAAAAAGTAGATGCAACAGATATGTTATTGGATAATATAATTGATAAGGCTAAGTTGATTAAGTCGATTAAGCAAGAGTTTGAGCGTTAAAAGGGGGGGAAATGGCTATAAAAGTATTATTAGTTGGAGAAAAAATCGATGAACTTGAAAAAATAAGTAAAAAGTTAGTAGATGATAGTTTTGAAATTGTAGGAGCATCGATGGATTTATCAAATATTTCAGATGAAATATTTCAAAATAATCCTGATGTAGTTATAATGTCCTGCTCAGATTTGAGTTGGGTATTTAGAGCATGTCAAAAAATTTATCTTTTACACCCAAGTGTTGTAACAGTAATGGTATCAGATGAAAAATCATACGACATTGTAAAAAAATCTATTGATGCAGGTGCGACAGCTTACATTTCATTATCGGAACCGGTTGACAAATTTAATGAAGAGTTAAAGAAAGTTTATTTCAATGAAAAATCAAGAAGAAAAATGATAGTTGATAATTCATCATTAAAAAGAAATGCAGAGATAATAACCGTATTCGGTACTAAAGGTGGTATGGGTAAAACAGCCCTAGCTGTAAATTTAGCAGTTGAATTATCTAAGAAAAAAGCTAAAGTTGCGTTTTTAGATTTGGATTTAATGTTTGGTGATGCCCACACTTATTTAGGATTGGAAGCTAAGGAAACTATCGTAGAGTTGTTACAGGAAAGAAAGATACCTACTATTGACAGTATTAGAAGCTATTTTGTATCCCATTCATCAGGATTACAATTGCTATGTGCACCGTCAAGTCCGGAATATTCCGATTCAGTTTCCGGAGTATTGATTGAACCTATAATCAACGCATTGAGAACACATTTTGATTATATCGTAATTGATACAAATGTAGGATTCTCCGATTTAAATGTTTTAATTTTAGAAGAGTCAAGTACCATCCTATACTTTACAGGATTAGATATTTCGATATTAAATAATTCTAAAAAAGGTTTAATGTACATGAATTCAATAAATGTTAGTGAAAAAGTTAAACTTGTAATCGGTAAGTCAATCAAGGGCGATATTACAAAAGAAGACGTAGAAAATATAATGAACAAACCGGTGTTTGCTTCTATTAGTGAAGATTATGAAGAATCTGTAAAAGCCTTAAATGAAGGTGTGCCTATAGTAACATCAAATTCAAAATTACAAGTTGCTAAAGATATAATTGAAATCGCCGATTCATTTAACAGTTCAGAAGTAAAAGAAGATGAAGAAAGCAAAAACTCGATATTTTCAAAGTTGAATTTTAGTAAATTTAAATTTGGAGGTAAGAAATAATGCCTTCATTACAAGAAAGATTAGAACAAGCCAGAAGAGTTTCAAAATCTGATGTTAATAGCTTAAGAAGATTAAATAGCAATACTCAGGATATTTATCTTGATGAATATGTTGATTTTAAAAATAATGTTCATAAAGAGATTTTATCAAGAATCACACTTGGAAGTATTATAAATGCTGATGACAAGCAAGAAATTCTTGAAAATATTAAAGATATATCGGATCTTTTGGGAGAAAATATACCAAATACAATTAGAAAAAAATTAATAGAACAAATTTATGATGAAACAATCGGACTTGGACCATTGGAAGTATTATTAAAGGATGATTCAATTTCTGAAATAATGGTTAATGGACCGGATCAAATTTATGTAGAAAGAAAAGGTAAGCTTGAGCTTACTCCTATAAAATTTAGAGATAATAATCACGTATTAAATATTATAGATAGAATTATCTCCCCAATCGGTAGAAGATGTGATGAAAGCACACCGATGGTAGATGCCAGACTACAGGATGGTTCTCGTGTGAATGCGATAATTCCTCCGGTATCATTGGTAGGACCTTCAATTACTATAAGAAAGTTTTCAAAGACACCATTGTCAATTGCCGATTTAATAAAATACAATTCTCTTTCATATCAAATGGCTTCATTTTTGGAAGCTTGCGTTATAGGGAAGGCAAACATCATGGTATTTGGTGGTACAGGTAGTGGTAAGACAACATTGTTAAATACTTTATCCGGTTTCATTCCTGAAAATGAACGTATAGTTACAATAGAAGATGCTGCCGAATTACAATTGAAGCAGCCACATACTATAACATTGGAAAGTAGACCTGAAAATGTAGAAGGTACAGGTGCTATTACGATTCGTGATTTAGTAAAAAACTCACTTCGTATGAGACCCGACAGAATTGTTGTAGGGGAAGTACGTGCAGGGGAGGCATTAGACATGCTTCAGGCTATGAATACAGGACACGACGGGTCATTGACAACTGCCCACGCAAATACAACAAGAGATTTATTAAGCCGTTTGGAAACAATGGTACTTATGGCTGGTATGGGACTTCCATCAAGAGCCATCAGAGAGCAAATTTCATCTGCATTTCACATTATAGTTCATCAATCAAGATTGAGAGACGGTAGTAGAAAGATAATGAAAATCTCCGAAATTTTAGGTATGGAATCCGATACGATTATCTTACAGGATATATTTGTATTTAATCAAGACGGTTACGATACAAATGGTAATATTAAAGGAAAATTTGTATCAACAGGAATTAGACCTAAAATTTTAGAAAGACTTGCTGATGAAGGAGTAGTAATTAACGATGATTGGTTTAAAGTATAGGAGATGATATGAATTTATTTAATTTAATAATAATGTTTTTAATGGGATTATCCTTATATTTTATCATTGTTGCTTTATTTAACGGTAGGGACTCAAAAAAAGCTTTCCTAAAAAAAAGATTAGCAAAAATTTCAAGTTTGAACAATAAGGCAGATGCATCAAAAAACAAAAAAAGCATACTTTCGTTTATATTAGTTTCAAATGATTTCAAAAAAGATTTGAGAGCTTCAGGTATTAAGCTAAAAGCGGAAGAGTATGTTGCTATATGGGTTGCATTTACTGTTTTACCGATTTTACTACATTCATTATTAAATGGATTTAGTGTAATTTCCGTAATATTTGGAATTTTAGGTTTTTTTGTAGTACCATTTTGGACAAAAATTTCTAAAAAGAAGAGAAAACAGGCGTTTAACAATCAACTTAATGATGCTTTGATGATTATCGCCAACTCTTTGAGAAGTGGTTTTACCTTTAGACATGCTATAGCAAGAGTTTCAGAAGATTTGCCTGATCCTATAGGAGAAGAATTAAAAAGAGTTATAAGAGAAGTTAACTATGGGGTAAATTTAGAAAAATCTCTTAGAGAATTAGCGGAAAAAATGGAAAGTAGAGAGCTTGACATGGTTACATCTGCCGTTTCTATCCAACAAAGATCAGGTGGTAACCTTGCTGAAATTTTAGATAAAGTATCTAAGACAATTTCAGATAGAATTAATATGAAGAAAAAAATAAGAGCTCTTACAGCTCAAGGTAGAGTAGGTGGAATTGTTATAGCAATGATACCTCCATTCATCGCTTTGGCATTAAGTTTTATAAATCCGCAGTATTTGAGTCCGTTTTTTAATACCGCAGGAGGAATAGCAATTTTGATATTTTCAGTAATTTGGGAAATTTTAGGATTTATTGTTATTAATAAAATGGTAGATATAGAATATTAGGAGTACGGATGTTATATATAATAGTGTTTTTAATGGGTGTTTTGGCTTATTCCCTAGTAATTATATTACTTGGGAAAAAGTCTTACAGAACACAGATGTTAAAAGATAGAATAGATAAATATAGAAAAGTAAGTGTAGACAGAAAAGATGATTTTGATGAAGATTTGCCTTTTTCTGAGAGAATTATAAAACCTATTGCTGAAGAAATAATCAAGGCGATATCAAATATATTTCCTAAGGGCGAAAATGAACAAAATCAATTACAAGAAACTTTATTCCAAGCGGGGATTAAAATGCCTGCGAGAGAATATAATATAATGAAAATATTAGTTTCCTTATTATTTGGTGT
Source organism: Helcococcus ovis (assembly GCF_004524775.2). NCBI lineage: Bacteria > Bacillati > Bacillota > Tissierellia > Tissierellales > Peptoniphilaceae > Helcococcus > Helcococcus ovis. Next base: position 1,233,730 of record NZ_CP119081.1, on the reverse strand, counting down.
ATTTGGATCAGTATTTTTTTCATTTAACGGTGGAGTTAATATATTTAAAAATATCCTAGGATTTATCGGTGGTACACTTTTCGGATATATAATAATGGTTTATTTATTACAAAGAAGATTAAGAATAAGACAAGAAAATATGGAAAAGCAATTTCCGGAGTTTTTAGATTTATTATGTGTTTGTATTGAATCGGGATTAGGATTTGACCAAGCGGTACAATATGTTGTAAAAGAGTATAAATCAGAGTTATCCGACGAGTTTAAGACCGTTGTAAGAGATATTTCTTTAGGTAGTACAAGAAAAAACGCATTGCTTGAATTACAAAAAAGAGCAACATTTGAACAGTTAAAAACATTTAACTCAGCAGTTATTCAAGCTGACGAAATGGGAATTTCACTAAAGAAGATTTTAAATGCTCAGTCATATAATGCAAGAGAAACAAGAAAACAAAAAATTGAAGAAGAAGTTCAAAAGCTTCCGGTAAAAATACTGTTTCCAATGTTGTTTTTCATATTTCCAATAATATTTGTAGTATTGCTATATCCTGCAATCACATCAGTTTTAGGTACTTTGTCAGGAACAAGTATATGATAGTTAATGTTTACAGCAATACTAAAAAATTAGAAGGTCCTATATTTTTAGCTGATAGTTTCTTTTCAAGATTTAAGGGTTTGATGTTGAAAAAAAGTATCAAAGATGAAGAAGGAATATTTTTTGAAAAAGTTAATAGAATTCATACATGTTTTATGAGATTTACAATAGATGTTATTTATTTTGACGAAAATTATAAAGTTTTATATATAGAAGAGGTGAAACCTTGGAAAATCGGTTCCAAGGTAAAAGGAGCTCATCATTTATTAGAATTGAATAGTGGAATGGGAAAATATTTTAGAATAGGTGAGTTTGTAAAGATTGAGAGATAAGGAGAAGTGTTATGTCTGATAAGGATGAAAAGTTAGATTCGGAATTGACTAATGAAGAAGAAAAAAAATCAAATGCTTCTAATATTAGTATTTTTGAAAAAATTAAGAACAGAAGTTTAGATAATTTGTTGGAAAATAAGTTAGAAACTGTATATTTCAAAAAAGGATACTCTAAAGAAAGTGTTAAAAATTATGTAAAAGTATTACTTGATGAAAAAGAATATCAAAAAGATAGTTTTGACGAAAGATATAATGAACTATTAGAAGAAAAAGATAATTTATTAAAAGAAAAGGAAGTTTTGGAAGCACATCTATCCGAAACATCACAATTATTGGAAAAATTTGAAAAAAACAGTTCCTTAGAAAAACAAAAAGAAAACGAAATAATAGAACAATTAAATGAAGAAATAAACAGTATCAATAAGAAAAAAGAAGAATCAGATAATAAGGTCAAAGAGTTACAAGTAATTATTGATGATATAGAAAAAGAATACAAAAATTTCCTTGCAAATCAAGATAATCATGTAGAAGAAAAACTTAACCAAAAGATAAAAAAATTAGAAACAGAAAATAAGAAACTTAAAAAAGATATAAAATCTTTCAGTGAAAATACAGAAAACCTATCATCAAATGATTTAAGTATTTTAAGAAATGAATTATCCTCTAAAACATTAGAACTAGAAAAAGTCATTTCTAAGTTAAATGAAGTAGAAAATGACTTAGAAGCAATGATTGCAAAAAACAAAGAATCAGAATCTGAAGTTAAGTTATTAAATAAAAAAGTAAATAAATTAACCGAGGAAAAAAATAAATTAAACTTAGAAATCATTGATTTCGAGAAAAAATTAGCAGAAGAAAAAAGTAATCATCTACTAGAAATCAAAAAATTAGTAGAAGACTTTGAAAATGAAAGAAAATATTACAAAAACATTTTAGATGAAAAAAATGCCGAAATAGTAAAATTAAAAGAAACAAATAGTGAAATTACAAGAGAAAATAAATCTCTTAAACAAAAAATTTCCACATATGTTTCCACAATTAAGCAATTTGTAAAAAACATTGATTTGATTTAATCATTTATACAAAATTTTAAGAAAAAACCAAAGACAGAGATAAGGATTCGGTTCTCCGAAAATAACCCTTAACTCTGTCTTTGGTTTTTATTGGGTTCTTTGTCAAATAGTGTTGAGTATAAAATTTTCTTGCACTATTTGTTGTAGAACCTTTTATTGTCCATCTACCATAATAATAACCACAAAATAAGCGGTAATTATGATTGCAATATTTAACTATGGTGTTAATGATAAAATAACAATGTTATATTAAATTCTATATTAATTTTGAAATCGAAAATAATAAATTATGTAATTTTTATGTTTTTTTGATTTACAGGTAATGTGAGGACGGTGCTCATGTATTTCAAATATTTTTACAATTTACAGGTAATGCGAGTCACCTTGTTCATGTATAATGAATATTTCTTTGATTTACAGGTAATGGCTGCCTCACAAATTCATGTATCTCAAATATTTTTACAATTTACAGGTAATGTGAGCTCGGCAGCCTTCGGCAATTCATGTACTGCAAATTTCTCTTTCATTTACAGGTAATGGCTGCCCCGCAAATTCATGTATATCAAATATTTGTACAATTTACAGGTAATGGCTGCTCGGCAGCCTTCGGCAATTCATGTACTGCAAATTTCTCTTTCATTTACAGGTAATGGCTGCCCCGCAAATTCATGTATATCAAATATTTGTACAATTTACAGGTAATGCGAGCTCGGCAGTGCTCTACAATTCATGTACTGCGATTATTTTTTAATATTACAGGTAATGGCTGCCTCACAAATTCATGTATCTCAAATATTTTTACAATTTACAGGTAATGGCTGCCCCGCAAATTCATGTATCTCAAATATTTGTACAATTTACAGGTAATGTGAGCTCGGCAGCCTTCGACAATTCATGTATTAGAAATATCTCTTTCATTTACAGGTAATGGCTGCTCCACAAATTCATGTATATCAAATATTTTTACAATTTACAGGTAATGTGAGTCGCCTTGTTCATGTATAATGAATATTTCTTTGATTTACAGGTAATGTGAGCTCTTAAACGACTAAAACCACTACTAAAACCACTACTAAAACCACTACTTAAAATTACTACTAAACCACAATCTTTAAGCAAGACAGATAAAATGATATTTTGGCTATATATTTTAAGAGATGATTCCTTAAAATTTTTCCTTTGAGCATTTAACAGTCTAACCATTAACATCTAAGCATTTATAGAAAATCAGTGTATCTGCCCATTTTAAAGTCACATTTTAACAGCCTAACCATTAACATCTACGCATTTATAGAAAATCAGTGTATTTGCTCATTTTTAAATTACTCTTAATGGCCTAGATTTTAATATCTACCCATTTACCTTGCTTAAATCTGTGTCTTAAAAGGATGTATCTTGAAAGTTGGTCGAATGTTATACCTATCCAAATTCCCATTAAGCCAAGGCCTAATACAGAAGTAAATAGTATTGTTGCACCTGTTCTAATTATAGTAACAGATATTATTGATGTTATAAGTGTATATTTTACATCTCCGCCTGCTCTTAGGCATCCGCCATAAATTATTTGAGAAATTTGTAAAATAAGAATGATCATGATAAATCTGATGGTCATTATGCCCATTTGAATTATATTTTCTTCTTTAAAAAAGTTCATCATTATTTCTCGTGAAAAAATAAATAGTATTATTGATAAAATAATGGATATTGCAAAACCGATTCTTTGACATATATGGCCGAATTTGAATGCCAGATTTTTATCTTCTTTTCCTAATGCGTTGCCTGATAGTGCAACTGCTGCAACTTGCATTCCGTCACCAAATGAGAAGCTTACTGATAATAAGCCCATAGCTGCGTTGTGTGCTGCAAATGGTGCAGTACCTAATTTGGCAGCTGTGATTGCTGTAGCTAAGAAACCTATTCTCATAAATATGTTTTCAATAAATAAACTTATACTTAAATTAAAAATTGATTTAGCAGCGTCAATTTTTGGTTTAATTTTATGCTTTATAATATATTTAACATTTACAAAACTTATAATTTTAAAAATAGAGGAAATACTCATGAAGCATGCGACTAATGAGCCTAATACTGTTGCATAAGCTGCACCTTTTATGCCTAATTTTGGAAATCCAAAATTACCATTTATCAATAGAAAATTAAAAATCACATTAATTATTGATGATGTAAGATTTGTTGAAAATGCTATTTTTGTATTTCCTGTACCTCTTTGGGCTGCATTTATACACATTGCGATAATGTTAAAAAACATGCCGGCAATTATTATGTCAAAATAAGTTTTAGCCGGGATATGTGTGTCGGAATTGCTTCCTGCGAAAATCATTAAATCATTTGAAAAATAAATCGTAACAATTGTTATAAGTATACACAAGATAATGCTTATAGAGATTGCTGTTATGAAAACTCTATTTGCACCTTTTCTATCATTTTGACCTTTTCTTCTGGCTATTAAAGCAGATACTGCTGTATTTATCGCGAAAAATATAGCATATGCTATAAATTTGGGTTGATTTGTTAAGCCTACTGAAGCAATCGCATAACTTCCAAGAGTTGCAACCATCATGGTATCTATTAGAGCTGCCATTGCTAGGAAAAAACTTTCTAAAACAGAAGGCCATGCCATTTGTAATGCTCTCTTGTAGTACAATTTATCTTTCATTTCATTCCTCTTTCTTTTGTTAACAATATATAATAATACACCTAAAATTTTTAATTATCAAATATAAAAAATAATTGTATTAATTTATAAAGTTTTTTATAATCTCGATTGCCTCATCAAAATTTTTCACAAAATGTCCGTGCTTTAAAATAGCTCCAAGTACATAGTGGTTCATACCATATGTGGGAATGTCATATTTATTTGAAGAGCTAAGTCTAATATCGGAATTAATTCCGATGATTAGTTTTGTGTTAGTATATATTGCAATTCCAAGTTCCACCATCACCCCTGGATCTTCATTTGTAAGATCAGCGATAAATATATCGGCTTCTTCTACGGCTTTGGTATCACCTTCGAATATTGATATTGGGGTTGGCAAGCTTTGCTTATTTTCATTAAATGGTTGATCGATTGGGTTAAAAATGTCTAATTGTGGAAAATTTTCCCTTAACAATTTTCCTTCTAGTTTTCTTTGAGCAACTTCGGCTTCATTAAAAAGTGAGCCTGCAACGTATAATTTCATATATCCTCCGAAAATTTATTTACAATAATTTTATCATATAAGAGATTAAAAAATAATTAAAATTTTGAAATACAATTTAATTTTTTTAAAATATAAATGAAAATTATTGTGATTTTATTAAAACCTGCGAAAACAAAATTTGTTTAGTTGTGGGTTGACCACAATAAAACTGCCGGATATCGGGAAAATTATTAGTCTAATCTCCAAGTAAAAAACTCCTAATGTTATAATATGTAGTCTACCAAACTGCACAATAACACAAAAGGAGTTATCATATGAATAATAACAGTTTATCACATACAAGTTAGAATTGTAAGTACCATATAGTATTTTCACCAAAATACAGAAGAGAAATAATATATGATGGAGGAATAGTGTACATTCTTATATAATCAAATTTGTACATTTTTATGTTGTCATTTTTGTACATTTTTTAAGATAATATATAGTATAATAATGCTTATGGAGGATATTATGATTATATCATTAGCAATTATTTTTTTATGTGGTCTAATTTTTGCTAAGATTTCAGAAATATTTAAGTTACCTAGATTGCTAGGTATGCTTATAGCTGGGATTTTGATTGGGCCTTTTGTTTTTAATTTAATTGACTTAAGTGTTTTAAGGATTTCATCAGATCTTAGAAAAATTGCTTTAGTTGTAATTTTGATAAGAGCGGGATTGACTTTAGATTTTAAGAAAGTGGTAGAGGTGGGACGCCCTGCGTTACTTATGTCGTTTTTACCGGCAACATTTGAAATTTTGGCATATACATTTTTAGCAAAATTTATATTTGGAATTGATGTGTTAAGTGCTGCTATTATGGGAGCGATTTTATCAGCTGTTTCGCCTGCGGTTGTAGTCCCGGGAATGATAAATGTTATAGAAAAAGGTTATGGAAACAAAAAAGGAATAGGTCAATTAGTTTTAGCCGGTGCCTCATTGGATGATGTATTTGTATTGGCTATTTTTTCAAGTTTGATTGGTTTTAGTACGGGAGGGAATTTTTCGGTATATAAATTATTGGATATTCCCATTTCTATAGTTAGCGGAATTTTTATAGGTGCTATTATAGGATATGTATTAAGTATCGTTTTATCAAAGATAGAATTAACTAATAATATTAAAGTTTTATTTATTTTTTCCACATCTATATTACTCGTTGGACTTAAAAATGAAATAGGGAAGTTATTTGCTTTTTCAGAAATGTTGAGCGTTATGACTCTTGCACTTGTATATTCACTAAAATCTGAAAATGATGTTATCTATTCTCTTAAAAATGGATTTAGTGGAATATGGAGTGGATTCGAGGTGTTATTATTTGTATTGATCGGAGCACAGGTTGATATAAGATATACTCTTGGAGCGGGTGCGTTAGGATTATTATTAATTTTTGCTACGCTTGTGTTTAGAACCTTGGCAGTAAATATTTGTTTGATTGGTACAAATCTAAACCTTAAAGAAAGAATGTTTTGTATGATTTCGTATTTGCCAAAAGCAACGGTACAAGCCGCTATTGGGGCAATACCGCTATCACTGGGGCTACCTAATGGCACATTAATTTTATCTATTGCAGTATTGGGGATTTTAATTACGGCACCCGTTGGAGCTATTGGGATAGAAACTACCTATCGAAAGTTGCTTAGAAATGATTAAGATTACAGCGTTAAAGTGGTATTACAATTTCTTTTTTGATATAATTTAATAGATAGGAGAGATAGATGTTTAAAAGATTTTTAGCTATGTTAGTTTGTATTTGTGTTATAGGGATGGCAATTGCATTGTCGATAAAAGCAGGAATAGGATTAGGACCGTATGATGCATTGTCTACGACATTATCTAATATTTCACTCATAAAAGTCGGCACTATAACTATTATTATAAACGGCATGTGTATTTTATTACAGATATTGCTTTTAGGGAAAAAGTTTAATAAATTACAGTATTTACAATTAGTTGTAATATTTGTATTGGGATATGTAATTAATATTTTTTATTATAATGTATTTACTTTTGAAGTAACATCATATTTTAATAGAGTATTATTATTTGTTTTAGCTACGGCTATATGCGGATTTGCGGTAGGAGCTATTATGAACATAAATGTAGTTTATACAGCTCTTGAAGGATTTTTAGATGCTTTAGCATTAAGAACCCATGGAGATTTTCTCAAGTATAGATGGGCATTTGACGTTTTTGCGGTTGTGATGTGCTTGCTGTTGTCATTTATATTTAATTCTCAATATATAATAAGGGAAGGAACCATTATTGCGTTGGTGATTTTTTCTCCAATATTGGGAGTTTCTATGAAGTTTCAATATCCCTATTTCAAAAAATGGGGCTTATTACCTGAAAATAAAAAAGATATGTTAGATGAATTGGAAGAAAAAACAATTTAGATTGAGGAAATATGGAAAGATTTAAGAAGTTTGATTTAATATTAAATGTACAAATAGCAATCGCCTTCAGTTTATCTATAATATTTTCTCAATTTTTTAATCTGGAAAATTCAATTACAGCAGGAGTGATAACTTTACTTTCAATTCAAATAACAAAAAAACAAACAATAGTTATTGCTATAAAAAGAGTATTTGGATTTTTTTTGATGTTGGCTTTGATATTAATATTTTTTAATTTCATAGGGTATAATTTGTATTCATTTGGGTTATTTGTATTTGTATTTGCGATACTGAATTCTTTTTTTAATATCTCTGTTGGACTTGCACCAAATGTTGTTATGGCAGGCCATTTTTATGTGAAGATGAGTACCGAATTTAATTTCATAATTAATGAATTAGCTATCTATTTAATTGGTTTAACAATGGCGATTGCTGTAAACTTAATAATTCCAATAACTAAAAAAGATAGTAATACTGATAGAAATAAATTAGATAATCATGTCAAAAAGTTACTGCTTTATATATCTGATTTATTAAAACAGTCATATATGATAAATAGTAAAGTTATTGATCGAGAAATATATCAAATGTATATAGATAAAGAAATTAAAATTATAAATGAATTTATAAACGATTTAGAAATTAAAACTATTAGAAATTTTGAAAATACGCTATTTAACAATGATGTTTATGATATAGAATATTTACAGATGAGAAAAAAACAGATAAATATTTTGACTAAAATATATTTTGAGTCAAAAAGATTAGATTCAAATTTTGAACAAACACATGTAATTTCAGAGTTTATTTTAGAAATTATTGATGATTTTGATGAGCAAAATACTGTTGTTGGATTGATTACTAAAGCTAAATTGTTAATTAGTGAATTTAAGAGTAATGATTTGCCTAAAACAAGAAATGAATTTGAAAATAGGGCAATTTTATATGTTATAATGAAAGACTTAATAGAATTTTTGAGAGAAAAATATATTTTTAAAAATAGGAAGTTATGAAAAGAGAAATAAAAGATTTAAGAGAATTAGAAAATTTTGGAAAAAAATTAGCAAAAGAATTAAAATTTGGGGATGTCATATCCTTAAAAGGTGATTTGGGAGCAGGTAAAACTACACTGGTTCAATTTGTTGCAAAGGAATTAGGTGTTGAGGATTATGTTACATCTCCAACATTTTCTATCGTAAATATATATGAGGGACAACAAAAAATTTATCATATGGATTTATATAGATTGGAAGATCCGGAAGAATTGGAACAAATAGATTTTGAAAATTATTTCTATCCTGAGGGCATTACTTTTATTGAATGGGCGGAAAAAGGGGAATATTATCTACCTGAAGATATGATTGAAATTTCAATAGAAATAGGATTGAATAAGAGAATTATTTATATAGAAGAAAATAATATTAGAGCTAAAGAAATTGGAGAAAAATTAAATGAAGATTTTGGCGATTGATACATCAACTATGATGTCATCAATAACTATCATGGAAGATAATAGAATAATTGGAGATTTTAGTATTAGTCAAGAAGAAACTCATTCAGAAATGCTTGTACCATTAGTTAAAAGAATGCTTGAAGATTTGAAGATTAATTTATCCGAAATTGATGTTTATGCTGTTGCTAAAGGACCGGGTTCATTTACAGGATTGAGAATTGGGGTTGCTTCAATAAAAGCAATGGCTCAAGTTTTTGATAAGCCAATTATAGGAATTTCAACATTAGAAGCTATGGCATTTTCAATATTAAATGATAATAAAATATTATCTATTATAGATGCTAGAGGAAAGAGATATTTTACCGGACTTTATCAATATGTTAATGGAAAATTAGTTTGTTATTTTGAAGACATAATTCAAGAAAATAAGTTAATGCAAATTGTTGAAGAAAATGAAAAAATAACCATTGTTGGTGAAGCTATTGGAAAATTGCCGGATATACTTAAAAATAGCGAAAAGGTAGTTTTAGCACCTGCCAGTTTAAATAATGCAATAGGGAGAAATTTATGTGTAATTGCAAAGCAAAGGTTTAAATCTGGAGAAATTGAAAGTTATTTTGATATTGCACCAAATTACTTGAGAAAATCTCAAGCAGAAGTTAATTTGATTAATAAATAAGAGGAAGTTTTGAGTAATAGAGAATTTGTAGAAATAGATGAAAAATACATAGATTTTTTAGTAGAAATGGAAAAAGATTTTCAAAATCCTTGGCCATTAGAAGGGTTTTTCTTGGAAATGGAAAATGAATTTACTAAATCAATCGGGCTGTGTATTGACGGCATTTTAGTTGGATATATGTTTTATAGTGAGTATCTAGATGAAGTAAATATAAATCATTTTGTTATTGATACAAAATATAGAAAAAAAGGCTATGCCAGTGAAATAATGCAAGAGTTGTTAAAGAGAATAAATAAAAAACAATTAATTTATTTAGAAGTAAGAACTGACAATATCGCTGCTATAAATCTATATAAAAAATTTGGATTAGAAATTATTAATACCAGAAAAAATTATTACACTGATGGACAAGATGCATATATTATGCAAAGAGATAGAAAGGAAGAATTATGAGAATTATGGGAATCGAGTCATCATGCGATGAAACAAGTATTTCAATAATTGAAGATGGAAGAAAAATTTTATCAAATGTGATTTTTACTCAAATAGATACTCATAAGGTATATGGTGGAGTTGTACCGGAAATTGCATCAAGAGAGCATATTAAAGCGATTAGTTATGTTGCAAAGCAAGCTTTGGAAGAAGCAAAATTAGGATTTGAAGATATTGATTTGATTGCGGTTACAAAAGGCCCCGGTTTAGTAGGAGCATTATTGGTAGGTATTTCATATGCGAAAGGATTATCCTTAGCACTCGATAAACCTTTAATCGGTGTGAATCATATGCAAGGGCATATTTGTGCCAATTATTTAGAATTTCCTGATTTAGAGCCGCCGTTTATTTCTTTAGTTGTTTCAGGAGGGCACACTTATTTAGTAGATGTGTTATCATATACAGATTATAAAGTTATAGGAAAGACTAGAGATGATGCAGCGGGAGAGAGTTTTGACAAGGTTTCAAGAGCTTTGGGATTTGGATATCCCGGAGGACCTGCTATACAAAATGCAAGCTATAAAGGTAATAAGGATGCAATATTTTTTCCAAGAGTAATGTTAGAAAAAGATTCTTACGATTTTAGTTTTAGTGGATTAAAAACCTCTGTCTTAAATTATTTAAATCAAGAAAAAATGGCAGGAAATGATATAAATCCTTATGATGTTGCAGCAAGTTTTCAAAAAGCTGTTAATGATGTTTTAGTTGAAAAATCGCTAAGACTTTTAAGAGAAACTCGAAGAGATAAATTTGTGTTATCAGGTGGGGTTGCGGCAAATAAAGACTTAAGAGAAAATTTAAAATCACAACTATCTGAAATGAATGTTAAATTATATTATCCATCATTAAAATTATGTACTGATAATGCGGCAATGATTGCATCTGCGGGATATTATAATTATCTAAAATATGGTGCTGATAATTTAAGAGTTAATGTAATTCCGAATTTAGGTTTAGAAAAGGAGAACAATGACTAATTTACTTAAAAATTTAAACGATAGACAAAAAGAAGCTGTTCTTACAACTAATGGACCTATTTTGATAGTTGCCGGAGCCGGTTCAGGAAAGACTACCGTTCTTACCAGAAAAATAGCATATTTAATAGAAGAAAAAAATATTAGTGAATTTAATATTTTAGCATTCACATTTACAAATAAAGCTGCTAATGAAATGAAAGAAAGAATTGGAAAAGAGTTGAGCAAGGACATTAGCCATATGTGGATTGGTACATTTCATAGCATTTGTTCGAGAATTTTAAGAAGAAATATTGATAAAATAGGCTACAAAAGTAATTTTAGCATTTATGATACCTCAGAAACAAAAGCTTTAATTAAAGAAATAATGAAGGAATTAAATATTGATGAAAAATATAATCCGATAAATTCAATTATTTCGGCTATTTCAGATTATAAAAATAAATTTAAAACGCCGGAAGAAGTCATTGATAAAGCAATATACGAAAGACAGCGTAATATTGGAGAAATTTATAAGATTTATGAAAGAAGAAAAAAATCAAATAATGCTTTGGATTTTGATGACTTAATTCTAAAAACTGTCAGTTTACTAAAAAAAGATCAAGAAACAAGAGATTATTATGCTGAAAAATTTAAGTATGTATTTGTAGATGAATATCAAGACACAAATAAATCTCAGTATGAACTGATTAAATTATTTGCCGGAAAGTATCAAAATATTTGCGTTGTAGGCGATAGTGACCAATCCATTTATTCATGGAGAGGGGCAGATATTACAAATATTCTTAATTTTGAAAAAGATTTTAAAAATGCTTCGGTTATATTATTGGAGCAAAATTACAGATCTACAAAAAATATTTTGAATACGGCTAATGATTTAATTAAAAATAATACTGAGAGAAAAGAGAAAATATTATGGTCTGAAAATCATGATGGGCACAGCATAGTATATAGAAATTCTTCATCCGAATATGATGAAGCGGATGATATTGTAATGAAAATACATCAAATGTATAGTGCCGGATATAACTATAAAGATATGGCGATACTTTATAGAACTAACTCCCAATCTCGTGTGTTGGAAGAAAAATTGATGGCTGAACGCATACCTAATAAAGTTGTCGGTGGGCTTAAATTCTATGATAGACGTGAAGTTAAAGATATACTTTCGTATTTGGCATTTATAGCAAATCCTGATGATGACTTGTCATTTAAGAGGATAGTAAACATTCCTAAAAGAGGAATAGGAGCTACTACAATTTCTAAATTAGATATTTTTGCAAAGAAAACAAATCAAAGCATCTTTGATGCAATTTATTCTGAACAGTTAGAAAAAGAGATTTCAAAAGCATCTGTTACAAAATTGAGAAGTTTTGCTGATGAAATGTTGTCATTTATAAATCTAGTCGATGATTATTTGATAACGGATTTAGTTGAAGATGTTTATGTAAAAACCGGATATAAGAAAATGTTGGAATCTTCTATAAAAATAGAGGATAGAGCCAGAATAGAAAATATCTCTCAACTTGCAACCGCCGTTGCTGAATTTGAAAGTAAAAATCAGTCTGCTAAATTACACGATTACTTACAAAGTGTTAACTTGCTTTCAGATATTGATAAAACCAATGATGAAGACGGAGTGAGTTTAATGACCATTCATGCAGCTAAAGGGCTTGAATATGATGTAGTATTTTTAAGCGGTATGGAAGAGGGGATATTTCCAAGTTTAAGAACAGTAGAAGAAGGTGGATTAGAAGAGGAAAGAAGACTTGCCTATGTAGCAATTACCAGAGCCAAAGAACGTCTATTTATTTCATCAGCCTCAACAAGAATGGTATTTGGCAGATCTCAATATTCTAAAAAATCCAGATTTATTGATGAAATAAAATCTCATTTAGACGAAGAAACCCCAAAATCTTTTGATGATCAACCAAAAGGCTTTAATTATGCTAACTTTTATGGAACATTTGAAGAAAAAAGAGAGCGAATTAAACGAGAAGTTTTGGACAAAAAACAACAATTTGATGATTCATTAAATATGAATTTTAATATTGGAGATAAAGTATCTCATAAAAAATTTGGAAATGGAATGGTTATATCTGTGACTCCAAAACATGATGGCGACGAACTTTTAGTAAGCTTTGATAATAACGGACTAAAAAGATTAAATGCTAAATTAGCGAGATTAAAAAAAATATAAAACAAAATTACAAAAATATATTGCTTTACGTAATTCCTTTTGAATTTTTAGAAGAAAGAATTAGCTATATATTTTGTATTATATTTTTCTCTAATTTTATTTTGTAAATGCCCTATAAAAAGATAGAAACGTAGAAAAGTTGGGATTTAATTTAAATAATGAAGTAATAGGTGGTTTTAAGGAAATAAGAAAGTGGTAAAAAGCTGAGGTGAAATTTTGTTGGAAAATTGAAGTATAGCCCTAGCAAATTTCGGATATGGAAAAAAGGAGGGGCCAAATTTTGTTGGAAAATTGAAGTATAGCCCTAGCAAATTTCGGATATTGAAAAAAGCAGGGGTCGAATTTTGTTGGAAAATTGAAGAATAGCCCTAGCAAATTTCGGATATTGAAAAAAGAAGGGGTCGAATTTTGTTGGAAAATTGAAGAATAGCCCTAGCAAATTTCGGATATTGAAAAAAGCAGGGGTCGAATTTTGTTGGAAAATTGAAGAATAGCCCTAGCAAATTTCGGATATTGAAAAAAGAAGGGGTCGAATTTTGTTGGAAAATTGAAGAATAGCCCTAGCAAATTTCGGATATGGAAAAAAGGATGGGCCGAATTTTGTTGGAAAATTGAAGTATAGCCCTAGCAAATTTCGGATATGGAAAAAAGCAGGGGGCACAATGAAAAAATGTAGATAAAAATAGCCCTAGCTAATTTTGAATATAAAAAAAGCTAGGGCGAATTATTGTTTTTTATACTTTTTATGGCCTATCTAACTTTGGATATAGAAAAAAGCTAGTACTAATTTCAATTAAAATGCTACCTTTAGTAATTCTCTTTTTTATAAAAAATTTACCAATTTTAATTTGTGCCGATTGACATTGTTTCAGGAAGTGTTGCACCTCCATCAATTACAATTTGTTCTCCGGTTATATATGAGGCCTCGTCACTACCTAAGAATGCAAATAATTCACCAACTTCTGTAGGTCTAGCTAAACGTTTCATTGGTACGCCTACTGCTATATCATTAATTGCTGCTTCTGGATTTTCAGGATTTGATTCAACAGCCATTTTTTCAACCATGGGAGTTCTTGCATAACCCAATTGTGAGCAGTTAACTCTTATATTTCTGTTTGCATATTCTATCGCTAAACATTTTGTTAATCCAACTAATGCTGATTTTGTCATGGCATACGCTGCTTCACCTGCGTCTGCAACGATATCTCCTGTTACAGAGGAGGCTATAACTATTGCCCCTTTTCCTTGTTTTAACATATATGGAATAACTGCTTGGCATGTGTTCCATACACCTTTAATATTTACATCGATATGAAAATCTCTCATTTCGTCAGTAAATTCTTCAAATGGAGCTAATCTACATACTCCTGCATTACAGCATGCTATATCCAATTTTCCAAATTTTTCAACCCCATTTTTAGCTGCTTCAATCATTTGAGCTTTATCAGCAACGTTTCCTATATATGTAACTATTTCTGTATTGTATGTTTCTCTGATTTTTTCGGCTGTTTCTTCGACAATCGGATCTAAGTCAACCATTATTAATTTTGCACCATATTTCGCATATACCTGTGCAATTCCTTCACCTAAACCTAATGCAGCACCGGTTATTAGTGCAACCTTACCTTCTAATTTTTTCATTAAAATCCCCCCTCAAATTTTTATATTTAGTGTAAGTAGGAACATTCACGTATATTATAGTACTTAAAACATTATTTGTAAACGTTTATTCAAGTTAGTAAGAATAATTTTAATACAAGTTTTAAAAATTAATTTATGAGATTATTGTTGGTCGCAATGACTATCATTTTATATTCCTTATAATTTAGCATTTTTTTAGATTTTATAAATAATAATTTTCAATGGGAATAAAATATATGGGTTTAGTACTTTATTATAAAAATTTAGAAAACGTTGACATGATATTTATATTATTTTATTATAGTATAAATAAATCATTATAATTAAAAATTAATATGTAATATTTTAGGGGAGAGCGAATATGAAAAAACATAAGCTTATTTTATTTATATTTTTGTCCTTAATATTTGTATCATGTGGTAATAATGATGTTAAAGAAATAAATACTAAAAATATAAAAGATACAGAGATAAAAAAAATAGAAAAAAAATCATTATTTGCTGAAGGAACTCTTAAAGATAAACAGTATTCTAATATAGTTGCCATGATAGATTATATGGATGATAATTCATATAAATTAAAAATTAGAATTGAACAAAAAGATGATATAACTTTTAATACGGAAAATCAAAATGTATATGCAGATATAAATATATCCAGCGATAGTTTAAATAATGGAGAGATTAAATATAAAAAAAATATAGATGATAAATCTTTATTTAAGATACCTTTAGTAAATAATAGAATTCCGAGAGTAACAGAGATTTTAATTGATAAAAATTCTGATTTATTAACTAAAAAAGAACATAAAGCAATATTAGAAAAAGAAAAAGGATTATGGATTTCTATACAGATTAGAGATCCGCAAGGATTTATTTTAGAAATTTCAAATACAATATTTGGAGAAAAACAATAAGTAAGAATTTGTTGATTATATTTGCTATTGGTTAAATGTTCATAAAACACAAGTAGAGTTGGTAAATAATTAAAGTAACACATAGAGAGAATTAGAGTGTAAAAATTCTAATTCTCTTTTGTATTCATACAAGAAAAAATAAGTTTTTTACCATTTCAATCTTTGTTTCGTTTAAAGTTTTTCAAAGCTTTTTGACAATGTGAATTAATCCACCAACACTACCTATGCCCTATGGATATTTATTGTAGAATTCTATAATACAAAATAGCTTATATAATAACATAACATATAAATACAAGTAAAAATAATGTATAAAAGTTAAAATAAACCGAATAATAAAAAATAAATGGGGCAAACTAGTACCAGCCTAATTATTGACAATAAAAAAATAATAATTTAACATAGTATATATTAAATTATAAATTTTAATTAAGTATTAATTTTAGAAAATAAACTAAAAAATTATATTGAAGAAAACGGATTTATACAAAAAACACCAGTATATACAGTAACAATAACAGATTTAAGTAAAATAAAAACGATAGATGAGTTAGAAAAAGTAGAAATAGACATATATGTTGAGGTTGAAAGAAAAAATTAAAACTACAACATTTATAAAATTTTATTATGGTATTAAATGCAGTTGTTCAGGTCGACATGATTAATTGCTTAATATAAAAATATAATTGAAAGGAAATTAATATAATGGAAAATAATAAGTTTGTAGAATTAAAAGAAAATGAATTATTAGATGTAGATGGAGGAATTGGTGTAGGAGTTGTGATTGGATTTATTGTTGTTGGGTCTTTTATTTTAGGTGGAGTACGAGGTTGTGCAGCAAAAGATAGCGAAAAAGGATACAAATAAATTTAAGAAATAAATTTTAGAAGGATTTAAATAAAATGGAAAAAGAATTTATAGAATTAACTAAAGATGAAAAGCAAATTATTAATGGAGGAGGATTAGATATTAAAATTGATTTTGGAAAGATTAGTCCATGGGAGTGGGGAAATCAGTTTGGTAGAGATGTCTTTTATCCTTATATTTGGCAACCGATTAGTAGATTATGGAGAAAATAAAGAAAAGCAGTTTAATTATAATAGTTTTAGTTTTTTTTGAACAATTGACAAAAATTATTATAAATAAATTTTTTTATGATGTGAAATTTAATATATTTAATGAGAATTTAGGGTTTTATGTTTATTTAAATAAAAAATATATGTCTATGTTTAATCATGACTTAAATTTGAATTTAAGTATAGAAATTTTAATTTTGATAAATTTTATTATATTATTATTTTTAACAACATATTATATATACATACTGAAGAATAATGCGTTAAATTTCTCAATAAAATTTTGTATGATTCTTGTAATTGCAGCTACAATATGCTCTTTATTCGATAAAATATTTTGGGGTGGAAGCTTAGATTTTATTTTATTCTTTAGATATATTATTGATGTAAAGGATATATATTTATATATAGGAGGAATAATGGGAATTATTTTATTTTTGTATAGATATGAAATAAAAAAGACAAATTTAGAGGAAATAGAAAGTCTAAGTTATAAAGGATATTTTAAATTTTTGAAGAATATTTTTGTAAAAAGATAGATTAAAGAGATATATTTTGATTTAATCAATGAAGAAATTTATAAAATCACAGTCTAATTATATTAAGATAGTTGGTGATTAATAATTGCGTTATTTTATATAAGTTTGGATATATTTTAGAAAAGTTTTTGCAAATATATAAATTATAAAATAAATAATAATTTATACATAATAGCCTCATATAAAAGTGAGGCTATTATAATACAAAAAAATAGATATCATAAAATTTAAAATGGGACAAACAAGTACCATCCCAAGTATTGACAAAAGAAAAATAATCATCTATCATACAATTATAAAATAAAAAAATTATATTTATTCCATATTTAATGAATCAGAATATATGTGACAACAAATTTAAATTAAAGTAAAGACATATGATTTTAGAAAATCAAAAATTTCAGGCAACTAATGTTTTGAGTTTTAGGGCAAAAATGACAGTTGATGATTTTAATAATAAAATATTAGAATTACAAAATTACATAAAAAAAAATAACTTACAAGAGATAGGGCATAAATTTTCTACTGTATATTTATTTGATAGTTCGATTATAGATATGGAAGTATTTGTTTCGGTAGATAGAAAAATAGATGTAAGAGATAACTATAATTTTATCGAAGAGTTTACTTTAGAAAATGCACTAAAATATAAAATGGTAGGAAATCCAAATAAAAGTCAAGATGCATTTAATAAACTAAAAAATTATATTGAAGAAAATGGATTTATACAAAAAACACCAGTATATACAGTAACAATAACAGATTTTAGTAAAATAAAAACGATAGATGAGTTAGAAAAAGTAGAAATAGACATATATGTTGAGGTTGAAAAAGTATAAAACTTCAATATAAATAAAAATTTATTATGGTATTAAACTCAATAGATTAGGTCGACATAATTTATTGTTTAATATAAAATATATAAAATATAAAAAAAGGAAGGAATATTATGGAAATGAATTTGAATATGGGAGTTTTTAATGCTCTTGAAGATAATGAAATGATGGAAATAGATGGCGGTTTTTTCGGACCGGTTTTATTTACAATTTGGGGAACTAAAGTTTTAGTTGGTCATGCATTGTCAGCAGGTGTAGCGTTAGGATTTGGTGCATTAGCAACAAACTAGGAAGAGAGGTAGAGATGAATAAGAATTTTCAAGATTTAAACAACTTTGAATTAATAGAGATAGAAGGTGGATCCATATCTGGTGCTTTAGCTTTAGCTTGGGGAATTACAAAGGCTGTAGGAATTGTTGCTGGAACAGCCACAACTGTTTATGTATCTGGTAAAGCAGTGAAAAAAGTTGGTGATTGGATTTGGTCAAAAATAAATTAAAAAATAATTTACAATTACAATTCAGCATACTTGTAGAGGAAAATAAATGAAAACAGAAATACTTAGAGTTTTTAAAATTGTATTGCTATTTATTTCGTTATTTGTGATTAATATTATAGTATTTAAAATTATTTCACTTTTAGGATTTAGCGTTATTATGACAGATTTTAGTTTTTTGGTTCCTCCATTATTCGCAACAATTGTCTTGTTATTAATTAACAAATACAAAAAAAACAAGTAAGTATTTAATTTTATATTGTTTTTTAGATAGTTTATTAGTAATTCAAATGGATAATATGCTATATTTTTATGGGCAGTATAATTAGAATTATCAGCTATATCATATTTGAAGTATCACAAGAAAATTGACGCAGATATTGGTTTATAAAATATTCATATTAAGTCAACTTTTTACTAAAATATAGCCCCTACTTTGGTGAGGGCTATTTTATTTCCGGGAGATTATGAATGAAATATTACTGTATTAAACAACATGATATAACTGATTGTGGAGCAGCATGTTTGGCAACAATCAGTAAACAAAATGGATATAAAATTGGAATTACAAAAATAAGAGAAGTTGCAGGCACTGATAAACAAGGTACAAATGCATATGGAATTATAAAAGCAGCTGAACAATTAGGTTTTAGTGCTAAGGGAGTTAAAGGAAATAAAGAAGCTTTCTTTACAGAGTTTCCACTCCCATGTATTGCTCATGTAGTAGTAAATGGAAGTTTACTGCATTATGTTGTTATTCACAAAATAACAAAAAAACAAGTAATAATTGCAGACCCTGGTAGTGGTATAGTTAAACTTAGACCGGAAGAATTTTTTGGTGAGGTTTATGAAAATGGGAAACCACCTAAATATCAATGGACTGGCGTTTTAATATTACTTGTAAAAAGTGAAAATTTTAAAAAGGGAGATGAAACAAAAGGATTATTTTCGAGATTTTTTAGCTTGTTAATACCACAAAAAGCCTTAATTTTTAATATTTTTATTGCATCACTTATATATACATTTTTAGGTATATTAGGAGCTTTTTATTTTAAAGAATTGTTAGATAATGTATTACCGAATGCATTATATAAAACACTTATGACATTATCTATAGGTGTTATTTTGCTAAATATATTTAAGGTATTATTAAATACTTTTAGGACACATTTATTATTATATTTAAGTCAAAAATTAGATATAGCATTACTCTTAGGATACTACAGACATGTAATTGATTTACCTATGAACTTTTTTGGAACTAGAAAGGTAGGGGAAATTATATCCAGGTTTAATGATGCGGGAAAAGTAAGAGATGCAATATCCGGAGCTACCCTTACAATTATGATTGATACCTTGATGGCTATTGCCGGAGCTATTATATTATTTAATCAAAATTCTAAGCTATTTTTCATTACTATAATTATGATTATTTTATATGTTATTATTGTAGTTCTATTTAATAAATGGTATGAAAAATTAAACAGAAATCAGATGGAAGATAATGCACAGCTTACATCGTATATGGTAGAGTCGTTAAATGGTATTCAAACTGTAAAAGCATATAATTCTGAAAGAAAAGTTAAGCAAGAAACAGAAACTAAATTTATTAAGTTATTAAAAAGTGTATTTAACTTAAGCTGGGTAAGTAATTTTCAAACATCATTAAAAACATTTGTTGAATTAATAGGTGGAGTTGTTATTATTTGGGTTGGAGGAATTAGTGTAATTAATGGGGAAATGACAATAGGTTCATTGATTACATTTAACTCACTTTTAGTATATTTTTTAGATCCTGTGAAAAATTTAGTTAATCTACAACCACAAATGCAAACTGCTGTAGTTGCTGCTGATAGACTTGGGGAAATATTAGATTTGGAAGCTGAAAAAACAGAAAAAGAATATAAAAAGTTAAAACCTGATAGTTTATCTGGAGATATAGAAATAAAAAATGTTAATTTTAGATATGGCACAAGAAAGTTAGTATTAGAAAATATAAATATTGATATTAAAAAAGGACAAAAGATTGCATTTGTTGGAGAAAGTGGTTCAGGAAAAACTACTTTGTCTAAATTATTATTAAATTTATATGAGTCTGAATCAGGAGATATTTTAATAAATGGAAATAATATAAAGGATATACAGTTAGAAAAATTAAGAGAAAAAATAGCCTATATACCACAAGAAACATTTTTATTCAGTGGAAGTATTTTAGAAAACCTTGCATTAGGATTAGACACTTATACATTAGAAGATATATATAAGGCATCAAAAATGGCACAAGCTCATGATTTTATAAATGAGTTACCACTTAGATATGAAACTAGACTTGAAGAAAATGGCTCTAATTTATCTGGAGGACAAAGGCAAAGACTTGCAATAGCTAGAGCTATGTTAAAAAATCCTGATATATTAATTTTAGATGAGGCTACAAGTAATCTAGATTCTATTACAGAAAAAGCACTGGATAGGACAATTCATGAGTTTGCAAAAGATATTACAACAATTTTTATTGCTCATAGATTAAGCACTATAAAAGATAGTGATATGATATATGTATTTGAAAAAGGAAAAATAATTGAGAGAGGAACTCATGAAGAACTAATAAAACTTGGTGGAAAATATTCTGAATTATCTAAACAACAGTCTTTAGAGCTTGAAGGAAGAGAGGAGGATTTATAATGAAACCTATAATAATTGATATGGATAAAATGTCAGATAGTACAGAGGTTTATAATTCAAAACCAAATCCTTTTCTAATATATTTTATTTATTTCGTATTGCTTATGATTTTAATAGCATTTGGATGGATGTATTTCTTAAAAATAGATGTAGTTGTAAAGGCAAATGGAATTTTTAGAAGTAGTGTTGAGCAAACAGAGTTAAGTAGTGAAATAAGTGGAAAAGTTGTTAAAGTTGATATGTCAGAAGGAAAATATGTAAAAAAAGGAAATGTTTTAATTGCATTAGATTCATCTTCTATTGATAAAAATATTAATGATAGAAAAAGTATAGGAGATGATATCGAAAAGAGATTGGAAATATTAAAAGCCTATGAAAAATATTTAAATGGAGATATAAATTCATTAGACGAGTATAAAAATAATAAATATTATGATGAATTTATTAATAAAAAGAAGTTATTGGAACTAAGTATAAAAAATAATAAAGATAATAGTGTTGAAAATACTAAATCTCAACATAAATCTGAAGTAAATACTCTTAAAAATGAAAATGAAAAAAATAATTTTGAAATAACAAATTTAAGAAAAGTGCAGAAAAATATAGAAAATGGAGTTAATAAATTTGATAAATCGCAAATTTATTACTATAGTATTGTAAATAGGTATTTATCAAATTATAACTCAAATAAAATTAATTTTGATAATAAAATTTCTTTATTAAATGATGAAATTAAAAGTTTAGAAAATCAAAAGTTAAATTTAGAGAACAATGACAATATTTATGAGATAGATAAAAAAATAAATAGTTTAAATGAAAATATCAAAAATATAAAAAATGAAAAAGAAATTTTATTAAAAAATTTAAAAATTGAACAAATTGCAGCTATTGAAGAACAAATAAAAATTTTAGAAAATAAAAATGACTCATTAAATTCAAGAAAAATATTATTAAGTGAACAAATAAATCAGATAGATAATTCTGAAAGAAAAGATTTAAAGGAAATTAGTAAATTAAGCGAATTAAAAAATATATCACAAGAGATTTTATCATATGAAAATAAAAATAAGGAGAATAATATACAATTAGAACAATATAATAAAGAAAAAGAAAAGTATATTATAAAAGCAAAATCATCAGGATATATTTATATTAATCAAGAATTAAAAGAAGGAAGTTTTGTAACGCAAGGAGCAAATATATGTAGAATATTATCTGAAAATTCAGGGGAATTTTTTGCTGAAATTTATGTTGAAAATAAAGATATAGGTAAAATTAATAATTCACAAAACATAAAATTGGAGATTCCGTCATATCCATCACAGGAATATGGATATTTTGAGGGGGAAATAAATTATGTATCAAAAGATGTAAAATTTGATAAAAATTCTGGAAAATCTTATTATTTAATAAGAGTCAATTTTAAAAACGAAGATTTAATAAGTAAAAATATTAAACTTATAAATGGCATGTTTGTTAAATCTAACATAATTTTGGAGCAAAAAAATATTTTGTTATATATTCTTAATAAATTAAATTTTTTTGATTAATAACGATAATGATTGATGTTATAATTGAAATAAATTATTATATAATTATATAGTACTAAAGGGAGTGTTTTATGATGGAAGAACAGAATTTTAGAATATATATAAAAAATTTAAGAATGCAAAACAATCTATCAATAACCGAAGCTGCAAAGTTAGCATATATGAATAGAAAGACTTTATCTAGGCTGGAAGATGGAAATACAAAAATATCTATAGATAATTTAATTGCTTTATCAGCTGTTTATAAGAAAGACTTAATTCAAAAATATAATGATTACATGCATTATGTTGATGATGAAATTATGGAAAAAATGAATATTATTGAAAATAAATTGGTAGATATGGAATATAACGATTTATTAGATGATTTAAAAATTTTTGAAAAATTTTTAAATAAAAATTTGTATATTATTCAATATTATAATTTTATAAAAGGAGTTTATTATTTAAGATCTAAAGAAAAAAATATAGATTTAGCATATAAATTATTTTTAGAAGTATTAACCACAAGTAACAAAAATTTTAATTTAGATAATTATTTAAATTTTAAATATTCAATATTGGAATTTAGATGTCTAAAGGAGATAGCAATTTGTTTTGAAATTAAAAAAAATAAAAAAAAATATCAAGATATAATATATTTTTGTAATAAAAATGTTATACCTATTTCAAACACATATTTTTCTATAAAATTAAATTATATAATAATTCAATTAAACAAAAATAAATTCTTAGAATGTATAAATGAAATCGAAGATTGTATATGCAAGATGAACAAATATTCATACCGTGATTATTTACCTTATTTTTATTATCTGAAATATCAGGTTTATGATAAAATGAATGATAAACAAAATGCAGCTAAATCCTTAGATAATGCAATTTCAGCATGTGATTTGTTTAATAAATTAAATTTGAAAAAAATAATATTTAAGAAACATGGTATTTAATAATAAAAAAAATAAAAAGTTGTTTCAAAATCAAATAATAAGGCAAATACAAAAAGTTGGAATTAAATTTAAGATTATTTGACAAATACCCAAAGGGCAAAAGTGGTGCAGGATAATTTATCCACCAACACTATTTGTTCACTATGGGTATTTATTGTAGAATTCTATAATATAAAATAGCTTAAATATAATTAGATAAGATTTAAATACAAGTAAAAATAATATATAAAAAGCCATAATTAGCCTAATAAAAAATAAATGGGACAAACTAGTACCAGCCTAATTATTGACAATAAAAAAATAATAATTTAATATTATAGATGTAAAGTAAATAAATATTTATTATATATACTATAAATTAGTATATATTAAATTACAAATTTTAATTAAGTATTAATTTTAGAAAATAAACTAAAAAATATATTGAAGAAAATGGATTTATAAAAACACTAGCATATACAGTAGTTATAACTGATTTAATAATAAAAATAAGAAAGATTCAAGAGTTAGAAAATGTTGAGATTGACATATATGTTGAGGTTGAGAAAAATTAAGGCTTCAATATAAATAAAAATTTATTATGGTATTAATCGCAATTGATTAGGTCGACATGATTGGTTGCTTAATATAAAATATAAAATAAGGAGATAGTAATATGGAAATTACATTAAATAATCATTTTAATGATTTAAGCATACGTGAATTGGATTTAATAAATGCTGGAGGCTGGGCTGAAGCGGGATATGCTATAGGAGGAACACTATTAATTGCTGGTGCACCAATTGTTGCAACGCTACCTGGTGCAGGATGGTATGGTGCATTAGGAATGCTTGGAGAAGGAATCACATTACTTGGTAAATTGAAGAAGTAAGATAAAAAATGATTAGGAGGCTAAAATGGAACTATTATTGGAAGAGGATTTATTACTTATAGAAGGTGGTAAAAATTGGTTGTATATTATAGGTGGAACTATAACTGCTGTAGCAGGAGTAGCAGGAACCGTATTAGGACCTGAACTCGGATCAAAAGGTCTTGGAGTTGCGGGAGTAATAGGTGGTGTAACTACCGTGATTGAGGGATGGAATGCTGATTAAATATTACATAAGTTGAATAGAGGTAATTATGAAAATAAAGAATGTATATAAGACTAATGTAGTATTTGCTTGTATTTATTTTACAGTAGTTTCTTCAAGTACAGTAGGAGCTGCTTTAACTGGAAACATTAATTCTAACAATTTAGAAATAAGAACGATTTTTTGTTTTATATTTTCAGCAATCATGTTATTTATAAGTTTAGAAAATTATAAAAATCAAAGAAATATTTTAAATGAAAGCATAAATTCTATATTGCTTAAAATTGCAATTATATTATTTTATATTTATATTTTGTTTTCATGTGCATTTTATATTTATGAAACAATATCGACAACTATGGACGTCGGAGCTCGTCATATGGCTTTCGGGGCTTTAATTATGTTGCATGCTGTAAATAGTACTATAAAAAAGAATAATTAATTTTAAATATGTATGTATTAAGAACTATTATATTAATATTTTAATCATTAATTGCTGAAAAGATAAATCAAGTTTCTCTAAAAATAGATACAAATAATAAAAAGATTGATTTTCTTATGAAAGAGTATTTTCTGTTATTCAAAAATCATTAGAGCTACTTTACAAAAAAGATATTATGATTCTTTGCCCGAATATATCACAAAGGATAATAGAACTAGCCTTAGAAGAATTACAGGACAATGAAAAGATAAGCAGTGGTCGTTCAACAAAATATATAAAGATTTAAATTCCATGTAAAAAGTAAAACAGCTAAAATAATAAGCACTTAAAAATGAGTAAAAATTAATCTCAAAAATTTAAGTGCTTTTTTAATATCAATTACTTGACATTTACAGCATACATGAAAATCTTCTAAAAACGCGCTCTCATAGATTTGTCAAACACCCATAGGGTATGAGTGGTGAAGGATAATTTATCCACCAACACTACTTGTGCACTATGGGTATTTATTGTAGGACAATTAAACTTAAGGCATTTAAGAAACTAAGTGTTGTTTATATGTTAATCATAGATGTTTATTTTAATAACATCATTATATTTTCCTATTTTAAGATATGTTTGACAACTCTAAAAATATATTGTTTTCAATTGATAAGCACGTTTTATATATCAATATAATGTGCTATAATAATAGTGTTGATTAATCTAAATGGAGATATTATGAGTGATATTGAAATAAAAATTAAAAATTTAATAGAGCGTATTAAGGAGCTTAATTATCATTATTATACACTTGATGAACCTTTAATTTCTGATAAGGAATATGATAAATTGTATGATGAACTTAAGAAATTGGAAGAGGAAAGTGGGCTAGTTTTTGAAGATTCACCAACTCAGATTGTTGGGGATAAGGTGCTTGAAAAATTTGTAAAACATGAGCATTTGGGAAGATTGTATTCACTAGATAAGGCTCAATCTTTTGAAGAAATTGAAGATTGGATGAATAGAGCTGAAAAGTTGAGATTACAATATAATGCCGGGGCAAATGATATTCTTCCTGAAATTGAGTATATTGTAGAGCTAAAATTTGATGGACTTACAATAAATTTAACATATAAAGATGGAAAACTTGAAAATGCAGCAACTAGAGGAACTGGAGTAATTGGGGAGGAAATTTTACCACAAGTTTTAACTATTGATTCAATTCCTAGGACTATTGATTTTAAGGGTATTGTTGAAGTTTCGGGGGAGGGTGTTATGCCTTTATCATCTCTTGAAAAATATAATAATACGCATGAAGATAAGTTAAAAAATGCGAGAAATGCGGCAGCCGGGGCTTTGAGAAATCTTGATGCATCAGTTACACGAAGTAGACATTTAGAATGCTATTTATATAATATTGGATTTATTGACCAAGATGTAATAAATTCACAGGACGAAGTGTTTGAATTTCTTGTATATAACAAATTTAATACATTTCCATTTAGAAAAAAGGTTCATACTTTTCAAGAACTGGTTCAGGTAATTACAGAGATTGGAGAATATAGAAAGACGATTGATGTATTAACTGATGGAGTTGTTATTAAGATTAATGATTTTAGAACTAGGGATGTTTTGGGATATACAAATAAGTTTCCAAGATGGGCTATAGCATATAAGTTTGAAGCTGAACAGTATGTGACAAAAATTAAAGAAGTAATATGGAATGTAGGTCGTACAGGGAAAGTTACACCTGTCGCAATTTTAGAGCCTGTTGATATTGAGGGAGTTACTGTTTCAAGGGCAACATTGAATAATTTTGATGATATTCAGAGAAAAAAAGTAAAAATCGGGTCTGATGTATTGATTAGAAGATCTAATGATGTAATTCCGGAAATATTAACTGCAATAGATGAAGATAACAGCAATACTGTAAATATTGAAAAACCTCTATTTTGTCCGTATTGTCATTCAGAGCTGTTTTATGATAATGTGCATATTTACTGTCAAAATTCACTAAATTGTAAACCTCAGTTAAATGCCAGACTTACTCATTTTGCTTCAAGAGAAGCTATGAATATTGAGGGATTGTCTGAAAAGACCATTGATAAAATGATAGAAGTGCTTGATATTAGTGAAATTGATGAACTTTATGATATTACTAAAGAGGAATTATTTAAGCTTGAAGGATTTAAGGATAAAAAAGCTGATAATATTTTGGAGGCTATTGAAAAATCAAAAGAAGTTAAATTAAAATCTTTCATATATGCACTGGGAATTCCAAATGTAGGTGTAAAGACTGCATCAGATTTGGCAGATGAGTTTAAAACTTTAGATAAACTAAAAGAGGCTAAATTTGAAGATTTAATAAATGTTTCCGATATAGGAGAAATTACTGCAAATGCAATAGTTGAATTTTTCCATGACGAAAGGATAAAAAATGGATTAGATGATTTAATTTCAAAAGGGATTAAATTTATTGAAACAAGTGAAACAAAAACTGAGGAATTAAAGGATTTAGTAATGGTTGTAACAGGTACTATTGAGGGTTATAATCGAAAAGAAATAGAAGAAAAATTAAAATTGAAGGGTGCAAAAGTTACATCATCTGTATCAAAGAGTACAGATATTTTGCTTGCCGGAGAAAAGGCAGGTTCAAAATTAGCTAAGGCACAGCAAAATAATGTAAAAATTTATCAAGGTGAAGAATTAATAAAGTTTTTAGAAGGATTAGAATAATGAATGTAGAAAGATATTATAAAAAGGCATATTTGGATTTGCCAAGTGATGAATCTGAAAGAAAAATTGAAATCGAAAAGTTTGAAAAAGTTGTAAAAATGGCAGATAAATTATTAGATGTTGATACTTCTGAAATGCAAACATATGAAATTACATCAGAATTAATTTCTCCTCTTAGAGATGATGAAATTAAAGAATCAACTGATAGAGAGTTAATATTTGCAAATACACAACATAGAGAATATGGGTATTTTAAATTAGATAATATTATGGAAGATTAGGTGAAGCATGGATATTAAGACATTACACAAAAAATATAGAGATGGTGAATTTACAGTTGAATTATACATTTCAAGTCTTTATGATTTAATTGAAAAAAATAATTATAATACTTATCTTACATTAAATAAAGAAAAAGCGTTAGAAAAAGCAAAAAAATTAGATGAAAAGATTAAAAATAAAGCTGAAATAAGTGGATTATTTGGTGTTCCGGTAGCTGTTAAGGATAATATTCTTACTAAGGATTTGAGAACAACAGCATCTTCAAAATCATTAAAAGATTTTGTGCCATTTTTTGATGCGGTAATAATGGAAAGACTTAAAAGTACAGATGCAATTATAATTGGTAAGACAAATATGGACGAATATGCAATGGGTGGCTCATCAGAAACTTCGTATTTTGGGGCGACAATAAATCCATTTGACAACACCGTAACTCCCGGTGGTTCATCATCAGGCTCAGGTGCAGCACTTGCAGCTGAAGAAGCAGTAGTAGCTTTCGGTAGTGATACAGGAGGTTCTGTGAGAAATCCGGCTGACTTTTGTCACGTTATGGGATTTGCACCTACATACGGAGCAATTCCAAGATATGGAGTAATCTCAATGTCAAATAGTTTGGATAGAGTAGGGGTAATGGGTACTACAGTTTCAGATATTAGAGAATTATTTAATATTGCAAGAGGAAAATCAGAGCTTGATTTTACTTCGTTAGATATTGAAGAATTTAATGGAAAAGTTGAACTGAAAGATTTAAAAATAGCCGTTATAGAATTAAAGGATGAATATAATGTAAATCCACAAATTAAAGAATTATTTGATGAAACAATTGAAAAATTGAAATCCTTAGGGGCAAACATTGATATCGTGTCATTAAATTATTTGGATTTAATTAATGATGTATATACTGTAATCATGGCGATTGAAGTAGAATCAAATATTGCTAAAATAGATGGATTAAGGTATGGACAAAGCGTAGAAAAATATGATTCAACAGAAGATTTTTATGTGAAAAATAGAACAGATAATTTTGGGGAAGAAGTTAGAAGAAGGATTGCACTTGGTAATTTCTTTGCTTCAAAAGATAATGACCAAAAATACTATAAACAAGCTATGAAAATAAGAGGTGCTGTAAGAAGTCAAATTGATAAATTATTTGAAAATTACGATGCATTAATTACACCTACAACAATTGATTTACCTAAAAAAGTAGGAGAATCAAGTGCTGATTCATATGCATCATTTGATGTAGGTATGTTTAATATGCTAACAAATTTATCTGATATTCCATCAATATCCATTCCTATGAAAGAAGGAGTATTAGGTTCAATTCAAATTGCAGGTAAGAGATATGATGATATGAGACTATTAGCAATTGCTGAAGAAGTAGAAGGAGGCTTAAAGTGAAAACAATTGTAGGTTTAGAAATACATACAGAACTTTTAACAAAAACAAAAATGTTTTGTTCATGTAAAAATGAATTCGGACAAGCTCCAAATACTTTAGTCTGCCCTGTATGTCTTGGTATTGTAGGGACATTTCCACGAATTAATAAAAAAGCACTAGAATTAGCTATTAGGGCAGGTATTGCATTTGATTGTGATATCAGACAAGTAATGAAATTTGATAGAAAAAAATATTTTTATCCGGATTTAACAAAAGGATTTCAAATTACTCAACAAGATGAGCCATTTGCAGAACACGGATTTTTAGAAATTGAATCAGGTGAAGAATTAAAGAAAATTAGAATCCAAAGAATACACGTTGAAGAAGATACAGGAAAATCAACACATACAGATGATGGAAAGACTCTTTTAGACTTTAATAGAGCAGGTGTTCCACTTATAGAGATAGTTACTGAACCTGACATTTCAAGTGCTGAAGAAGCAAGAGCGTTCTTGGAAAATCTGAGACAAAGACTTAGATATATTGAAGCATCTGATGGAAAAATGGAAGAGGGTTCATTAAGATGTGATGTTAATGTAAATATTAAGGATGATGAGGGAAATAGACACGCAATAGTTGAAGTTAAAAATCTTAATTCATTCAGAGCTGTTGAAAGAGCTATTCAATATGAAGAAAAAAGACAAGCTGAAAACTTGAAAAAAGGAATTACATCTTCAAAAGAAACAAGAAGATGGGATGAAGCATCAGGTACAACAATTCTAATGAGAAAGAAAGATGAAGAAAATGATTATAGATTTACTGTTGAATCAGATATGCCAAGAGTAAGTTTATCAGATGAATTTATTAAGGAAATTAGAGATAATTTACCGGAATTACCAAGAGCAAAGAAAGAAAGATTTATTAAAGAGTATAAATTAACTGAATATGACGCTAATGTTTTATCCAAAGATAAAGAACTTTCAATGTACTTTGAAGATTTAGTTTCTGAATTTAATGAACCTACATTAGTTTCGTCATGGATATTAACTGAAATGATGAGAAGACTTAAAGAATATGAAATTGAAATCTCACAGGTGAAATTATCTAAAGAAAATTTTGCAAAATTATTAAAATTAGTGAAAGATGGCAAAGTTTCAAATAATTCAGGGAAGAAGATATTTAGAGAAATTTTTGAATCAAATGAAGATCCGCAAAAAGTTATGCTTGAATTAGGATTGGAACAAAATAACGATTCTGATTTCTTAGTAAATCTGGTAAATGAAGTACTTAATGCAAATCCTCAATCAATCGAAGATTTTAAAGCCGGTAGGGATAGAGCATTAGGATTCTTGATGGGTCAAGTTATGAAGCAATCAAAAGGCAAAGCTAATCCACAAGAAGCAAGCAAGATGATTAAAGAGGAGTTAGAAAAACGATGAGATTAATTCTTTCAAGTTCAAATAAAGATAAAATAAAAGAAATAAAAAAAATAATCGGACACAATCATGAACTTCTTTTGAAGTCAGACCTTGATTTAGAAGATTTTGATGTTGAAGAAACAGGGAAAACTTTAAGAGAAAATGCTTATATCAAAGCAAAGGCTTTATTTGATTTAACTCATGAAAATGTAATAGCTGATGATACAGGATTATTTGTAGAAGCTTTAGGTGGCAAGCCGGGAGTTTTTACAGCAAGATTTGCAGGTGAAAATGCAACTTATGATGATAATAATGAAAAAATGCTTAAAGAATTAAGTCATTTGGAAAATTTAAATGACAGAAGAGCATATTTCATGACAATCATTTGTTTAATAACAAGAGATGGAAAAGTTCACTATGTTGAGGGTAAATTAGATGGATTCATTTCTCCTGAAAAAAGAGGGGATAATAAATTTGGATATAATCCAATATTCATTGTAAAAGATTTCAATAGAACTTTAGCACAAATGAGTGATGAGGAGAGAACATCTATAAATCACAGAAGACGAGCTATTGAGAATCTTAAATTTATCCTTGAAGAATTGGAAGCATGATATGAAAGTTTTAATTGTTTCGGATACTCATTATAGAGTAGATGCGTTTATAAGTGAACTTGATAAACATAAAGATGCTGAACTAATAATTCATTTGGGTGATATGGTCGATGATGCGATATATATTAAAAATCATACAGATATACCTGTTGAAATGGTTAGAGGTAATAACGATTATAATGCAATATATGTTCCTTATCATAATTTAATAAGATTAAAAGGTCATAGAATTCTTTTAACTCATGGCCATCTTGAAAAAGTTTATTTTGGAAATACACATTTGATATATAAAGCAAAAGAATGTGAAGCGGATATAGTAATGTATGGGCATACTCATATATTTAATAATGAAGTTATAGATGGAATAACAATTATAAATCCGGGTTCAGCAGGATATGATAGAGGTGGAGAATATGAATCATATGTTGTGATGAATATTGATGAAGAAAATGTAGAATTTGAAAGAGTAAAATTATAATTATGATCCAGATTAGGCTTGACCTTTT
Source organism: Helcococcus ovis (assembly GCF_004524775.2). Lineage (NCBI taxonomy): Bacteria > Bacillati > Bacillota > Tissierellia > Tissierellales > Peptoniphilaceae > Helcococcus > Helcococcus ovis. Next base: position 1,201,217 of record NZ_CP119081.1, on the reverse strand, counting down.
CTGGATTTTTACATAGGAGATATTATGTCAGATATAAAAAAATATACTATAAAAAATGACAGACTAAAATTAACAGTTTTAAATATTGGAGCGAGTATTTACGAATTACAATATAAAAATGTAAATTGTGTTTTAAGCTATGAAAATATAGAGCAATATATTGAAAATCCAATATGTTTAGGAGCTATGGTTGGTAGAGTTGCAGGAAGAATTTCAAATGCAAAATTTGAACTTAATGGAAAAATATATCAATTAGACAATAATGAGAATGATTACAGCATTCATGGTGGCTATATTAATTTAACTAAAAAGTATTGGGATTTAGTAGAAATTAGCGAAAAAGATGTAAATCCATACATTATCTTAAAAACAAAACTTAATGATGGAGACTCTGGATATCCCGGAAATATTGATATAAAAGTAAAATACATTATAGTCAATGCAACACTTAGAATAGAAATATTTGCAGTATCAGATAAGGATACAATAGTAAATATCACAAATCATGCATATTTCAATTTAAATGCAGATAAAACCAAGAGTATAAAAAATCATGAATTACGAATAAATTCAGATAAATTCTTAGCTGCTGCTGATAATTGTGTACCAATTTCAATAGAAGATGCAAAAAACACAGACTTTGATTTATTAACACCAAAATCCTTAAGTATTTTAGATAATTTAACCCATGTACAAACATTGAAATTTGGTGGATATGACCATACATTTATATTAAATGGAAATCTTCCATATGTTACCTTAAAAAATAAATCTCAAAATATTTCCATGGAAGTATACACATCATATCCTTCAGTAGTAGTATATTCTGGAAATGCAATAGGAAATAACATTAATATGATTGGCTCAAAATCCTTTAATCATCAAGGAATTTGTTTCGAAGCACAATACGAACCGGATTTTATAAATAAAGACTTTTTACCAAATTACATCTTAAGAAAAGATGAAGAATTTATGAATGTGATTGAGTTTAAATTTAATTAAAAAATGCAAAACTTCTTCTTACGCCACTAGTCCTCGGATTTTATCCTGCGGAGGTGGCTACGAAGAAGTTTTTGATTTTTTATTATATATTAGGATGTATATACTAATCTAAAAATAATCCATAAATTGAGGAAAATTTTTAGATTGACATTTACATAAGAATTTATGTATATAATCAAAATTATCTTTTTATGGGGATTATGGGGGATTTTTTTGTGAAATCATGTAAAATAGTTATACAGGTAAAAATTTTTTAGAAAATCGTGTAAAATACCTCGAATTTTTGTGTACAGGTAAGAAAAATGGTAAAGCCTTAAAAGTGATGTAAAATCTATAATGTTAATAATCGAATTTTAAATATTAATTTTACAGGCTCTGCCCGAACTCGCCCTCGCTGGAAGGCAAAGAAAGTTCACGCACTTTCTTCTCATAAAGGGGTTTTCCGTGAGCAAGTGTCAAGAGCTGCCTAGGCTTCGCCCAGCGTACTGTCTTTTGACACTTGCTCCGCTCCTTTATACTGATTCTTGTTTTTTCGCTAAATTTTCTAGCTCAGTTTGTTTTTTTTCTTAGTTCAATAATTGATGGCATATAGTAATTTCTATATTTCTTTTCTGACCATTTATCGTATTCCTCAATTAATATACTTCCCATTAATCTAATTAGCGAATTTGTATTTGGAAATATTCCAATTACATTTGTTCTTCTTTTAAGCTGAATTAATTTAAAATTTTAATATTTGAATTATTGTTTATAATTTCAAAAAATTTTTTTTCATAATTTAAATCATATATTTGAATAAATTTATCCCCATATGCTTCAATTATTATTTTTAATTTATTATTTTCATTTACTATTGTAATGTTTTTGACTTTGTTGAATGGTATTTTAAAAACTAAAAATAATTTTGGTAAAAAAACACAAAAATGCTTATTACTTATTCCAATGGAATAAAAATTAGATATAAATAGTATTGAAAAAAGTAGTACGATTATTAACCCCAAAAAAGTATTGTCATATATTCTCCATATAGTTAAACCTAAAAATAAGATCAAAGTAAAAAGAAAATAAATTACAGGAGATAATTTTTGGCAAATTAAATTTTTTGATTTATTATAAAAATTGTATCCAATTGCAAGCAAACATAATAATATGATAAAAATTTTCATATAATACTCCTCGTATAATAATGTTGTAGTTAAAACTACATATTTTATTTTCATCTCATATTCTTTATGAGATAATAGTTGTATAGATAGAGGTCGTAGTTTTTCTCCTTGAAGCTTTTGTCTTCCTTATTAAGGGTTACGCCTCTTCTTTACGTCTTTATGCGTATGAGCTGGATAGCACATTCGTTGCTGTATGTCTAACGAGGTTGCATTGTCGTAAAGTTCTAGAGGGTTCTTTCTCTATCTAAATTTTTTGAAACTAGGTGATTTTATGTTTTACATTGGTATTGATATCGCAAAGAAAAACCACGAAGCTTCTATTATTGACTCTTCCGGAAAATCCTTATCTAAAAGTATATCTTTTTCTAATACTATTAAAGGTTTAGAAAAGTTTAGGGATTTTCTTGATTATTTTAATCTTGATATTAACAATTGCATTATTGGAATGGAAGCAACTGGTCACTATTGGCTTAGTCTTTATTCTTTTCTTCTAGAGCTTGGATTTAATTGTATCGTCATAAATCCAATTCAATCAGAAGCTTTCAGAAAAATGTACATAAGACAAACCAAAAATGATGCTATTGACTCTTTTGTCATCGCTCAAATCATGAGATTTGGTGAATACTCAATCTCAAATTTTTCTGATGAAGATGCTTTTGCACTAAGAAATCTTTCTAGATACAGATTTGCTTTAGTTGATGAATGCTCTGATTGGAAAAGAAAACTAGTCGCTATTCTTGACCAAGTTTTTCCAGAATACTCAACACTTTTTTCTAATATCTATGGTGTTGCTTCAAAAGAGCTATTATCCAAATATCCTTTACCTGAAGATTTAATTAACATTTCTGCACAAGAATTAGCAAATCTTCTTTCTAAATGTAGTAAAGGGCGTTTTGGTCTAAAAAAAGCACAAGAAATTCAATCTACAGCTTCAAACTCCTTTGGAATTAAATTTGCTAAAAAATCTTTTTCTTTTCAGATCAAACAAATCATTAACCAAATTTCATTTTTAGAAGATCAAATTTATGAAATTGAAGAAGAAATTTCTTTCATGCTTAATGAACTTTGCCCAGTAATCACTAGCATTACAGGTGTTGGAAAAGTTCTTGGAGCTGCAATTTATTCCGAAATTGGTGATATTTCAAGATTCGAAAAAGCAAGTCAGTTAGTTGCTTATGCTGGTCTTGATGTTTCAGTTAAGCAATCTGGAGATTTTAATGCTTCAAATACTAAAATATCTAAAAGAGGTTCACCATACTTAAGAAGAGCAATTTGGCTATCTGCTACAGTTGCTGCATTTAGAGATCCTGCTCTATCGAAATACTATCAAGGTATGAGAGATAGAGGAAAAGCTCATGGTACTGCTATTGGAGCAGTTGCTAGGAAGCTTACTAACATCATTTTTGCAGTGTTGCGTGATAACAAGTTGTATACTCCAAATATTTAATTGTTAATATTGTTTTTTTTCACCTAAATTATTAGGTTTGTTTGCTGTGCACAAATTTAAGTAATTTTTTATCTAAGTTCTGTCAAGGTGCGCTCCCTTGACAGAACTTAGATAAAAAATTATACTCCATGAGCACTGCAAACAATTAATCATTTATCTATTGACATTTGATAGCTGGTCTTAATATTTTATTTAATTTTAACATATATAAAAATATATTTCTATAAAGAAATAATATAAATCCCTTCTGTATATAGTATCTATTTTGTTTAGAGGTTTAAAATTATTTTTGCTCTATTTTTTACTCTTCGACTATATCTTTTAACTAATTTGTGAATCTCGTATTCATTTTTTCTTTATTTATTTTTAATAAATAATTTATTGGTTTATGTTTAGATTATGGACTAATATTTTTTAAGATTTAAATTGTTATACATCGTTTGAAATTCTAATACCATTTTTTTTACAGTACATATATTAAGTACAAATTATTCTTTTTTAGATATTTGTTAATGCTAATATAATAATGTACAAAAACGATTAAATAACAATGAACAATTTGATAAAATAAATAGATATTAAATATTAGGAGATATATATGCAATATTCATTTAATCCAAACAATATATACGTAGAAGTTAAAAAATTAGAAGACTTATCAACATTAAAAAAAATTTATACAAAAAAAATACAAGAAAAAAACCTCAAAAATAAATGATTTTAAGGATTTAATTGAAGAACTTTTAGATGAAAATTCAATTCAAAAGTTTTACTCTAAATCAATACTTTACAGGTATTTAAAAGATAATCACAACTTAAATGTTAGTCAATCTAACTTTAGACGATATATTTCAAGAAATGAAAATTTCCAAAAATATTTTTCTAAAAAATCATATAAAAATGATACCAAAATTAGATTTGAAACTTCTGCAAGTGAACAAGCTCAAATTGATTGGAAGGAAGATATTTCATTTGTTACAAGTGATGGAGAAATACTTAAATTAAATATTTTTGTTTTTCAACTGTCTTACTCAAGGTATAGAATTTTTCATGTATCTTTAGATAAAAAACAGGAACAAATAAAATACCTTTAAGTTTATTAGAAATAGAAAAAGATTCCTTAACACCCCTTCCTAGTGTAAATTATGAAAGATTAGTTTCTAATTTAGAGTACTTAAACTTAAAGCAAATACTAATTCATTTAGAAGATGAATCTAGTAATTCAAATATATCATTAATTGATGGATTACTTAAATTAACAGATTATGAGGTGGAAAATAAAAGAAAAGTAGCCTCTAGTCAAATGATAAAGGTAGCAAATTTTCCACATGTTAAAACAATAAATGACTTTGATTTTAATTTTAATCCAGAAGTTAATGAAAACCAAATAAAAATGCTATGTACATTGAAGTTTTTAGAAAATAATGAAAATATAATATTTTTTGGAAATAGCGGAGTTGGAAAAACACATCTAGCAACATCAATAGGAATAGAAAGTGCAAAAAAAGAATAAGCACATATTTTATTAAATGTATGGATTTAATAGATAACTTAAAAAGGGCAAAAATAGAGAATAGGTTAGAACAAAGGATAAAACATTATTCAAAATATCAATTACTAGTAATTGATGAAATGGGATATTTACCATTAAATGAAGGTGATGAGAAATTATTATTTCAAATAATAGATAAGAGATATGAAAATAAAAGTACAATAATTACAACAAATTTAAATTTTAGTGAATGGACAAAGTTATTTTATGATGAAAAAATAGCTTCGGCAATTATAGATAGATTGTTACATCATGCAACAGTCGTATCTATTACTGGAAATTCATACAGACTTAAAGAATATATAAGGGAGGAGTAACTGTGCATTCTTATATAATCAACTTTGTACATTTTTATGTTGACATTAACACTTTACCATTTTTCTTACCTGTACACAAAAATTCGAGGTATTTTACACGATTTTCTAAAAAATTTTTACCTGTATAACTATTTTACATGATTTCACAAAAAAATCCCCCATAATCCCAATAAAAAGATAATTTTGATTATATACATAAATTCTTATGCAAATGTCAATCTAAAAATTTTCCTCAATTTATGGATTATTTTTAGATTAGTATATACATCCTAATATATAATAAAAAATCAAAAACTTCTTCGTAGCCACCTCCGCAGGATGAAATCCGAGGACTAGTGGCGTAAGAAGAAGTTTTTGATTTTTTATATACTATATATTGTAGAGTTGTTTTATATAACTAAATCGTAATTATTATTTTATTGATTTTATTTTAAATATTTGCTATTTTAATTATAGAAATCGATTTCAAAAAAAAGAGAAATAAATGATAAAAATTAAAAAAAAAAAATTCAATGTGTTTAATATTTATTATATTATTCTCAATAGAAAGAGTTAATGCTAAAAGTGATATAAATGATTATTATGGCACAATAGAAGCTACAAATAAATATTTTGATTCCAAAAATGTAAGAAGTTATGAAGAATTAAATGATAATGAAAGAAAAGAATTATGTAAGATTATTGATTCGTTAAAGCCGGTAGAATCTTTAAAACGCTTAGGAGGTTCTGTAAATTCATCTGGTAAAAAAAATAAAAATATTCCAACAAATGGAAATTTTTATGGTGAAATCTTTATAACAATGGATAATTATACTTTAGGATTTCGTCATGGACATGCAGGTATTGGAGGAGACGGATCTGGGTATGTTATTGAAGCAAATCAAGATGATGGCGTGAAATTATATAAAAATAGAATTGAAGGTTATTGGATAAAGTGTAAAACAGGAGGTATTATGAGAGTTAGAGGTGCATCGGCTCAAGATTATAGAACTGCATATAAATACGCTGATAATAAGATAGGATATGCTTATTCTATAATTCCAAGAAGTGATACTTTTTATTGTAGTGAATTAGTTTATTATGCATGGAAAGAAGCAGGTTATGATATAGCATCTGGAAAATGGGGATATCATTATTCTCCTTATGATATTATGTCAGACGATGATACATATTATTTATATAAATGGAGAGAATAATGAAATTGAAGAAATTTACTTTTATTTTGTTTGCAATTTGTATAATATTATCTGCATGTGGATATATTCATGTTAAATCCGGGATTATTAATAAAGATGCTAAATATATTACATTATCTCCTCATAATTCTCAAATTGATATAAAAGCAATTATTAGTTTATATGATGAAGATGGAAAATTTTTAGAAAGTCATAAGTTTAATAAGGTAAATTTAGACAGAGTTACATGTTATAACGATAATATTTATTATCATGGACCTAGGGGAGTTATAAAAGTCGATAGAAATAAAGGTACTATTAAGAAGATTTTAGATAGTTCTTCAGATATTATTGATGAAGAAGATGGTATTTTATATTACAATGAAAATGGTGGGTTTGTTAAATTTCCTAATCCGGAATATAAGGTGAAAATTTGTAAATTTGGAGAAAAAGAATGTATGAGTTTTAATGAAATAGTATATGGTTTTAAAGTATTGAAAAATAAACTATATGTTATTTTAGATTCACCACAACTAGGTAGAGAAATTTGGACATTAAAAGTTTATGACTTTAAAACAAAAAAATTATTAGATGAGCAAAATGTACCAAAAGGTACTGATTTGCAAAAAGCAGGAAATAAAATTTATGTTACAGAATTAGAAAAGTTGGCTTATGAATACAATAATAAAGAAAATATTTTAGTTACAAAGTATAAAAATAAGGAAGATATATTATCAAAAGAAGATTATATTCGTAATATATATTTAAATAAAAATGGAAAGTTATTTATTGAAAAATATAATTTTGAAACTGGAGAGTCAATTTATTCACTTTATAATTTTACAGATAAAAAAGAAATTGCAAAAATATCTGATGGAAATCAAATTTTTTATGCACCATATTCTGATATTTTTATAGAAATGGATACGCATAATAACAAATTTATTGATTTGAATAGCAATAAGACTATAAATGCAAAACAATTTAATAACTATAAAACTTTTAATGCTATTCCTTTAAGATGATAAAGTTGTAATATTTACATAAAAAATAAAAAGATCCACTTAGGCATCTCCGCAGCTCCATAGGAGCGAGGACTAGTGCCGTAAGTGGATTTTTTTTATTTTTATTTTCTTAATCTATTTGAGTTTTTAGTATATCTGTATAATCTGTCTTTTAATTCGTTTGAAGGCAATTCTTTGGCTCTCCATTGCCAGTTTGTGCCTAATGTTCCGGGTAGATTCATTCTTGCCCAGTTTCCTAGGTCTAATAAATCTTGTAATTGGAATATAGCTGTGTCTGCAACTGATGTCATACAAAGTCTGATGATACCCCAGTTGTAACCTTCTTCTTCGGTTAAACCTGCATATTCTTTTGCTCTTTGTAACAGAGCATGGTCTTGATTATCAATCCATCCACGAAGTGTTTCATTGTCGTGTGTCCCTGCATATACTACATAGTCTGTTGTATAGTTGTGAGGAATATGTTCACTGTTCATTTCTTCGTTGAATGCAAATTGAATGATCTTCATTCCTGGGAATGCCGTTTGTTGTCTAAACTCATAAACTTCTTTAGTCATGTAACCTAAATCTTCAGCAATAATTGGTAAATCGCCTAAATCTTCTTTGATTTGTCTAAATAGGTCGTAAGCTGGACCTTTTTGCCATGAACCATTTTTGGCAGTGTCATCTCCTGCAGGTATTTGCCAAAATGATTCAAAACCTCTAAAGTGGTCAATTCTTACACAGTCAAATATTTTGAATGATGATCTGATTCTTTCAATCCACCATCTATAGTTTTCCTTTTTATTTTCATCCCAGTTATATACAGGATTTCCCCATAATTGACCTGCGTCTGAAAATGCATCCGGAGGACATCCTCCTACAAATGCAGGGGTTAAATCTGGTTTTAATAAGAATAATTGAGGATTTGCCCACACATCTGAGCTATCTTCTGCAACATAGATTGGAATATCACCAATTATCTTTATTCCTCTGGAGTTGGCATATTCTTTTAATGCTATCCATTGTTTGTAAAAAATATATTGGATAAATAGGTGGAAGAATATATCTTTTTTATTTGTTTCTTCAAATTCCTTAAGAGCTTGTTTATTTCTTGATTTGTATTTTTCATCCCATTGTGTCCATGAATTGCCATTATTAGCATCTTTTAACGCCATAAATAATGAAAAATCATTTAGCCAGAAAGATTCTTGTTTACAGAAACTCGAAAAATCAATAGAGGATAAATCAAATCTCTCAAAAGCCCTTCTTAATATTTCATATCTCTCATGGTATAATCTACCATAATCAATTTTTTCTATATCTACATTTTCATTTAATGGATTTAATTCTTCTTGGGTAATTAATCCATCATTTTTTAAATATTCTAAATCTATAAAGTATGGATTACCTGCAAATGTTGAAAAAGATTGATAAGGACTGTCACCATAACTTGTAGGACCAACTGGTAGCACTTGCCAATATGTTTGTCCTGCATTAACTAAAAAGTCAACAAATTTTCTTGCATTTTCTCCCATAGTACCAATACCATAAGGTCCGGGTAGAGAAGAAATGTGCATCAAAACTCCGGAAGTTCTATTATCGTTCACTTTTTGAAAATTGTATTTTTCATCTAACATTTTTAACTCCTAACTATTAATTTTGTATCTACTATTGTTTGTTTTTGAGAAGCTTGTGGATTCATTATTAAATCAACAGCTTCTCTACCTAGTAGTTTAGCGTTTATGTCTACGCTTGAAAATGGTAAATTTGATATTTTTGATAAGTATGTGTTGTTAAAACTTATTATCTTTATAAACTTACCTAATTCATTATACCTTTTTGCTATACCATATGCAATTAAATCATCTGTACAAGCAACTGAATCATATTCTTTTTCTATTAATGTATCTGCAAGTTCATAACCTGCATCTATAGAAAAATCAACATAATACATATCATTTTCATCATAATTTATCATATGTTTTTTGAGTGCCAGCTCAAATCCTTCTTGTCTATCTATTGTAACTATATATTCTTTATTTCCGCCTACAAATGCAGGTTTTTTTGCACCCTTTTTTATCAAAAAGTTTACAGCATTTTGCATTGCTTTTGGGTTATCATTATTTACGCTAAGCATATTTTTACTATTAGGTCTACCTACAACTACAGTAGGTTTACTGGATTCTTTTAAGAAATTAATTGTTTTATCATTTTTTTGTACAGACAGTTTTATCACTCCATCAATTTTATTTGACTGTATTAGTGATTTAACTTTACTATACTCAGTTGAATTTTTTCCATCAGAAAAAACCAAAAGCATATCTTTACTATAAAAATTTAATCTAGTCGCAATTGCATCAAGTATATCTAGAAAGAATGAATTGGCAAAACCTTTACTAGGAGTTCTATCAATAATTACTGCTATTGTATCAGTATTTTTTGTTGCAAGAGCTCTAGCTGTATAATTAGGTTCATATCCTGTTTTATCAATTGCACGTTGAACTTTTTGTCTAGTAATTTCATTGACATTAACTTTGTTGGAAACTACTCTTGATACAGTGGATATACTTACCCCAGCTAAATATGCTACATCTCTAATTGTAACTTTTCTTGTCATATATTTTTCCTTTAATTAATTCTATTTGTTGTTTCTCCGTCAAAGAAATGTAAAGCATCTAAATCAAATGTGAAGTTATGAATTTCATCTATATCATATTTAAAATGACCGGGTTGAGAAATAACTACTTCGGATTCATCATCTAATTTTACATAAAGAATTTTTTCTTTACCTAAATTTTCAACAACATCAATTCTTCCTTTAAGAGCATTTTCAGAATCTTTAGCTAAGAATCTTTCAGCTCTTATACCTAAGTAAATGGATTTATCACTATGATTTTTTAATTTTACCTGATCTTCGTGTTTTGGCGTAAGCTTAATTAAGCCATTTTCTGAAATGAATTGACCATTTTGATATTTCCCTTTGAATATATTCATCGTAGGGGAGCCAATAAATCCTGCAACGAATAAGTTAGCCGGTTGGTTATAAAATTCTTCCGGTTTACCGAATTGTTGTATTTTTCCTTTATCTAAAAGAATAATTTTATCAGCCATTGTCATAGCTTCTGTTTGATCATGTGTTACGTATATAGATGTTGTTCCTAGTTGTTTGTGTAATCTAACAAGTTCAACTCTCATGTGTTCACGAAGTTTGGCATCCAAGTTTGATAATGGCTCGTCCATTAAGAATACCCCCGGTTTTCTAACCATAGCTCTACCTAATGCAACTCTCTGTCTTTGCCCTCCGGAAATATCGGATGGTTTAGAATATAGATATTCTTTTAATTGTAAAATTTCTGCTGCTTCCATAACTCTCTTATGGATAACTTCTTTTCTTTCATTTTTCATTTGTAATGAAAATGCCATATTATCATATACAGTCAAGTGAGGATACAATGCATATGATTGGAATACCATAGCTATATCTCTATCTTTTGGTGCAACCTTATTCATTAATTTGTCACCAAAAATTAATTCGCCTTCTGTTATGGAATTTAATCCGGCAATCATTCTTAATAATGTAGATTTCCCACATCCTGAAGGTCCTAAAATTGCACAAAATTCTTTATCTTCAATTGTTAAATCAATATGTCTTATTGTAAATTTATCTCTACCTTCATATTTTTTACCTAAATTATTTAATGTAACTTTCATTTTAATCTCCTAACCTTTTACTGAACCCTTACTTAATCCGGATACTAATTGATTTTGTAAACTCATAAATAATACTACGATAGGAATTGCTGTTAATAATCCACCTGCAGCAAAAGCAGGAGCGTTCATTGTTCTCATATCTTGTATTAATGTAAATAGACCTGTTGCCAAAGTATATTCTTCATTGCTTGTTAATAATACTGCAGGTAACATATAATCCATAAATGGACCTATAAATGACCATAATGCAATTATTGCTAACATTGGTTTTGCTATTGGCATAATAATTAATCTATATACTTGAAAATTTGAACATCCGTCAATTCTAGCAGCTTCATCTAATTCGTTTGAAATGGAATCAATATATCCTTTTAGGATAAATGTATTACCTGCAATACCACCGGCTGAATAAATTAAAATTAACATAGCTGTTCTACTAAATATTGGAACAATACCTGAAATAATCGAGTGTATTGCATAATAAGCCGTAATACCCGCAAATGCCGGAATTGTTTGAATAAGCATAATACCCATTAAGCTGGCTTTTTTTCCTTTAAATCTATATCTTGAATAAGCATATCCTGTAAACGATACGATTAATAGTGTAAATAAAGCTGTTGCTATAGCGATTAAAATTGTATTTTTTGTCCAAATTAAAAAGTTTGTATTTTCAAATAAGTATTCAAAATTTTTAAATGAGAAGGAAAATGCACCTGAAAGAGAGATATATTTTCCTTGATTACCGTTGAAACTTGATATTACCATTGCTGCTAATGGCCAAATAATGGCTATTGCCCAAGCAATTAAAATTGCGTAGGAAAGCACAAGAAGTATTTTACCAACAGTGTTTAACGGTTGTTTATCAGATAAATATAAACCATTATTTTTATTTTTTCTCTTAAACATATTAGTTCCCCTTAAATGCTTTTGTATTTCTAAATCCTAACCATGAGAAGAACATGATTATAAGTGAAATAACTATTGTTACAGCAGCTCCTAGAGCTTGATAGTTACTTGTTATAGTTAATTTATAAATATATGAAATTAACAAGTCTGTTGAACCGGCTACATTACCATATACTGAAGGATTAAATGGACCACCTCCATTAAATAAGTGAATAATCGAAAAATTATTAAAGTTAAATGTGTATTGTCCGATTAGAAGAGGGGCAGTTTGGAATAATACTAAAGGAATAGTGATTCTCCATGTTTTCTTAAAACCAGTTGCTCCATCAATTTCAGCCGCTTCATATAAATCAGAAGGTATACCTTGTAAAATACCTGTTGATAATAAAAATACATATGCTGAACCTAGCCATCCTTGTAATAGTATAAGAACTAATCTTGTTTGGAATGTATTATTTTTAACATCTAGTGCAATTCCAAATATTTTGTTAATCATTTCAGTGATTGGTCCACCTTTTGCAAACATTTGAGAGAAGAACATTATAGTAATAAATGCAGGAACAGCCCATGGTAATAAATAAATCGTTCTAAATAGTCCCTTAAACTTTATTCTTTCTTGATTTGCAATTAATGATAATATAAAACCAATTGCAATTGCTAATGTAGTTGAAGCAAATGTCCAGATTAATGTCCACAATACGATTGGCCAGAATGCTTTACCGGCAACTCCTTGTCCTAATGCAAGTAATTTATAATTTTGCAATCCACTCCAAGTAAATTTAGCTTGATTATTTGGATCATAATTAGTAAATGAAATTAAAATTGTTGTAAATATTGGTACTAAAACTATGAATATAATTGCTATTGAAGCAGGGGATATTACTAAATAAGGGAATCCATCTGTTAGAATTGCTTCCTTAGTTTCAAACCATACATTTCTTCTTACACCCTCAATTTCTTTCTTTTCAACTTTATATACATCAACAAATGATATATAGTATATGAATATAGATATTAAAAGTAAAAATATTGAAATAATACCTTCTATCATAAATATAATTGATTTATCTAATCTTTTACCACCTTCCGCAAGACTTATAAGTCCTGAGATACCTTCACCTTGGTAATTTCCAAATCCAAGAGCATATGGTATTGCAACAAAATAAATAAATAATGTACCTATGAAAAATAATAGTGCTTTTACATATTGTTTATTTAATAGTTGTCCTAATCCCGGAATAGGGAATGTTAGATATGACAATATTGGGTGTTTCTTTTCTACTTCTATAGGAGTTTTTCTTCTTACGTCAGAGATATCAGAATTTAATACATTCATCTTTGATTTATAATCTATATTTAGATGATGCTTAATATTTTTAATATCTTCTTGTGTTGCTTTTTTCTTATCAATATAAGAAAAAGCAGTTATATCTTCTTTTGCTGATCTTTTTCTAATCTTTTGTTCTGTGGTTAAGGCCTTTTTAGAAATTAATCCTTCAGAATATTTCTTATTTAACTCTATAAGTTCAGCTTGAAGTTGATTATTTCTTTCTTCAGTTTTTTGTTGAATTATTTTTTTTGCTTCATCAGTTTCTTTTTGTGTGATATTAGCTAATTTTTGTTCTTTGAATTTTAATTGTTTTTTTAGATTTTCATCATTTTTAATCATATCAGGAATATGACGCAATTCTCTTTCAGCCAAATTATAATTGAATTGTGCTTCATATGATAAATCAACATAATCTTTATAAAAGTCTAATTTTTTATTTGCCTTAAATTCTCTCTCTTGTAGGTATGCAATTTTTTTATCTTGTACATCTTTGAATCTATTTTTTGCTTCATTTTCAATTTTTGTTAAAAAGTTTTTTTCTTTTTCTAAAAATTCATCTAATTTTTTGATATAAGGATGATTTTTTCTATTAGATTCAAGTTTCTTTCTATCAGAAGGAGATGCATTTATTAAATCAATAATATATTGATTTTTTCTTGGATATTCACGTCCTACACTATCCTTAATGGTTTTTGAATAAGCCATAGTTTACCTTCCTTTTTGTAATTGGTGCTTTTATTATAACTAAAAGATAGCATATATATAACAAAACTATCAAATAGTAAAAAATTGAATTTGTTTTAAAAGAAATTATAATGTTAATAGTTTTTATTAAAATTATTAAAGAAAATATAATTTTAAATAATTTTGATATACCGTATTTTTTATAGGTGAAAAATGTAAATAAGGTTATTAAAATCACTTCAAATATATTATAAAAATAATTTGTTATTATAATTCCCATATAATCTGAAGGGGAATTATTTTTATTAAGCTCTAAGAAAACTTTTAATAAGTCTTGATTTTTTCCAAGATTAAAAGCTTCCAATGATGCTATAAAAATTATCAGTGCTGTTATTATTAGTAATCTATTAACTGTTTTTTTTTCTTTTTTATATTTAATATTTCTATTTTCCATAATTACCTGTAAATATAGGAATAGCCAAAACTTAAGTTTTGGCTATTCACTATATTTTATTTGCTTTTAATTACTTAAGTTGTTCTAACATTGATGTGAAAGCAGCGTTTAATTCTTTGTATGCTGCGGCTGCATCAGCTGGTTTAACAGAATTCCAAGATAATACTGAATTTTTCCATGTATCCCAAACTTGTCCAAATTCTTTGAATAATGGTCTTGCTGGAGAAACTTTGTATGATTCAATTACGTTTGTTATAACTTTCTTGTCGATTTCTGATAAATCAGATGCTTTATAAACATCAGCTTTTACGTTACCTAAAATTTTACCTGTTGATTTATATATATCAACAGCATTTGCAGGGTTAACAAGTTCTTTAATGAATGCTGTAGCTAATGCCACTTTATTTTTATCAGCTTCAATTCTTGCGTTGATTCCTAATGCCCAACCACCTTTCCAGTGAGTAAATGCTTTACCTGCAACTGTTATGTGGTTAATTGGATAAACTTCAATGTTTCCTGCTTTAATTTCTTTAGCTATAACACCTTTACCAGCTGTTGACCAAGGTCCATCTAATCTTATAACACCTTTTCCGCCTGTTGTAAATTCTTTATCGATATATCCCCAACCTGCTTCAGCATCAAATAATGGTGTGCCAGCGTCTTTATTTAATTTCCAATATCCATAAACTCCATCAAATACAGCTTTTTGATCTGCTGTTAATTTATCATATGGATTTGCATATGTTGAAGTAAATTTTTTATCTTTCTTTGCTAATAAATCTAAACCACCAGCATTGTTTGGAGCTACACCAAACCATGCATCAAAGAATGGTAATAAAACTGTAGCTGCATCTTTTTGAGCTGTAATTTCAAATGGTTTTGTATGATCAATCTTTAATGTTTCTGCATTCTTTTTGTTTACAAATGTAACCAATGATTCAATATTGTAAGGGAATGCAAGATAATCTTTATCTTTTTTGAATTGTCCACCTAATCCTTTATCAAAATCATCAAATCCGCCTAATTCTTTTGCCATTTCAGCAGCAGGAAGTGCTCCTAAAACATTGTTATCTGCTAATTCTGTGAATTTATCTGCTGGAAGTGCAAATACGTCAGCAACGTCCTTATTTGTTGCATCTGTTTTTTGAATTACACCCAGGTGATCAAATGATGCTATTTCTTTTAGTTTAATCTTTGAATCCGGGTTAGCTTTTGTGATTTTATCTACCACTTTTTTATAGTAATCCATCCAACCTTTTTCAGCTTGAACAGTGATTTCGCCTTTTAATTTTCCGGTTGTTGTTTTTTCAACTTCTTTTGTTTTTGGCTTAGAAGTATTACATGCACTTAAAACCAAAGTGAATGCTAGCATCGAAGCTACTAGACTTTTTAAATTTTTTTTCATATTTCCTCCTATATTTTTACAACCTAATGAAAACGGTTGCGGTTATATCTATAGTATATATATTAATTTTCAAAGTGTCAAATTTTATTTAAATTACTTTTAATTAATGAAAATGCTAAAAATTTATAATTTATCATGCAAATGTTTGCGATATTGAAATGTTATAATAGAATAATTCATGTAAAAATCAATATTTTTGAAAAAATGATTCGATTTTATATTTTTATGTTTTGTTATAAAATATATTTAAATAAATTTATATACATAAAGCGTTTTTAAAATATTAAAAAAATTTAATATTTAAGATTTACAAAGTTTAATATTTAGTAAAAGATGTGAATACTATTAATTGTAAAAAGAGACTATTATATATATAATCTAATTAGAATCAATAAATAAATTACAAATAAACAAATATATGGTAAAGTAGTAATGAATTAAATTTTATAGGAGCAATTATGTTTTTTAGGAGAAAAGATGGTTATAAGATAGAAGTAGATCCTTTTTCAAGATTTATACCTTTAATAATGAAAGAAAGAAATGATGCTTTAGTCGCTTTAAATCAAGAAATTTCTTTAGAGCCTTTTGATGCTTATATTAGAAAAGTATATGATGAAACAGGGATTAGATTGTCGTATATGCATATAATTTATGCAGCTATGGCAAGAACATATAGAGAAAAACCTAAAATTAATCAATTTATTATAAATGGAAGATATTATATGAGAAATGAAATAATTATTTCCATGGTAGTAAAAAAAGCAATGACAGAAGATGCAGCTGAAACTACTCTTAAATTTAAATTTAAGGGGGATGAAACTCCTCTTCAAGTTAGAGAAATACTAAATAAAGAAATCCAGGCTGAAAAAGATACAAATACTGATGGTAAAAATGCAACAGATATATTTGTTAAAGGACTTTCAAAAACACCTTTATTCATATTAAAATTTTTAGTTGGAAGTATTAAATTTTTAGATAAAATTAATATGATACCGAGCAGTGCACTAGAAGCAAGCCCATTTCATGCATCTGCATTTATAACAAATTTAGGGTCTATAGGGCTTGATGCCGCATTACACCATATTTATAATTTGGGGACAATTGGAGCTTTTCTTTCAATAGGTAAAAAAGGAAAGAAAATTGTTAAGAAAAAGGATAAGTTTATAGAAGAAAAAATTATGAATATAGGATTTGTAATAGATGAAAGAATTTGTGATGGATTTTATTATGCAGCAGCAATGAGAAGATTTTTCAGATATTTAAATAATCCTGAAAAGTTAGAAGAACCTGTAAATTTAGATGATTAATTTGAAATTATTTATTATGTTGGGTCAAAATTTAATGATTTTTGATTCAGCATATTTTTTTATTGAAATTTTCAAATAAAATATAAAAATAGTATATGATTATGCGATTAAAATTTAGGTAAAATTATATAAATAAAATAGAAATAGAAATGACAATTATCAAGGAAAGAGTTTTAAGAAAAATACTAATATATGTAAAACATTTAAAATGTATATAATAAGTGATATTATTATATGGATACAATAAAAGGGAGGAACTATGTTTTCTAAATTTTTTAAGAAACAAAATATGATGAGAACTGTACTCATAGCTGTGTCACCTATAATTATTTATGGAATTTATGTTTTTGGATGGAGAACACTAGCACTATTAGTTTTCAACATAATTGTGGCATGTACAGTGGAGTATTTATCAGAAAAATATATGTATAAAAAAGCTCAAATTACAGAAGCTGCTATTGTAACGGCGATTTTATTTACATTAACATTATCTCCGGGATTACCATTTTGGATGTCTGGTGTAGGGGTGGCATTTGGTATTTTTTTTGGTAAAGAAGTATTTGGAGGATTTGGTAAAAATGTATTTAATCCTGCGATAGTTGGTAGAGCATTTATTTATATAAATTTTTCGACACCGATGTTAACATTTAATCAAGCTGCAAATTCAGAAAGATTAATTAGTGGTTTAGGTGGATTTGCAAAGTGGATAACTCCTGTTTTAGATCATACTGCAAGCCCAACACCATTACTCGATTTAAAAATTAATGGGAGTACAGTAAGTGTATTAAATTTATTTTTGGGTAATATTGCTGGATCTATTGGTGAAATATCAACTTTATTAATTATCCTAGGTGGAGCATATATGATTTATAAAAAAGTTGCATCATGGGAAATTATGGTATCATCATTAATTGGATTTGTAGTAACATCATATGCTTTGATTTTAATCGGTGTTCAAGGAGATATTTTACCACCGTTACAAGGATTGTTAGTAGGAGGATTTATATTTGGTACAGTATTTATGTCAACAGATCCAATATCCGCACCAAAACAAGTTCAAGCAAAATGGATTTATGGAATTATGATTGGATTTACAGTAGTTATTATAAGAGGATTTTCTTTATTTCCGGGAGGAACGATGTTTGCGATTTTAATTGCCGAAGTATTTGCTCCTGTAATTGATTATATATTTAAGGAAGTAAATAGAAAGAAAAGATTAGCAAAAAAATCAACAATTGTTAAAAAGGCGGTGGCTAATGATTAATAAGAATAAAAAATCATTAGTTTATCCGGCACTTTTTATGCTGGTTTTATCGACTGTGCTAACATTTTTATTAGCTATGTTAAATGAACATACTAAATCATTAGTTGCTAAAAATGCTGAGTTTGAGCTAAAAAAGAAAATATTATATATTTTTTCAATAGAAAATGATGGTACACAAAAAGATGTAGATAATAAATTTACAAAAAATATTAAAAAAACTGATAAAAAATATAACAATAAACCAATTTTTAAATATGAAAAAGAAGGGAAAAAAGCATATGCAGTTTCAGTGCAAGGATCGGGATTGTGGGGACCAATCGAAGCTTATGTTGCTTTAAGTCAGGATTACAATACAATTTTAGGGCTTGATTTTATAAGGCAATCTGAAACTCCAGGTTTAGGAGGACGTATTGAGGAATCATTTTATAAAGAACAATATAGAAATATTAGGTTAAAAGATATTGATAAAAAAGTTGATTCTATATCAGGGGCTACAATGACCTCTCTTTCAGTTGTAAAATTAGTGTCTGGTGATTTAGCAAAATTTATAAAGACAATGGGAGAAAATAATTAATGAATAAATATATTAAAATATTTAAGGATCAATTATTATATGATAATCCTGTTTTAGTGCAAATTATAGGTATATGTTCAGCTTTAGCTGTAACAAATTCAGCTAAAAACTCTTTGATTATGGGATTAGCTTTGATTTTCACAACGGGATTATCATCTTTTGTAATTTCAATTATAAAAGATATTATCCCAAAACATATAAGAATGGTTGTACAAGTATTTATTATTTCTTTTTTTGTAATTATTGTTGATATTTATTTAAAGGCATTTATGCCGGATATGAGCAAAA
The DNA here is from genome assembly GCF_004524775.2 of Helcococcus ovis. Classification (NCBI taxonomy): domain Bacteria; kingdom Bacillati; phylum Bacillota; class Tissierellia; order Tissierellales; family Peptoniphilaceae; genus Helcococcus; species Helcococcus ovis. Next base: position 1,181,631 of record NZ_CP119081.1, on the reverse strand, counting down.
CATTAGGACCATATGTTGGTTTAATAATTACAAATTGTATTATAATGGGTAGGGCTGAGAGCTTTGCGATGGTTAATTCACCTGTTGCTTCATTAATAGATGGCATGTCAGCAGGTCTTGGATACACATTAGTTTTATTAGCGGTGGCTGTCATAAGAGAATTATTAGGTTTTGGTACTTTATTTGGATTCCAAATTTTACCTAAAACAGCAACTACATGGACATTAATGATAATGCCTCCTGGAGCATTCTTCGTTTTGCCAATTATTATGTGGATAATGTATAACTTTATTAATAAAGATAAGAAGGAGGTTAAATAATGTATATTAATCCCTTAGTTATATTTTTTGCTTCTATATTTACAAGTAATATGATTTTTAGTAATTTTTTAGGGATGTGTTCATTTATTTCTGTAAGTAAGGAAGTTGAAACAGCAACAGGTTTAGGGATTGCTGTAACATTTGTACTGTCAATTACAACAGTTCTTAACTACTTTATGAATAAGCTAATGGTATCATTAGGTATTGAATACTTAAATTACATTATCTTTATAGTTGTTATAGCCGCATTTGTTCAAATTTTAGAAATGATTTTAGAAAGATATGTTCCAAATCTTTACCATGCATTGGGAATTTTTTTACCACTTATAACTGTAAATTGTGCAATCTTAGGTGTTACATTATTTATGGTTACAAGAGAATATAATTTTTTACAATCATTGTTATTTGGGATTGGTTCAGGTATAGGTTGGGCGTTAGCTATTATTTCAATGGCTGGTATCAGAGCGAGAATGAATGAAAATGCCTTACCAAAAGGACTTCAAGGGGCTCCAATTACGCTTATTATAACAGGTATAATGGCAATGGCATTTATCGGATTCTCAGGTATGGTTCCAATTTCATAGAAAGAAGGAGGGATTTATGATTCAAGTACTAACAACAACATTTATAGTTGCTATAATCTCTTCTATATTTGCGATTATACTTACAATTGCACATAAGGTTTTAAATAATTATGGATTTGTAGAATTAAAAATTAATAGTGAAAAAAATTTAAAAGTAGAAGGTGGACAGTCACTTTTAAATGCACTAAAAAATGAAAAAATATTTTTACCATCAGCATGTGGTGGAAAGGGGACATGTGGATATTGTAAATGTAAAGTTAATAATGGTGCTGGTCCTGTTTTAGCTACAGAAAAGCCTTTGTTAACCAAAGCGGAATTAGAATCAGATGTAAGATTATCATGTCAATTAAAGGTTAAAAGTGATATTGATATTGAAATTCCTGAAGAATTATTCAATGTACAAGAATTTGAGGCGATACTTATTGAAAAAATTCCAATGACGGATAAAATCGTAAAAATTAGAATGGAATTAATGGGAAAAAAAACAATTAATTTTAAACCCGGACAGTTTTTACAATTACAATCAAAACCATATCCAAAAGGAGATGATTATAATGCTCAAGATGAAGCTTGGGATAGAGCATATTCAATTGCATCGTCAACTAAAGATGATAAACATGTTGAATTATTAATTGGCCAAGTTTTAGATGGGAGAGTTTCAACATATGTACATAAAGTATTAAATGTTGGAGATAAAATTACTTTATTTGGACCATTTGGAGATTTCTATTATAATGATGATGATAATGATGAAATAGTAATGGTTGCGGCAGGGACAGGATTTGCACCTATAAGATCGATATTATATCATATGCTAGATAATGATATTAAAAAAACTGCCAGATTTTACTTTGGAGCAAAAACAAAATCTGATTTATTTTTATTAGAAGAGATGAAAATGTTTGAAGAGAAATTGCATGACTTCAAGTTTATGCCTACACTATCCAGACCGGAAGAATCAGATAATTGGGATGGAGACATAGGTAGAGTAAATAATTCAATTGATAAATATATTGAAGAATATAAGACTTATACAGCGTATATATGTGGTTCGCCAGCTATGATTAGTGGTATTGTAAAATCACTGATAGCAAAAGGTGTAAATACAGACTATATCCACTTTGATGAATTCTAGTATTGTTTAACATCACGTATAATTTTTCTTAAAACTTTCTCTAAATTTTTTTAATATGATAATAAAAATCTATAAAAGTTTGATACAATAATCATGTCGAAAGGCGACAGATAAATATCAAGTGTTTAAGTAAACGCACAGAAAAGAACATTCTCCCTCTTTTTTGTGCGTTTGTTTTTTGAAAATGTTTTTAAAAATTAATATAATATATTAAACAATATATTATTAATTAAAGGTAAAGGAGAAATATGATTATAAATTTTTATCATACAAATGATATACATTCAAATTATAGTTTTTTAAGGAAAGTCCATAAGTTTATGATGGAAAATAAAACTGAAAATGATATTTATTTAGATGGTGGTGATTATTGTGATTTAATGAGCGTTGTCGTTGATTCAGACAAGGGAGAGTCGGCATTAGATTTATTGATGGAATGTAAATTAGATTTAATGGGAATAGGAAATAATGAAATAGATTTAGAGTTTGACAGTTTGTCAAAACTTGTAAATAAATACCCTATGATATGCTCAAATTTGACAGATGCTAATGATAAAGATATACCTGGTTTGAAAAAATCTGAAATATTGGAAAAGTTTGGTAAAAAATTTTTAATATTAAGTTCTGCACCTTATTTTGATGATAAAGGAGAACATGGGAAATATAATAAATTTTTTGAACTTGGTAATCTTAAAACACAAGATTCAATTAAGTCTTTGAAAAATGAGCTTAATAAATATAAAGGAAAATATGACTATATAATATATCTTTCACATAGTGGACATATTGTTGATGATATGATACTTAAAGAAATACCTGAAATGGATTTTATTTTCGGAGCACATACACATATTATTAAGAATGAAGGTAATTATTCAATGTCAGGGCGTGGAGAAGCATTGGGTAAAATTTCATTAGATATATCGGGTAATAAAATTAAATTGATAGAAAACAAACAAATTTATTTAGATGAAATTGAAAATGAAAAATTTGATAAGTTATTAGGTAAAAAAATTAAGCATGCAGAAAATATTATGTCAAAAGAATTGTTATTAAATTCTGAACTTAAATTTAATCCTTTTGAAGAAAATGAGTTAATCAATTTTATATGCGATGCCTTAATGAAATATAAAAAAGCTGATTTAGCAATTATGCATAATGGTATTGCCGAAAATGATTTAGTTAGACCTGTGTCAAAAAAATCTTTATTAAAAATATTCCCTTCCAAATTAAATCCAACGATTTTTCATGTTAAAGGAATAAATATTAAAGAAGCAGTTAAGCAGTCATTTGATAAAAAATTTATAACTCAGTCAGGTAAAGGTGCAGGATTTAGAGGAAGTGTTTTGGGAACTCTAGGATTTAGTAAAAATGTTAAAGTCCAAAAAAATCCATTTAATATATTTATAAATAATGAATTAATAGATGATGAAAAATACTATAAAGTTATTAGTGATGATTATATGCAAAGAGGAACATGGTATAAAACAATTTGTGCTTCAGATGCAGATTCTAAATTTTATAAATATTTTATTAGAGATTTAGTAAAGATTTATTTGACTGATGAAGAACTATTTAACAGCTCAAAAATTAAAAGAATTTATTGAGAAATGCATCAAAGTATATAAAAATTTACAGGTAAATTTCTAACTTTTTTAATAAAATTTACCTGTAAATAATTAATTTTCAATAATATTAGAAAAATATGAAATATTTAAAAATTCTTTTTACTTAGAAATTTCTTCGTTTACATATAAACTGCCAGCTTCTTCGTCCATTATTACAATTACATTTTTGTGAAGTTTTAGGAAGCTTGCAGGGATTAGTGGGGATATTACACTATCTTTTAATGTGTTCATTATTTTTGCTTTTTTAACTCCTGAAGCTAATAATATAATTTTTTTAGCCTTAAATATACTTCCCATTCCCATTGAAATAGCTGTTGTGGGAACATCTTTAATTTTTTCAAAAAATCTTGAATTAGCATTTATTGTTGATTCTTGCAAATCTTCTATGTGAGTATATAATTCTAATTTACTTGAAGGTTCATTAAATCCTATGTGTCCATTTTCTCCGATTCCTAAAATTTGAATATCTTGTCCACCTAAATCATCTATTATCTTTTCATAATTTTTACATTCTTCTAAAAAATCTTCAGCTTTTCCGTTTGGAACATATGTATTATTTTTATCAATATCAATATGATTAAATAAATTTTTGTTCATAAAATATCTATAACTTTGTTTATGCTCTCCGGAAAGACCTATGTATTCATCTAAATTTACAGATTTAATATTTTTAAATGAAATTTCCTTATTTTCATTTTTATTTATTAATTCTTTATAAAGTCCTATAGGTGTTGAACCTGTTGCTAAACCCAAAATAGCATTAGGATTTTCTTTTATAGTATTTGCAACTATATCAGCAGCTTTTTTACTCATTTCATCATAATTTTTTGTAATAATAATTTCCATTATAAACCTCCAAATAATTTTTCATTTAAATTATAACATATAATATTGAAAAATTTAATTTTAACAACAAGCATTTATCATATTGTTGATGATGGATAATATAATAGTTTTAAATTTTTTACAGAATTGTTATATTAAATGTGTTAAAATTTTGATATAATTATTATAACTTTGCTTTAGGGAGAATTATATGAATTTTATAAAATATTTTTTTAGAAATAATCTAGATAATAATTCATTTGGGTTATTGAGTACTTTTCATTTAAGTGCAATTATTATTTTAATATTACTAACTATTTTTGTAATAAGTTTTAAAAACAAAGATAGGAAAAAGCAAGAAAATTTACTTAAATTAATGGGAATATTATTGTTAAGTGATAAGATTATGATGTTTATATGGATGGTTACTTCAGGGTTTTATACTCTTGAAGCATCATTACCGGTTTATAATTGTAGAATTGTAGCTTGGTTTTTTATTTATGATATATTTATAGGAAATAAAATATTGAGAAAAATAGGAATATATTGGGGGCTAATGGGAGGTATATTAGCTATACTTATGCCTGAGCCATATGCATTTAGATTTCCGCATTATACAAATTTCCAATTTTTTATCTTCCACTATTTAATCTTTTTAATTGCGATATACAATATTGTAGTTAGAAAAGAAAGTCTGGATAAGAAAGATTTATTATTTACAGTTAAATTTACAGCTATTTATAATTTATGTGTAATGATTTTTACTTTATTATTAAGAAACTATTATCCAAAAGCAAACTATGGATTTTTAGTTGAAGCACCAAATGTTGTGAAAAATTTAATGCCATTGCAAGGAATTTTATATTATATATTTGTATTGCTCTTATATTCATTAATAATGGTGGTAATGCATTTTGTTGGAAAGTTATTTTGTAAATTGGCAATTGATAAATAAAAAAAACTATTAGTTTTATTTACTTATTAAACATACATAAGATATAAAAGCGGTTTAGAAAATGATAAAGTAATTTTTGAGAGAATTAGAACTTAAAAATTCTAATTCTCTTTTTTATTTGCTAAAATTAAAATAATATACTATAATAATAATGATAATCATTCTCATTTAATTATCTAAAATATTAATTTGGAGGGAAAAATAGTGAATAAGAGAATAAATATTGTTGCTTTTTTGCTTATATTATGCGTTGTTTTTACAGCTTGTGGAAAAAATAGTGCTGATATTGTAAAAAATAAAATGGCTAATGATGGTACAGATAAAAAAGATGGTAAAAAATTAGTATATACCACTTTCTTTCCTGTAGCAGATCTTACAAAGATGATTGTTGGAGATAAAATGGATGTAAAAATGATAATAAAGGGTAATGAAGAACCGCATTCATTTGAATTAAAGACTGATGATATGAAAAATATTATAAAATCAGATTTAATTATATATAACGGTGCTAATATGGAAAGTTTTATTCCTGATTTAGAAAAAGCGGTAGGCAATAAGGATAAGTTTTTAAATTTATCTCAAGGATTAACTTTACTAAAACAGGGAGATGGATTAACAGATGGTAACGAGCTTATAAATCCACATACATGGTTGAGTGTAAAAAATGCTATTGAACAGTTAGATACGATATATAAGAAACTTTCATCCATAGATCCTGAAAATGAATCATATTATAAGACTAATTTAGAAAAGTCACAAGAAAAATTTAGAGAACTTGATAAAAAATTTGAAACTGAATTAGCTAAGGTAAATAAAAAAGAGAAATATTTTGTTGTTAGTCATGCAGCTTTTAATTATTTAGCTAATGATTATGGGTTAAAACAGGTTGCCGTAACAGGAATTTCTCCTGAAGATGAACCTTCAGCAAAACAATTAAAAATTATAGCTGATTTTGTAAAGAAAAATAAAATCTCCACTATATTTTTTGAAGGAAAAGCAACTCCAAAAGTTGCTGAAACACTTGCAAAAAATACAAATACAAAAACATCTACAATGTATACAATGGAAAATTTAACACAAGAAGAAGCGAAGATGGGTTATTTAAAACTTATGGAATTAAATCTTAAAGCTTTGATGGAATCTTTTAATGAATAAAGTTTTAGAAATTAATGATTTATCTTTTTCATACGATAAAGATTATATATTAAAAGATATATCATTTGAATTAAGTAGTGGAGAGTTTATAGCAATAGTTGGTGAAAATGGTAGTGGGAAATCTACGCTATTAAATTTAATTTTAAGCAATTTAACCCCAAATAATGGGAAAATAAAGTTATTTGGAGATAATATTTTAAATGACAACCATTATAGAGATATTGCATATATATCGCAAAATGCAGTTAACTCATATAGAAATTTTCCTACTACAATAAATGAGCTTATAAATAATCATTTAAAGTATTTGAAAATTAAAGTAGGTTTGGAAGAATATTTAAAAATGGTAGGCTTAGAAGAACACAGATATAAGAGTTTAAGGCAATTATCAGGAGGACAATTACAAAGAGTAGGCATAGTGCTTGCTTTAATTAAAGATGCAAGTCTTATTTTACTTGATGAACCCACAAGTGCGATTGATAAAAAGTTTTCAAGAGAATTATTTACAATTTTGAGAAAATTAAGTGAAAAAGGTAAGACTATAGTAATAGTAACTCATGAATTAGCGGAAATCACAGATTATGTTGATTATATTATTCATTTAAGAGGTGCAAAGGCTCATAAACATAATATTAATGATTGGAAGGAATTGATAAAATGCTAGATATATTTGAATATGAATTTATGAGAAGAGCTTTTATAGTTGGGACATTTTTAGCGATAATCCTTCCTTGTATGGGATTACCTATAGTATTAAAGAGATTATCAATGATAGGAGACACATTATCCCATTCATCGTTAGCCGGATTGACAGTTGGACTGGCATTTGGGATACACCCGCTATTAAGTGCTATATTAGCGTGTATTATTGCAGGGTTGAGCATAGAATTTATAAGAAATAGATTGAGAGCATATCAAGAAATTTCAACAGTAATTATATTGGCAGCTTCTGTCGGATTAGCAGGAATATTTACAAGTTTAATTGGAAATACCAATTCTTTGAGTTCCTATTTATTTGGTTCAATTGTAACGATTAGTGATTTGGAATATATAATAGTATCACTTGTATCGTTATTAGTTTTAATTATATATACAGTATTATATAGACGTATATATATAAGTGTATTTGATCCTAAGGCTGCTCATATTTTAGGGATAAATATTAATATTATTAATTTTATGATAACTTTTTTAAGTGCTATCACTATATCTATATCAGCAAAAACTATAGGTTCTTTGATAGTATCATCTCTCTTAGTTATCCCTGTAATTTGTTCAATGCAATTTGCTAAAACTTATAGAAATACACTTATACTTTCGATAATATTTTCTATAATTTTTGTCCATGCCGGATTAATTATATCTTATATATATAATTTAAAGCCGGGGTCGGTTATAGTTTTGGTATCAGTGGTATGTTTGATAATATCTATGTTTATAAAGAAAAAATAGGAGGTAATTTTGAAAAAAGGAAAATTTAAATTAGTTTTGTCATTAGTGGCTGCTTTAGCCTTGTTTACAGGATGTGGAAATAATAAAAAAGAACAAAAAAGTCCTGAATTAAAAAAATCTGAATTAAAATCAGTAACGCCTGTATTTAAGGAAAAACAAAATAAATATAAAAATGATAAGACAACTGAAGTGCTTGTCGATGCGGAAATTGCAAAGGAAAATATAGTTAAAGTAGTAAAACATGGGGATCATTGGCATGTTTGGACAAAAGACGGTGTGGAGCATATAACATATACAGATCCGAATAAGCTTCAATCGGGAAAAAAACTTTCTTTAGTAAGTGTAGTATCGCTTGAAAAATTGAAAGAAATGGATGTAGTAAAAATCTTAAAACACGGAGATCACTGGCATGTGTACACATCTGATGGCAGTGAGTATTTAACATATGAAAATCCTGAATCAAGCTTTAGAAATGTAGAAATTGGAACCTATGTTGGAAATCATGGGAATAATCAATATTCTTCTGAAAATTATGATTCAAATATATCGGAAGAGTTAAGAGGTTCTGATGTAGTAAAAATTTTAAAACATGAAGATCATTATCATATATATACAAGAGATGGTCAAGAGTTTATAAGTTACTCAGACCCGAGAAATATGTATCCAAATGCTGAATTTGGACAATATGTAGGAAGCCATGGAGAAAGTTTTGGAGGGGCATCTTACGAGGTATCTAAACCAAGAAGTTCCCATAAAAATAAAATAATAACAGTAAAAGATAAAAATTCAAAATTAAATAAATTAAATAATACAAGTAGAAAACTTAATTTAATTTCAGTTGAAAATAACGATGAAAAATTAAAAAAATTGGATGTAAAGGAAATTTTACTTCATGAAAATCATTATCATATATATACAAAAGATGGTAGTGAGATAATTTCATATAATAAAAACATTCCAAACATATTTAAAGGGGTAAATATAGGAAAATATATTGGTTCACATGGAGATGTTCCAAAAATGAGGGAATCTGATTGGCCAAAAGGAATTGATAGGATAGTTGATCATGGGGATCATTGGCATTTATATAAAGGTAATGATGAAGTGGCTGTTGTCAGAGAAAATCCAAAGAATGTATATCCACATGCGGAATATATTGTTGAAAATTTAAATAAAAATAAGCATATTGTAGTTACTGAAAGTGAGAAATTTAAATATAGTGATGTAGAAGCAAAATTAGTGGAAAGTGTATTACCTTATTTAGATCCTAATCTTCAAGCTATGACTGATTTTGGCAGTCTTAGAAACGCAGAATATCCTGTTTATGGTTCAAATAATGTATATGATGATATATTTTATTGGTTACATGGTAATCACTATCATGCAATAAGTATAGATCAGATTATACAAAATGCAAAAGCTGGAGAATATGGAACTAATACTGCAAGAGATGTTGTTGCTACATTAAAATATAAAGTAGAAAATAAAGGGACGAGTTTAGAAGTAAATTATGATATTGATAGAACGGATGTACAAAAGTTCTTGATGAAAGAATATGGTATAAAAGATAAGTTAGAGGTATATAATATTGGAAATAATTTTAATATATATAAAAATGGAAAAACAATAACATTACATTTGAAAGATTTTTCATTGAAAGATGGAAAAGTTATATATTCTGGAAAATTACCTGGAATAGATGGCTCTATACAAGATGCAAAAAAAGATTATGAAGTAATTAATGCACCTAATTTATTTAAATCACCTGAATTTAACTCTAAAAAAGCTGATAAAATTAACAAAGATCAAGGAAATGAAGATGAAAAATCTAAAGTAGAACCAAAAAAATTACCTAATATAGAAAATAAAAATGAAAATTATGAAGGAGATTTAGAAAGTTCTATTTCTAAAAAAGAAAGCGATAATCTAAAAAAACTTGCCAAAGTTTTAAATACTACTGAAGAGGATGTTTTTGATTTTGTATATGAAAAAATACCTGCTTTATCACGTTTTGCAGACCTTGAAGTAAATGAAGATGGTACTGTAAAATATAAAGGTAAAATTTATAATTTAAAAACATTATCGTAAAAATCAAAATCTTAATATTTATAACAAATATAACCATTATAAAATAATTGTTCAAATAAATGATGTTGCAGAATAGATAATTCTATTTTGCAACATCATTTCATTTAGAAAAACTGTTTGGTATGCTATAATATTATAAAATATCTTATATGGGGAAAATTATGAATTTAAGATTGAAAAATTTAAATTATTTTATATTGTTAAAAATAATAACTTCCATTGCTTTATATTTATTTACTTATTTTAATCATAAAAATGCAAATATTATTTTTATGGTTATATATATCATAATGGGATATGATGTTTTGATTAAGTCTATTAAAAGCATAATTTTGTGGGACTTTTTTGATGAGAATTTTTTAATGTCTTTTGCAACTCTCGGAGCAATTTTAATTAATGAATATCACGAAGCTGCATCTGTAATGATGTTATATCAAATTGGAGAGTATTTAAGAGAAATATCGGTATCAAAGTCTAAAAAATCTATTTCCAATTTGTTAGATTTAAGAAATAAAAAATATTCAATAATTTTTGATAATCAGACAACTATGGTAGATTATAAAAATATAGTTGAAAATGATATTATTTTATTAAAAAAGGGAGAAAAATTACCGGTAGATGCAATATTAATTGAAGAATATTCTTCAATGGATACATCAAATCTTACAGGCGAATCTTTACCTAAAGGTTTTTATAAAGGAGATAAACTTTTATCTGGATATATAAATTTATCAAATCTCGTAAAAGTAAAGGCTGTATCTAATTATACTAATTCTACTATGAGTAAATTAGAGAATTTAATAAAGAATATGTCTAATAAAAAATCTGTAACAGAAAGTTTTATTAGAATATTTGCTAATTTCTATACGCCTATAGTGACAATATCAGCACTTTTATTAATTATAATTCCTACTTTGATATATGGAGAATTTGATAAATGGTTTTATAGAGCACTAGTTTTTTTAGTTATTTCATGTCCATGTGCTTTTGTAATTTCTGTGCCTTTAACTTATTTTGCAGGGATAGGAAAATGTGCGAAAAAAGGAATTATTGTTAAAGGTTCTAATTTTTTTGAAGAAGCAACTAAAATTAGTAAAATATATTTTGATAAAACGGGGACTTTAACAAAAGGAAACTTTAAGGTAGAGAAAGTAAATATTAAAGATGAATATTATAATGAAAAAATTTTTAAAATTATTTCATCTATGGAATCATTATCGTATCACCCAATTGCAAAGGCTATAAATGAATATTTTAAATTAAGTGTTGATACATCAGAAATAAGTGATTTTATTGAAATTAATGGAAAAGGGATAAAAGGAAATTATGGAGAAAATCAATTAATAATTGGCACTAGGAAATTTTTAAATGAAAATAATATATTGTTTGACTTTAATGAAGAGCTGGGAACTATTATTCATATAGCTTACAATTCAAATTATATAGGAAATATTGTAATAAATGACGAAATAAAAGCTCAAGCTTCTAAAGTAATTCAAAAAATAAAAGAAGATTTTAATTTAGAAAGTATTATGATTACGGGAGATAAGGAAGAGATTTCAAGGTATGTTGCAAATAAAATTGGCATAGATAGGGTATATGCTGAGTTGTTACCCGAAGATAAATTAAATATATTAAATAAAGAAATTGCATTAAATGAAAAAATTACATTTGTAGGAGATGGAGTTAATGATGCACTATCAATGGCTTCAGCTAATTTGGGAATTTCAATGGGAGATAAGGGAGCAGATATATCAATTGAAATTTCAGATATAATATTGATGAATGATAATTTAGAAAGCATATATAAATTTTTCTACATTTCTAAAATTACAAAAAAAATAGTATGGCAAAATATAATTTTATCTTTAGGTGTTAAATTTTCGTTTTTATTTTTTGCATTATTTGGATTAACCAATTTACATTTTGCAGTTTTGGCTGATGTAGGGTTGACATTAGTGGCTATATTAAATGCAATGAGGTTATTATATGTAAAAGTTTAAGAACAAAAGCATACCATTATCTTTAATCTGGATAATAAGTATGCTTTGTTTATTTTCCAATAATGGATAAATCTTTGTATAATTTCTCAAAAGTAATTAAATCAAGTAGTGAACAGTTAATGATATGATTTCCCAACAATATATTCATATCAGCATATCCTATAAATCCTTTATTTAATTCTTTTTTTACTTTATATTTAGTTACATCATATTCAAAAATCATTTTTTTTGCTTTATATTTTCTGAAAATATTATTTTCTAATGTAAAATAATAATTATTTACAACAAAATTATAATACATTAGTACTGAATAAATAACAAATGTGGATATAATGGCAAAGCTTACGTCAATAAAATTTGCTACTAAAATAAAAAAAATAAAGCAAGCAATTAAATTTAGAAAAAATGATGTAACAAATGATGATAAATTTCTTTTATATATTTTCATAATGTACCTCAAATTCAGTATATTTTATTAAGAGAAATTCTGCAAGTTTTTATATCTATATTTTTGCTATAAGCAAGTATAAACTTAATTTATTTTTTGATTTTTCATATTTATTATTGTATAATTTACATAAGCTAATAAAATATTTAGGTGCACCTTATTTATAGCTGAAGTACATTATGATGGAGGAAATATGAAAAAATTATTAATTGGTTTAAGTATATTAACATTTTTACTATTGCCTGGTAAAGGTGTAATTGCTAATCAAGATGATAAAGATATTAAAGAAAAAATAACATTAAATACAAAATCAGAAAAAGAAAAAAATAAAAAAGCTGAAATAACAAAAATAACTATTAATGATAAAGAGTTTACTGATAAGATTGAAGAAGTGGAATTTCCTTACGAGATAAAAATATATACAAGTAAAAAAGCTGATGAAAATTCTTCTATATCAACTCAGATTAAAGTTTTAAGCAAAACTTATTATGAAGTTAAAAATGATATTAAAGTATATGAAAATTATATATCCTTAAAGCCAAGAGAAGCTCTTTTAAACGGACAAGAATATCGTTTAAAAATAGAAGATTTTTTAAAAAGTGTTGAAAAAAGAACAGAATATTTTTCAAATACACTAAAAAAAGAATTAAAATTTAAGATATCAAATGATTTAAAAGAAGATTTAAAACTTGAAAAAGCTCTAATAAATGATGATTATAATAAGGATATAATTAAAAATAAAGATTATAAATTAACTAGTTCTGATACAAAAATTTCATTATATTTTAATCAACCTGTTTCATTAGAAAAATTTGAAAAATCAGTGGTTGATTATAATGGTAAAGGGATACATATTAATAAGGAAAATGAAAAGAGTTATTTGGATACTGCAAGATTAACTGATGAAATATTTGAGTTGATTCAAGAAAATGGTAAGTATAAATCAAAAATAACTTTTACTATGGTAGGCAAATTAACTTATGAAGACTCTTTAAGAGAACCATTAGCAAAAAACTCAAAATATACAATAACTATTGAAGATAGTATCAAAAATGCTGATAAGAAATCATTAAGTGAAAACAAAACATTAACTCTAAACACAGGAGATTTAGAAGCGAAAAAGTGGAAATTAGAAATTAAAGATGCTAAATTTATAGAACCTAAAAATGATGGTAAAGAGATTGAAATAGTAGGAGGTACAAAAGTAGTTTTAGAAGCTCCTCAAAAAGAAGGTTATGTATTTACACATTGGAGTGATCCGCATTATCTTGAGAAAGAGTTTCCTAAACTATACAAAGAAATTATTGAAAAAAGAAATAATAAAAAGCTTGAATTTACAATGCCTAATACAGATTTATACATTTATCCGGAATACAAAAAAATAAATAACAAAAAAGGTTGGGTTGATTTAGAAAATAGTTGGTACTATATAGATAATAACGGAAATATGTTAAAATCGGAATGGATATACGATAAGAAGTATTCATCATGGTATTATCTAAATGATAACGGTAAGATGGCAAAATCAGAATGGATATACGATAAGAAGTACTCATCATGGTATTATCTAAATGATAACGGTAAGATGGCAAAATCAGAATGGATATATGATAAGAAGTACTCATCATGGTATTATCTAAATGATAATGGTAAGATGGCAAAATCAGAATGGATATATGATAAGAAGTACTCATCATGGTACTATCTAAATGATAACGGTAAGATGGCAAAATCAGAATGGATATATGATAAGAAATACGCATCATGGTACTATCTAAATGATAACGGCAAGATGGCTAAATCACAATGGGTAAAACATACAGATAATGAATGGTATTATCTGTTAGATAATGGTAAGATGGCTAAATCTATGTTAATAGATAAATGGAAAGTAAATTCTAAAGGAATTTGGGTGAGATAGTTAAGATAAAGCTTCTCGAATATATTAAAATATGATTAATTAACTGACCTCAAAAAGTTGTATTTAAAATGGAATGTATGCTTATTTACTGGACTAATTCAGTAAAATATATACATATCAAAAACAACTTTGATGAGGTCGGTTTTTTGTGTCAAAATATTTTAATAAAAAATAATATCTTATTTTTTTACTTATAATTATATTTTAATGTTAATTAATGATTTAGTTATAAATTTTTTATTTGTAAACTATAGAAGAAAAATATAAAAATGTGATAGAATATATTTAATTGAATAAAATTTTAAGCAATTGTAAGATAATTTTTAATATTATCAATGTAAAAAAATTAAATAATATTATATTTTTAGGAGTAATTAAGATGATTACAGTTAATAATTTAAGTTTAATATTTCCCGATAAAAAATTGTTTGAAGATGTAGATTTAATCTTCACACCGGGAAATTGTTATGGAATAATAGGAGCAAATGGAGCAGGAAAATCAACATTTTTAAAAATATTGTCCGGAGAAAAAGAGCCAACAAAAGGTAGTGTTTCTTATCCGAAAGATGTTAGATTAAGTAAATTAAATCAAGATCACTACGCATTTGAAGAATATCAAGTATTGGATACAGTATTAATGGGAAATGCAAAACTTTATGAAATAGCAAAAGAAAAAGAAGCTATTTATATGAAAGAAGATTTCTCTGATGAAGATGGGATGAGAGCTGCTGAATTAGAAGCAGAATATGCCGAAATGGGAGGATATGAATCAGAAGCAGAAGCATCCACTTTACTACAGGGATTAGGAATTGACGTTTCGATGCATTATATGCTGATGAGTGAATTGAAAGAATCAGATAAAATTAAAGTTTTATTGGCACAAGCATTATTTGGTAAACCGGATGTACTTTTACTTGACGAACCTACAAATGGTATTGATTTAAGAGCGGTACTTTGGTTACAAGAATTTTTAATTAATTTTGAAGGAATTGTTATAGTTGTTTCCCACGATAGATATTTCTTAAATGAAGTGTGTACAATTATGGTTGATATTGATTTTTCAAGAATCAAGATGTTTACAGGTAATTATGATTTTTGGTATGAATCATCTCAATTAGCATTAAAAATGGCTAAAGATGAAAATAAGAAAAAAGAAGAAAAAGTAAAAGAATTAAAAGAATTTATTCAAAGATTTTCCGCTAATAAATCAAAATCGAAACAAGCAACATCAAGAAAAAAATTATTAGACAAGATTACTTTGGATGATATTCAACCTTCTACAAGAAGATATCCTTTTGTCGGATTCACATTATCCAGAGAACCCGGTAATGAAATTCTTAATGTTGAAAATCTTACTATAGAAGAAAATGGTAAAAAATTAATTGATAATATGTCATTTAGAGTAGAAAAAAATGATAAAATTGGTTTTATAGGAAATGAAATAGCTATAAGTAAATTTTTTGATTTAATTTCAAAAGGAAATATTGACGGTAATAACTCATTTAAATGGGGACAAACCATTACAACAGAATATTTTCCAAAAGATAATTCAGAATATTTTGAAAATAGTCCATATAATTTGGTGGATTGGTTAAGACAGTATTCAAAAGACCAATCAGAATTTTTTATAAGAGGATTTTTAGGAAAAATGTTATTTTCTGGAGATGAAGTATATAAACAGTCTTCAGTATTATCAGGGGGAGAAAAAGTTAGAATGATGTTTTCTAAAATGATGGTGGAACCTGCTAATTTAATAATTTTAGATCAACCAACAAATCATTTAGACTTAGAAAGTATAGAATCAGTTAATAATGGCTTAATAAATTATAAAGGTAATTTGTTGTTTACATCTTTAGACCATCAATTTGTAAATTCTATAGCAAATAGGATTATTGAAATTTTTGATGATGGATCATATAGAGATGAAAGAATCACATATGATGAATATATTGAAAAATATGTTAAATAAGAATGAGGGAAATTTGAATAGAGAAAATAATAGCTTAAGAGATAGAAGAGAAAAAATAAAAAGACAAAAAAAAATAAAAATTTATAGGATAATAAAACTGGTTTTTATATTTGTGCTTTTCATTTTTGTTGTATTTGCTGTAAGAGCATTGTTTTTAAAATTTTCAAATAATGAAGATAAAACAAAGATAAAAACAGAAAATAAAGCTGAAAAAAACAATCAGAAAGTAGAAACAAAAAAGGAAACAAATAAAGAAAATGCAAGCAATAAACAAGACGATAATGTAAAAAAGGATGGCGAAACCAGAAAATTAGGAGATATAATAATTGAGAGCTTAAATGGAGTTAATAGATTTCAAAAAGGGAAAATTATAAATCCGTTTGCAGATGTTAAATTTGAAGAAAATGATTTAAAAGAAAGAATTGAAAAACTTGATGAAAGTTTAAAATTGAAAATTGAAAGATATCCGGAATCAAAATCTACAGTTTTGAAATATCAGGATTTTAAGGATGATAATTCAGAACTTGGAGATGTAAAAAAAGACTATGAAAATTCTAGAGATTTCAATAGAAAGGTAAAACTAAATTATTTAAATCAGTGGGATATAAGATGGGGTTATGATAAAGTCGACGATGAATATATTGCTATATCAGGCTGTGGACCAACAACATTAGCTATGATTTATTCTGGATTTACAGGAGATACTTCAATAACGCCTTTTGAAATGGCTCAAAGAATGAATAAACTTGGATTATATACAAAAGCTGGCGGAGAATATGGAATATTCACTAGCGGTGCGAAGGATATTGGTCTTACTGGATATGAAATTCCTTTAAGCAAAGAAAGTGTTGAATCCGAGTTGGAAAAAGGTAGGGTAATTGTTGCTCTTGTAGTTAATAATAATATTGGAGATTTTACTCAATCATCAGGACACTATATAGCGATTTCAGAAAAAATAGATAATGGTAAATTTTTAATTTATGATGTAAATTCATATAAAAATACGAATAAAGAATGGGATTTTGATAGGATTTTTTCTCAAACAAAGTTATTTTATTCTGTAGGTAAATAATTTATATAAAAAAAGGCTGATGCAAAATAACTAAAATAAGTTGTCCTAAAAAAGTTATTTGATTTCAGCTTTTCTTTTTTATTAAACAAAAATATGTTAAAATATAAAAATGAAAGGTGGTGTAATTTTGGAATTTTTTAATGAATTAAAAATTGCTTTTATGACCATAAAAATAACTGATATTATTGATGTTTTAGTTATGACATTTATTATTTATAAAGTTATTATGTTAGTAAGAGAAACTAGAGCTGCTCAGTTATTAAAAGGTCTATTTTTAATACTTATATTTTCTAGAATAAGTATATTATTGAATTTGTATACTGTAAATTGGCTTATTTCAAGCGTGTTTACTGTTGGTATGGTATTAATTATTGTAGTATTTCAACCTGAACTTAGACGTGCTTTTGAAAAACTTGGTAGATCAAATAGTATTTTTACATCAATTGTAAAATTAAAAGTTCAGCAGATAAATTTTAAGACTGAGGAGATAGTAAATGCCGTAGCATCATTATCAAGGCAAAAAATAGGAGCATTAATTGTGATTGAAAATGGAGTTGGTTTGGCTGATATTGTTGAAACGGGGACAATGCTTAATTCTGAAATATCCAGTGAGCTAATTATTAATTTATTCTTTCCAAAATCTCCATTGCATGATGGAGCAGTGATTATAAAAGATGAAAAAATTGTTGCTGCCGGATGTTTTTTGCCATTGTCATCAAATAATTCTCTATCAAAGGAATTAGGAACCAGACATAGAGCAGCCTTAGGGATGAGCGAAAAATCTGATGCGTTTATAATAGTTGTTTCAGAAGAAACCGGTATTATTACAACGGTTCAAAATTCAAGTATTTCAAGACATATAGATAGTGAAACTCTAAAAAATACACTAAATAAATTATTTGCTGATAGTGATAACACTATTTTTAAGAAGATAACTAGTGGAGATGAAAATGGAAATAATTAAAAGAAATTGGAAAATTAAATTATTATCTCTATTTATTGCGATAGTTCTTTGGGTATTCATAATTGCAAATGAAAATCCAACAGTTAATACGAGGATAAGCAGTATACCTATAATATATGAAAATTTGGATAAATTAGATCAAAAAGGGCTGATACTGAATCAAGATATAACTAAAAATTTAGATGTATCAGTTTCAGGAAAAAGATCAAATATTATAAGTTTAACACCACAACATATAATAATTTCCGCAGATTTATCAAATATTAAAGAAGGACGAAATAAGGTAAGCCTTAGTTATACACTTCCGGAGGGAATAAAATTAGAAGATGCTCCAAAGACTATGGATGTAAACATAGAAAAAATTATAACAAAGGACTTTATTGTTAAGGTCAAAAATGAATCAAAACTACAGGCTGATTATATTTTAGAATCGACTAAAGTAACACCTGAAAAAATTACTGTTAAAGGTTCCAGATCTAATATTGATAGTATAAAAAATATTTTTGTAAAATTGGATTTATCTAATTTAGATAGTGATATTACTTTGAATAAGGAAATATATGCTGAAAACTCTGATGGAGAACAGGTTGAGGGTTTAGTTTTTGGTCAAGAATTTGTAAATATAAATGCATTAGTTTCTAAACAAAAAGAGGTATCTATTACAATTTCTAAAAAAGGTAATGTACCGAGCGGATATAAATTTATTGATTCTAAATTAAGTAAAAGCAAGGTATACATAAAAGGACCTAAAAATGTAATAGATAATATTAAAAGTATAAAAACAGAAGATATCGATTTGTCAAATATTACTGAAAGTAAAAAAATTGATGTAAAATTAAGTCTTCCAACAGATGTAGTATTAGTAGATTCAAATACAAATTACACAGTAGATATAAGTGTAAAAAAACTGGAAACAGCAAAAGAAGTTAAAGAATAAAATAGGAGAAAAAAATGAGTGAAGTTAGAGTAAGATTTGCACCAAGTCCAACGGGGTATGTTCATATTGGTGGTTTAAGGACGGCGTTATATAATTATTTATTTGCTAGACATGAAAAAGGTAAATTCATTTTAAGAATTGAAGATACAGATAGAACAAGATATGTTGAAGGTGCATTAGAAAATCTTATAGAAGTTTTACAATGGGCAGGATTAGATTATGATGAAGGTGTATTTTTAGATGAAAATAGAAATATTTATGAAAAAGGACAATATGGTCCATACATCCAATCCGACAGAGTAAAAGAAGGTATATATGATAAACATATAAAAAAATTAATAGATGAAGATAAGGCATATTATTGCTTTTGTACAGCGGATAGATTAAATAATTTGAGAGAACAACAAAAAGCTGATGGTAAAATGCCGAAATATGATGGTTTATGTAGAGGTATTTCAAAAGAAGAAGCTCAAAAAAGAGTTGATGCCGGTGAACCGCACGTTGTAAGGTTAAAATTACCGGCAAATAAGGATATTCAATTTAACGATGCAATTAAAGGTCATTTGAGTATAAATACAAATGATATGGATGACCAAGTTTTGATTAAAACTGATGGATTTCCAACATATCACTTTGCAGTAGTTATAGATGACCATGATATGAAAATTACTCACGTTGTAAGAGGGGATGAATGGGTTTCGTCAACACCAAAACATGTTTATTTATATGAAGCTTTGGGATGGGAAGCTCCAACATATGTTCACCTTCCAACCGTTTTAGGAAAAGATAAAAAGAAATTATCTAAGAGAAATGCAGATGTTTCAGTTGAAGACTTTAAGCAAAAAGGATATTTAAGAGATGCGTTAATTAACTATATTGCACTTGTCGGATGGTCTCCGGAAACAAATCAAGAAATACTTTCACATGATGAGTTAGTAAAACAATTTAGTTTTGAAAGGGTGTCCAGATCAGGAGGGGTATTTGATGAAGATAAACTTGATTGGGTAAATAGCCATTATATCAAAGAATTATCAGATTCAGAATTGGCAGCAGAATTAAAACCTTATTTAGTTGAATGCGGATATATTTCAGAAGATAAGTCGATTGAAGAATTAGAAGAAATAGCTGCTACATTCAAGACCTCACTAAATAAATTTTCTGAAATTGTAAAGCAAACGGATTTCATTTTTGCTGATTATCAAAATGGAGTATTTTATGATGAAGTTAAAGAAAATATAAATTCAGAAGATGCAAAGAAAGTTTTAACTACATTAAAAGTAATTGTTGAAAATGAAGGGATGAACGAAGAACTAGCGAAATCTGTTATGAAGAGAATTCAAAAAGAAACAGGAATAAAAGGAAAATCATTATTCTTTCCGGTAAGATCAGCACTATCAGGTTCAGAACATGGACCGGAAATGGTTCACATCTTTATGATTCTTGGAAAAGAGGGGATTTTAAATAGATTAAACTATGTTTTAGAGAATTATTAATATGAAAATTTATAATACATTATCAAGAAAAAAAGAAGAATTTAAAACGATTGAAGAAAATAAAGTAAGAATGTATGTATGTGGACCAACAGTCTATAACTATATTCATATTGGAAATGCCAGACCGCTTGTGTTTTTTGATACAGTTAGAAGATATTTAGAATATAAAAATTATAATGTAAAATTTGTAATGAATTTGACTGATATTGATGATAAAATTATAGATAAGGCAAATGAAGAAGGTGTAGAATTTACAGATATTACAAAGACATATATTGCAGCATTTTTAAAAAATGCTGAAGATTTCAATGTTGATGTTGATAAAATTATAAAGCCTCAAGCAACAAATTATATTGATGATATGATTAATTTTATTTCTGATTTGGAAAAACAAGGGGCAGCATATGATGCATCTACTACTGTATATTTTAATATTGACAGTGCTGAAAATTATGGAAAATTGTCAAAGAAAAATATTGAAGAATTAGAATTAGGTTCAAGAATTGATGTAAGTGGAGATAAAAAAAATCCTATGGATTTTGCATTATGGAAAAAACAAAAATATCCTAATGAACCTGCATGGGATAGTCCATGGGGAAAGGGTAGACCGGGTTGGCATATTGAGTGTTCTACAATGGCTAAGTCAGTTTTAGGAGAAACTATAGATATTCATGGTGGTGGAGAGGATTTACAATTTCCTCATCATGAAAATGAAATTGCACAGTCAGAAACATTAAATAAAAAGCCATTTGCAAATTATTGGATGCATAATTCTATGATTACAGTTGATAAAGAAAAAATGAGTAAATCAAAAGGAAATTTCTTTACAATTCATGATATTGAAAAAGAATTTGATTTAATGATAGTAAGGATGTGGCTTTTATCAGGTCACTATAGAACACCTATTGATTTTTCAAGGGAAAATTTATTGGCTATAAAAAATGCCTATGATAGGTTAAAAAATACAAATGATGAATTAAATAGATTTATTGAAAATTCTAATAATTATTCTGAATTTATTGCTGATAAAATTGATGAATTTGAAATTAAATTTTCAGGTGCAATGGATGATGATTTTAATACAGCAAATGCCTTAGCGGTAATTTTTGATTTTTCAAGATTTATCAATATAAACTATAGCGAAAATTCTTCAAAAAAAGAATTAGAATATGTAAAAAATAAATTTGATATTTTAGTTGATTTATTAGGTATTAAGTTTAAGAATGAAATTCTTGAAGAAGAAATTGAAAATTTAATAGCTGAAAGAACAGAAGCTAGAAAAAAACGTGATTTTAAGAGAGCTGATGAAATTAGAGATTTATTAAAAGAAAAAGGAATAGAATTAAAAGACACATCTACAGGGGTAATGTGGAATAAATTATAGGTAAATTATATGTCAGATTATATATTTGGAAGAAATTCTGTAATTGAATATTTAGAAAATATGGATGGTGCTGAAAAGCTATATATTCAAAATGGAAATCAAAAGGGTGCTATTTCTAAAATAATTAAATTAGCAAATGAAAAGAAAATTTCAATAGTTGGTATAAATAAGAATGAATTAGATAAAATGACAAATTTTTCTAATCATCAAGGAGTTTATTTACAAACTAAAGATTATGAATATTCTACATTGGAAGATATTATTGAATATGGCAAAAATCAAGAAAAGGATCCATTAATTGTGCTTTTGGATGAAATTACGGATCCTCATAATTTAGGAGCAATAATCCGTACATCTGAAGCTGCTGGTGCAACAGGTGTTATAATTACAAAGCATCGTTCTGCAGGAGTTAATAATACAGTACATAAAACATCTGCAGGAGCTACAGTTCATATGAAAGTTGCAATGGTGACAAATTTAAATCAAACAATAGAAATATTGAAAAATAATGGATATTGGATATATGGTGCAGATGGTCATACAGATACACTTTATAATCAAGTTGATTTTAGTGGTTCAGTTGGATTGGTAATCGGTAACGAGGGAAAGGGAATTTCAAAATTAACAAAACAAAAGTGTGATTATTTAATAAAAATTCCTATGTATGGAAAAACTGAATCATTAAATGCATCAGTTTCAGCATCAATTCTTATATATGGAATTATAAATAGTAAACATAAGATTTAAATTTTAATAAAATTAGAGGATTGTTGTAAAATAATCTTTTTGACTATTTTACAACAATCCTCTAAAGTTTTTAGATTATTTTTAAAATTCAAAAACTCAGTTATGACCGAGGAGTTTTAATTTGGAGGCGGTAACCGGATTTGAACCGGTGCTCGAGGTGTTGCAGACCTATGCCTTACCGCTTGGCTATACCGCCAAATTCGTTACTTAATTATTATATCAAATAGATATAATTTTTCAAGTGGAAATAGAAAGTTTTAAAATTTTTAAAAGAATGTGAGGATAAAAATGATAAAGTTAATGAAAAAACTTACAAAAAAACAAGTTATATTAATTATTTTATCAATTGTGTTGATTTTCGGACAAGTTTGGTTTGAGCTTAAAATGCCTGATTATATGGCTGAAGTTACAAGACTTGTACAGACACCGGGAACACAGATTAGTGATATATGGTATAACGGAATGTGTATGCTTTTATGTACATTAGGTTCAATTTTGATTGCTGTAATTTCCGGATATTTAATTTCATATATATCATCATTGTTTTCATATAATATTACAAAAGAATTATTTAAGAAGATACAATCATTTTCATTTGAAAATATTGAAAAGTTTTCTACAGCAAGTTTAATAACCAGAAGCACAAACGACGTAACTCAGATAGAGATGTTTCTTGGATTTGGGATGATGATATTTATAAAATCACCAATTATGGCTTTTTGGGCTATAAGAAAAATATTAAATAAAGGTATAGAGTGGACAATAGCAACAGGTATCGCTGTTATAATTATGCTAATTGTATTATCATTTTTAATTTTTATTGTAATACCTAAAATTCAAGTTTTACAAACTCTTATAGATAAATTAAATTTGGTTTCAAGAGAAAATATAACAGGGATAAGGGTTATAAGAGCCTTTAATGCGGAAAAATTTCATGAAGATAAAATTGCAAGTGTTAATGAAAAATTAACATCTTTGCAAAAATTCATACAAAAATCATTTGCGATAATGCAACCTATGATGATGACTATAATGTATATACTTACATTAGTTATTTATATAATAGGGGCTAGATTGATATCTGAGGCTATACTTCCTGATAAAATTAATATTTTTGGTAATATGATAGTATTTTCAGCATATTCTATGCAAGTTATTATGTCATTTTTGATGATGGCGTTTTTAATGGTAATGTATTCAAGATCTCAAGTATCTGCTGATCGTATTAATGAAGTTTTTGATACTGAAGAAACTATATATTCGGGTAGTTTTAGTGGAGAAACTCAAGAAAAGGGTATTATTGAATTTAAAAATGTATCGTTTAAATACCCTGATGCTTCAGAATATGTATTAAACAATATTTCATTTAAAACTAAAAAGGGAGAAACTTTAGCATTTATAGGAACAACCGGATCAGGAAAGTCAACTTTAATAAATTTGGTTACAAGATTTTATGATGTGACGAGTGGTGAAATTTTAATTGATGGAATAAATGTTAAAGAATATGATTTTAAAACACTTTATAATAAGATTGGTTATGTACCTCAACAGGCAGTAATGTTTAATTTATCTGTAAAAGAAAATATTGCTTTTGGAAAAGGTGGGACAAATGTGGATGAAAGTATTATAGATGAAGCTATATCTATATCACAATCTCAAGAATTTGTTGAAAAAATGGATGAAGGCAAAGATTCCATGATAGCTCGAGGAGGTACTAATGTATCCGGAGGTCAAAAACAAAGACTTTCAATTGCAAGAGCTATAGCTAGAAGGGCGGAAATATTTATTTTTGATGATTCATTTTCAGCATTAGATTTCAAAACGGAATCAACCCTTAGAAAGCAATTAAAAGAAAATACAAATGAAGCAACTACATTGATTGTAGCATCAAGAGTAGGTTCGATAATGAAAGCTGACAAAATTATTTTACTTGACAATGGTGAAATTTCCGGAATAGGAACACACAAAAAATTATGGGAAAATAATGAATTATATAGAGAGATAGTTAGATCACAATTATCAGAGGAGGAAATCAATGAGTCAATCAAATAGTAAAACAAATACTTCTTCTCAAAGACATAGAGGTGGTCGTGGTCAAGAATTGGCAGAAAATCCTAAAAATTTTGGTAAAGCAATAAAGAGAATGTTGAAAGAAATTAAAGGGCAAAAAATATTTTTGTTAATTTCAATTATACTTGCTTTGTTTTCTTCAATTATAACAATTTATTCTCCGACAAAATTATCGGAGTTAACAGATGAAATAACGAAATCTATTAAAATTGATAATAATAAATTTGCTGAAATTGCAAAGAAAGTTTCTGAAAATTTAAAAATTGATAGTCAAAAAAGTATTTATATTGATGGTGTTGAGGTTTCTTCAAATGATCAAATAAAATATTTAGAATTAATGAAAAATTTAAATAAAGAAGCGAAAGATAAAAATATTAAAAAAGATTCACCAAAGGATCAACAAAAAAGCATTTTAGCTTTTTATAAAAAATTACCAAATTCTATTAGAGGAATAGTTGAACCTAAATTAAATCTTAATGTTATATGGAATATTGCAAAAATTTTATTGCTTATTTATATAGTTTCAGCAATATTAAGTTACATACAAGCTATAATAGTATCAGAAGTAACTAATAATTTTTCAAGAGATTTAAGGAAAAGTGTTGGAAATAAAATTAATAAATTACCATTAAATTTTTTCGATACACATCAGGTTGGAGATATTTTGTCTAGAATTACCAATGACGTAGACACTATTTCAACAAGTTTAAATCAATCATTGGGGCAAATGGCAACATCTATAACTTTAATTTTGGGTTCAGTAGTAATGATGTTTTATACAAACTGGATTTTAGCATTAGTAGCTATTTTATCCAGTTTAGCGGGATTTGCAATGATGGGAATAATATTATCGAAATCTCAAAAATATTTTAATGATAGACAGATTGAGTTGGGTAAGTTAAATGGACATATTGAAGAAGTATTTTCCGGATTAAATATAGTTAAGGCATATAATGCTGGAGAAGAAACATTAAATAAATTTAATGAATTAAATTATAAATTATATGATTCAAATCTGAAAAGTAAATTTTTATCGAGTTTAATGTATCCTATAATGACATTTGTTGGAAATTTAGGATTTGTATCAGTTTCAATAGTTGGAGCTGTTTTAGCGAAAAATGGTACTATAACATTTGGTGTAATAATAGCATTTATTACATATGTAAAATTATTTACAAATCCTTTAACAGGTATTGCACAGTCTGTATCTTCATTACAGTCGTCGGCAGCATCAAGTGAAAGAGTATTTGAATTTTTAGATGAATCGGAAATGGATGATGAATCATCAAAAACATCAATACTAAATCCTAATGAAGTAAAAGGAAAAATTGAATTTAGGGATGTTGTATTTAAATATCCAAGTAACGAAAAACCAACTATAAAAAGTTTTTCTGCGGTTGCATATCCTGGACAAAAAATTGCCATAGTTGGGCCAACAGGTGCAGGAAAATCAACAATGGTAAATCTATTAATGAAGTTTTATGATATTACAGATGGTGAAATACTAATTGATGATGTACCTATAAAAAACATTAAAAGAGAAAATATCCATCAGTTATTTACAATGATTCTTCAAGACACATGGTTATTTAAGGGAACAATAAGAGAAAATATAGTCTATAATATGCCAAATGTAACACAAGAAGAGCTCGATTCTTTAACAGAATTCATAGGATTGAAGCATTTTATTAATACTTTACCTGAAAAATATGAAACTGAAATTAGAGATAATGATTCTGTTAGTGCAGGTCAAAGACAATTACTTACAATTGCAAGAGGTATGATGAAAAATTCTCCATTTTTAATTTTAGATGAGGCAACATCAAACGTTGATACTCGTACTGAAGAATTGATTCAAATAGCAATGGATAAACTTATGACAGGTAAGACTTCATTTATTATTGCACATAGACTTTCAACAATTGTAAATGCTGATTTAATATTAGTAATGAATGAAGGAAATATTATAGAACAAGGAACGCATGAAGAACTATTAACTCAAAACGGTTTCTATGCAGATCTTTATAATTCACAATTTAGTTTGTAAAAATGTGATAAAAAATTCCACTTGGAAACTTTAATTTTTTAGTGAATATCACTCTAAAATTTCCAAGTGGAATTATCAATATATATTTTTAAACTATTAAAAATTATTTTATTTCAAATATCATATCAGCATTTTCCATTTCATTCTTTTCATCATAAACGAAAGGCTTTCTGATTCTAAAAATACCTTTATAATTTTTTGTGAAGTTTTCAGGTAAATTCAATTCAAATTCTTTAAATTCACTTGGCTTCAGTTTAAATAATATATTTTTAAAATTTTGATTTACACTTAATTCTTCCCAATTTCTTTCATTATTTAATTTATAAATTATATAAAAGTCTGAAAATGTATAGTTTAAATCTTTATTATTTCTTAATTCATAAATGATTGTGTTATTTTTCAGTTCTTTAACTATAGCAGTGACTTTTTTTGATGTATCTTCTGGTAGAAAATCATTTAATTGATTATTTGTACTACATGAAACAAGTATCACTGCAAATCCAATAGAAAATAACCTCTTTAATGTTTTCATTATTCTCTCCTGATTAAAATATTGATTTTTCAATGGATTAATTGTTTTTTCTATATTTTGTGATAATGATATCATATTTATATTATATTTACAATAAACCATGAAAAATTTGAATTAAAATATGTTAAAATTTAGCTCAAATGTGCAATTTATGATATAATTATATAGATTATGGAGGAATTTATGAAAGATAAATTAGAAAATATAAAAATTAATTCATTGGAAATTATCAATAATGCAAAAGAAGATAAAGAATTAGAAGATTTAAGAATAAATATTTTAGGAAAAAAAGGAGAGTTAACTCTATTATTAAGAGAAATGGGTAAACTTTCAAAAGAAGAAAGACCTGTAATGGGAAAATTAGCTAATGAGGTTAGAGAAGAAATTCAAATAGCGTTGGATGAAAAGAAAAAAAGTTTTAAGTGGGAAAAATTAAAATTAAAATTAATCTCAGAAACTATTGACGTTACGGCACAAAAAGATATTGTATCAATAGGTCATAGACATCCTCTAAACCAAACAATGGAAGAATTAGAAAATTTATTTAGATATATGGGATTCTCAGTTATAGACGGTCCAGAAATTGAAACTGTAGAAAATAACTTTGATAAATTAAATTCTCCAAAAAACCATCCTTCAAGAGATTTAAGTGATACATTTTATATAGATAAAGAAACATTACTAAGAACTCATACATCACCAGTTCAAGTTAGAACTATGATGCAACAAGAGCCGCCAATTAGAATGGTATCAGCAGGAAGAACATTTAGATTTGATGAAGTAGATGCTACACACTCACCAATGTTCCATCAAATTGAAGGTCTAGTTGTAGGTGAAAATGTTTCTATGGCTAATTTAATTGACACAATAAATGTATTTATAAAAGAGCTATTTGGTGAAGAATTTGAAACAAGATTTAGACCTCATTATTTTCCATTTACAGAACCATCAATGGAGGTAGATGTTTCTTGCTTTAATTGTAAGGGAAAAGGATGTGATGTTTGCCATCATACAGGTTGGTCAATGGAATTATTAGGCTGTGGTATGGTACATCCTCAAGTATTAGAAAATTGTGGTATTGATAGTGAAAAATATACTGGATTTGCATTTGGAATGGGTGTAGATAGGATTACAATGGTTAAATATGGATTAAAAGATATTAGAACATTGTATGATAACGACAAGAGATTTTTAGAACAATTTTAGGAGGATAGATGTTAGTTCCGGTAAAATGGCTTAGAGAATATTTAGATATTGAAGCTGATGCAAGAGAAATAGCTAATAGGGTTACAGATTCAGGTTCACACGTTGAATCAATTCAAAAATATGAAGGATTATCAAACCTAGTTATAGCAAAAATTTTAGATATTAAAAAACATGAAAATGCAGATAAGTTATCATTAGTTGATATTGATTTTGGAAAAGGCATAGAAACAATTGTAACTGGTGCTAAAAATATGAAAATAGGAGATAATGTTGTATTTGCCAAATTAGGAGCAACATTACCGGGAGGCATTGTAATTAAAGAAGCTACACTACAGGGGGTAGTATCAAAAGGAATGCTTTGCGGATATAGTGAATTGGAAGTTTCAGAAAATTTAGTTCCTAAAAATTCGGAAGATGGACTTATCATATTAAATGATGATGCAAAAGTTGGAGAAGATGCAGTAAAAGCATTAGGTTTAGATGATTCAATTATTGAGTTTGAAATTACTCCAAATAGACCTGATTGTTTATCAATTATTGGTATGGCAAGAGAAGTTGCTGCAGTATTTGATAAAAAAATACAAGAACCCTCTATGAAAGTTGAAAATACAGTTGATTCTTACAAACAATACTTTAATGGAATAAAAATTGAAACAAATAAAGTAAATAGATTTATGACTGCAATTGTTAAAGATGTTGAAATTAAAGAATCACCGCTATATATTCAAAATTATTTGAGAAATGCAGGCATGAGGCCGATTAATAATATAGTTGACTTTACAAATTTTATTATGCTGGAATATGGACAACCACTTCATGCATATGATTTAGATAAAGTTGAAGGAAAATCTTTAATTGTAAGAATGGCTCGAGATGAAGAAACTATTAAAACACTTGATGATACTGAAAGAAAATTAGTTTCAGAAGATATTGTTATTGCTGATGAAAATTCAAGAGTTATTGGATTAGCCGGTGTAATGGGGGGACAAGACACAGAAGTAACTAAAAATACAAAGAATATATTAATTGAAGCAGCTAGTTTTGATTCGGAAACAATTAGAAAAACATCTAAGAGATTAGCTTTAAGATCAGAAGCTTCATCAAGATTTGAAAAAGGAGTTCCGGCGAAATTAGCAGAATATGGTATTCAAAGATTCTTGAAATTAGTTGAAGAAACAAATTCAGGAAAAGTTGTTTCAGGTATTGAAAGTGTAGAAAATTTTAACCCGAGAGATAGAGTTATCGAATTAAGAAATGATAGAGCAAATTCATTATTGGGACTTGATTTATCAATTGAAGAAACGAAGAAATATTTGGAATCACTTGAGTTGAATACAGAAATTCAAGGCGAAAACTTATTAGTAACAATTCCATATTTCAGAGGTGATTTAACTATTGAAGCTGATTTAATTGAAGAAGTGGGTAGATTATATGGATTTCACAATATTACACCAAAACCTTTAATAGGTGGCTTGACAAAAGGTGTGAAGTCGGATATGAGAAATTTCTTGGATAAAGCAAGAATGGAGCTTTATGCATTAGGATTTTCTGAAATATTAACTTATTCATTTATTTCAAATAAAGTATTTGATAAATTGTGTTTATCAGAAAATGATTCAATGAGAAATACTGTAAAAATAATTAACCCATTAGGCGAAGATTTTTCTGTTATGAGGACAACTTTAATTGGAAATAATTTAGAAGTAGTTAGAAAAAATCTAAATAATAAACAATTTGATTTGAAATTATCTGAAGTTGGTAATACATTTATAAAAAATGGAGAAAATATAGAAGAAGTTAAGTTGATGACATTTTCAGTAGTAGGGAATTATGATTTTTACTATATAAAAGACATACTTTTAACTTTATTTGATACATTTGGAATTAATGATATTAGATTTGAAAGAGAAACAGAAAATTCAATATTTCATTCAGGAAGATGTGCTAATGTATATGTAAATGATACAAAAGTGGCAGTGATAGGAGAAATTAGTCCAATAGTTGCTGAAAATTATGATATTGAAAAGAGAGTTTATATGGTTGAAGCAAATCTTACAGAATTATATAATTTCAAAAAAGATTTAATTCAATATCAAGAAATTTCAAGATATCCACTAGTAGAAAGAGATATCGCTATAGTAGTTGATAAATTTACTCAATCACAAGATATAGTTGATGTTATTAAAGCAAATGGTGGAAAATACTTAAAATTTGTTAAACTATTTGATATTTATAAGGGTTCTCAAATTGCAGAAGATAAAGTTTCTCTTGCATATAAGATTGGATTCCAATCAAATGAATCAACATTGAAAGATGAAGTAATTAAAACAGCTTTTGAAAATATTGTAAATGGCTTAAATAATGCCTTTGATATAGATTTAAGAAGCTAATTGGAGAATATAATGGAAAAAAATAGGTACGAATTTCAGATAAATGGAAACAATTATGTATTAAAAACTCAGAGAAGCAAAGATGAAACTGATAAAATTGTCTATTATGTGGATAGTGAAATAAAAAAAGCTAAAACAGCATTAAATTATCGAAATCCTACCATGCACGCTACATTAGCTTGTTTAAATATAGCGGATGATTTGTATTCGTTAGAGTTAAAACATAAAGAGCTTTTAAAAATTTCAAAAGAGCCTATGGAGAAATATGAACCATTAAAAAATGAATTTGACGAATTTAAAGAATTAAATAAAGACTCATTTGAAAAAATTCAAAAATTAGAGGCTAAAGTTAAAGAACTTGAAAATTATTTAAATTATTTAACTAGTGATAGAGATAAATTTAAATTAGAATTAGATAGACAAATTACACTTTCTGAGAAAGATAGGAAAGATAATGAATATTTAAGAGAAAAGTTATTAGAACAAGAAAAAGAAACTTTGCATGCGAAAAAACAAGTGCAGGAGTTATTAAACGAAAATAGAAAGTAGAAATTTATGGAGCAAAATACAATTGCCACCTTGGAGTGGAATAAAATTAAGGAAGAATTGCAAGAATATTGTTCATCTTCTTTAGGAGCTGAAAAAGCTTCAAAAATTGTCCCATTAACACAATTAGATAAAATTGAATTTTTACAAAATAAGACATCTGATGCGATTGAATTAATAAGAAAATTTTCATTTCCACCATTATATGGGAT
This sequence comes from Helcococcus ovis, assembly GCF_004524775.2. Classification (NCBI taxonomy): domain Bacteria; kingdom Bacillati; phylum Bacillota; class Tissierellia; order Tissierellales; family Peptoniphilaceae; genus Helcococcus; species Helcococcus ovis. Next base: position 1,149,548 of record NZ_CP119081.1, on the reverse strand, counting down.
ATATAATTTAAAGGGAATGATTAGTAGATTAAAAAAGCAAGCTGTTTTGGAAAATTTAGAATTGATGCAAATAGCTGATTCTTTAAGGGTTTCTCAAAGTTTAAAAGATTATAAATCTGAATTTGATTCAGAAATTAATGAAGTCGTTAAAATTATAGATAAGCTTTATACAAACACTAGAATTCAAAAAGAAATTGAAAGAATTGTAGTTGATGAAGATACAATTGCTGATGATGCATCAAGAGAATTATTTCAAATAAGAAAGAGTATAAGAGAAAAGACAGAAGAAGCTAGAAATAAGTTAAATTCTATTGTTAAAGAAGATACTACAAATCTTCAAGATGGATTTATTACAATGAGAGATGGAAGATATGTAGTTCCGGTTAAATCAGGAGCAAAATCAAAAGTTCCGGGTATTACTCATGACATTTCAGCTTCAGGACAAACTTTATATATTGAGCCAATGGCTGTAGTTGAAATTAATAATAAAATTAGAGATTTAGAGATTAAAGAAACCGAGGAAATTAGACGAATATTGAAAGAACTTTCTGAAATGATATTTGTTTATCATCATGAAATAGAGAACAATCAATATCTATTAGTTGATCTTGATTTTACTTTTGCAAAGGCAAAATATGCATTAGATAAGATGCATACAAAGCCTTTATTAAATAGTAAAAAAATTATAGATATTAAAAATGCAAGGCATCCATTATTAAAAGGGAAAGTTGTTCCGATTGATGTCAAGTTAGGAGAAAGATATAGTGCATTAGTTATTACTGGTCCAAATACAGGTGGTAAAACTGTGAGTTTGAAAACTTTGGGGCTAGTAGTTATGATGGCACAATCAGGATTGTATATTCCATGTGATGATTTTTCAAAAGTTGCTATATTCAATAATATTTATACAGATATTGGTGACAACCAAAGTATTGAGCAGTCATTATCTACATTTTCGGCATCAATGACAAATATCGTTCATATATTAAAATATGCTAATGATAAATCATTAGTATTATTTGATGAGTTAGGGAATGGTACAGATCCTACAGAAGGAGCCGCACTTGCAATGGCTATTATTGACACATTAGTTAAAAGAGGAACTTTACTGGTTTCTACAACTCATTATAGTGAATTAAAATTATATGCAATGAGTACAGATGGAGTACAGAATGCTAATGTAGAATTTAATGTTGAGACATTATCTCCAACATATAAATTAATAATTGGGAGGCCAGGGAAGTCAAATGCTTTTGAAATTTCTAGGCGATTAGGATTATCTGAAAAGATTCTTTCAATTGCAAGTAATTATGTATCAAAGGAAAATAGAGATTTTGAGGAAATTATTGCTGAAATTGAAACTGATAGAATAAAATTAGATAATGAATTATTATATGTTCAAAAAGAAAAAATGAGATATGAAAAACTTATTGATAATTTTAATAAGGATGTGGGAAAGAAAAAAGAAAAAGCTGAAGAAGAAATTGAGGCTGCAAAATTAGAAGCAAGAAAAATTTTAGAAGATGCTAAAAAACAGTCTAAAGAAATATTAAAACTTGCAAAAAGTCAAAAAGCAAATACAGAAACAAGACAGATAGATAGAGCTTATTCAGAAATTACGGATAAGTTTAAAAAAGCTACCGATAAATTTGAAGAAAAACCGGTTATTAAAAAGAGGTATGGTAAAAATATTACTGTTAAACTTGGTGAAACTGTAAAAGTAATTTCAATGAATGATTTAGCTGTAGTACAGACATTACCTGATAATAAAGGTGATTTAACTGTACAAATGGGAATATTGAAATTTAATGTAAATATCTCTGATTTAGCAAAGACAAATAAGGAAATTGAAATTGAAAAATCACAATCATCATACAGACAGGTATTGAAAAATACATTATTTAAGGATGCTCAATATGAACTTGATGTGAGAGGTCATACAGTAGAAGAAGCTATTATAGAAATAGAAAGCTTTTTTGATAAATCAATTCTAATGGGAATGAAAACAGTTCATATAATACATGGTAAAGGAACAGGAGCTTTAAGAATTGGATTAACAGAGTTTTTCAAAAAATCTAGATATGTAGAAGAGTTTAGAATAGGAAGTATAAAAGAAGGGGGAGCAGGAGTTACAGTAGTAACTTTGAAGTAGTATGGATTATAAAAAAGAGATTTCTAAAATATTAAATTCTTTAGAATTAGATATTTCATTAGATGATATATATTTAAGTATTGAAACACCACCAAACAAAGAAATGGGAGATTTTGCATTTCCATGTTTTAGATTAGCTAAAACTTTAAGAAAAGCACCTGCACAAATTTCTGTGGAATTAGCTGAAAAGATTAGTTCTGAATTATTTAGTGAAATAAGACCTGTTGGACCATATATTAATTTCTTTGTAAATCAAACAAAATTCAATGAGACAGTATTAAAAGAAGTTTTTGATAAAAAGGAAATGTATGGTTCATCAAATGTTGGAAATGGGAAAAATATTGTTATTGATTATAGTTCAACAAATATTGCGAAACCATTTCATATTGGTCATATAAGATCAACAGTTATAGGTGACTCAATTAAGAGAATATACAAATTTTTAGGATATCATGTTGATGCTATAAATTATTTAGGCGATTATGGTACACAATTTGGAGTTTTACTTTCCGCATATAGAAAATGGGGCAATAAAGAAACGATTAATAGCAATCCAATTAGTGAACTATTAAAATTATATGTAAAATATACAGAAGAGGCGGAAGCTAATCCTGAGTTAATGGATGAAGCAAGAGCATGGTTTAAGAAATTAGAAGAAGGTGATGAATTCGCTGTAGAAACATGGACTTGGTTTAAGGAAATAAGCTTAAAAGAGTTTAATAGAGTTTATGATTTATTAGAAATTTCATTCGATTCATATAATGGAGAATTTTATCATGCACAATTTGTTGAAAATGTAATAAAAGAGATGAAAGAAAAAAATCTTTTAACAGAGTCGGAAGGAGCAACAGTTATCGAGATGGGAGAAGATACACCTCCTGCAATAGTGTTGAAAAGAGATGGTTCTTCAACATATATTACTAGGGATGTAGCTACTGCTCTTCACAGAAAGAAAATTTATAATTTTGACAAAAATATTTACGTTGTTGCAACTCAACAAAATCTTCATTTTAAGACACTTAAAGATGTTTTAGCAAAAATGGGATATGAATGGTCTGAAGATTGTGAGCATGTACAATTTGGTATGGTTAGTCTTAAAGATGGTACATTGTCTACAAGAAAAGGAAAAGTTGTATTTTTAGAAGATGTTTTAAATAAAGCAATTGATAAAACTAAAGAAATTATTGAAGATAGAAATCCAAATTTAGAAAATAAAGAAGTTGTTGCGAGAGAAATTGGTATAGGTGCTGTGAAATTTCAAGAATTATTCAATACGAGAATCAAGGATTATGTATTTGACTGGGATCAAGTATTGAATTTTGAAGGTGAAACAGGTCCATATGTACAATATGCACATGCAAGAGCAAATCAAATTTTGGAAAAATTATGTTTAGAACTAAGTAAAGATGTTGATTTTTCATTATTAAATGAGCCACAGGAGGTTGCATTAATGAAGTCAATATATGATGTGCCAAATGTAATTTTAACTGCAAGAGATAAATTAGAACCTTCAGTAATTACAAGACATGTAACAGAAATTGCTCAAAACTTTAATTCATTCTACAATAGTATTCACATATTGAATTCAGAAGATGAAGTGAAAAAAGCAAGAGCGTTACTGGTTTATGCAACAAAAATATCTATAAGTAATTTATTAAGCTTATTAGGCATACATGCTCCAAATAAAATGTAGGAGGATTTATGGATATTATTATAAAAGATTTTATATATGTGAATAAAACTGCCGTTAAAAATTCAATATCTAGTATGAAATATGTCCCGGTATTAGCTTTAATATTATTTGCTCTAGGGGTTGGTGAAAAATATTTATTAAATTTATTTACAACATATACTACACATGGAAACTTTATTTTAGGGTTTATTAGATACATTATTACAATTATATTTGCATCTGCATTAGTTGGAGTTTTATCAGATATTGTAAACTATAATAGATTTAGATTTAAAAATATAATAGATGGTACAAAGAGGTATTATTTACCTATGTCAAATACATTGTTTATTGTTTATGTTGTAGAATACTTAGCTCATATTGTACTAGGAAATATTAATTTTCAATATACATTTATAATTGATATTTTAGTACTTGTTGTATTAAGTACAGTTTATGAAAAAGTATATATTTCTGAAGAATATGGTACAGAAGCTGTGATCTCATCTACTATGTTTATAAAAGATAATATAATTCAATGGTTACCAATAGTTATAATATTTGTTGCAACTAAATTTTTGTTAACAGTGAACTATGCTATTTTTATACTTGATTTTACGTTTATTATTAATGTTGGTTTATATTCATTGATAATGGCTATTCTTTATATCTATAAAGGGCATTTATTTAAGATTTTAGACGGCTCATCAATTAGAAAAAGACAATTTCAAGGGAAGTTTTAGATTATTATGAATGTTATAGAAAAGTATTTTAGAAAAAAGTCGGATAAAGTTTCTTTTATAGAATTAAAAGATAATTTTGAACATTACAGAGATTATGGTATAGAAGATATCCCTTTACCTATTATTTTAAATGATATGATGATGGGAATGACAAATAGCGAATTTGATAATGAAATAAAAATAGAATATATAATTGATGGTATATTATATATGATAGCAATTGATCCTGAGTTTATATATATAAATGAGTATAAAAAAATTTTAGGGAAATTATTGGATAATTCATCAAAATATGCTTTATTAAAATCTGTAAAATTTTATAATAAAAATTTTGAAAAAGCTTTGTTATTTACAAGAGCTGCATTTTTACTTGACGAACAAAATGAAATGGCAGCATATAGCTATGCTAAGCTTCTTTGGAATATTGATGTTTCTAAAGAATATAAAGAAGTTTTTGTAGAACAGGCAATAAGAATTTTGGAAAGAATTTTAAGATATAATGAATCATATTCATTAGCAAATTTTGAGTTGGGTAATATTTCAAAAGCTACCGGAAAATTTATAAAAGCAAATAATTTTTATAATAGAGCTTTAAGAAATGCTGAATTTGAAGAATTGAAAGATGCAATTCGAGATGAAATGAATAAGATAGCACCTGATGTAGCTGTTGAAAATGCAATTTATTATATTAATAAAATGGATTATAGTACAGCGATTTCAGAATTAATGGAAGCTAGAAAAAATTCATCTCGATATGATATTCCATATTATCTCGCAATTGCTTATATGAATAAAGAAAATCCAAAATTAGCAGAACAATTTTTTGAAGAATCTATTGAAAAAGGTGCTGATTTTGCAACCCTTTATACAGATTTGGTATATATAAAATACGTATTAAAAAAAGATGTAGAGGCACTTCATTTAGCTAATGATGCAATTGAAAAATATCCATCAGAAATTAAATTGAGGTATAATAGAGCGATAATTTTGATTTCATTAAATCAATTTGATAAAGCAATTGAAGATTTTAATTTTATTTTGGAATATCAAGATTTATCTGATGAAATGTTTAATCAGATAATGAAGATTAAAGAGTCTATTATAAATAGATAATGCTTGGGGGAGAGATTTGAAAGTAGGGGAATTACTTTTAACAAATAAAGATAAATATACAAAGGCTTTTTTAATTCATAATGATAAAGAAACTAATAATGCAGTATTCATGCAAATTAAAGATGAAAATATTGATAAAGATTTAATTGATAAAGATGCTAAAGATTATTTTTTATTAGATAACTTAGCAATTGATGAAATTTTTGGTAATTCTGATAAATTAGGAATTACTGATGATGATAAAGTTTTTATTATAGGGATATAAAAATAAAATATAGGAGTTAATATGGATTTTAAAAACGATTTTGGTGTAAAAACATTTGGTAAAAAGAATATGAAGAAATATCTTCCTGAAGCTTTTTATATCAAATGGAAAAACTCTGTTAGAAAAAAATCTTTGTTGGATAAAGAAACTGCTGATGTGATTGCCGCATCAATGAAGGAGTGGGCGATTGCAAATGGGGCTAAATATTTTTGTCATTGGTTTCAACCATTGAACGGATTAAGTGCAAAAAAATTAGAATCGTTTCTAGATAGAAGATATAGCAATGAGGTTATAATAAAATTTTCTGGAAAAGAATTAATCAAAAGTGAACCGGATGCATCCAGTTTTCCATCAGGAGGAATGCGTTCTACGTTTGAAGCAAGAGGATATACATATTGGGATTTAACATCAAATACGTTTATTATAGATGAAACCTTATATATACCATCAATTTTTGTATCATTTAATGGACAGACACTTGATAAAAAAGGTCCATTATTAAGATCTATGGATTTTGTTGGAGAATATGCAACAAAATTAGTAAATTTATTCTCTAAAAATAAAATATATAGAGTACGTGTAAAAGTTGGATTAGAACAAGAATTTTTCTTGATAGACAAAGAAATGTTTTATCAAAGAAGAGATCTTGTAAATGCGGGTAGGACATTGATTGGGGCAAGTCCAATTAAAGCACAAGAGTTTTCAGATTATTATTATGGACTTTTTCCTCAAAGAGTAGAACAATTTTATAAAGATTTAAATATAGAATTGGAAAAACTTGGAATTTATCCAAAAACAGAGCATAATGAAGTTGCACCATGTCAATTTGAAATTGCCGTTTTATTTGAAAACGCAAATATTGCAGTGGATAATAACTTGATTGTTATGCAAATTTTAAAGAGTGTTGCTAAGAAAAATGATTTAGAATGTTTATTAAATGAAAAACCGTTTAATCACGTAAATGGTTCGGGTAAACATAATAACTGGTCTATAGTAACAAATAATGGGATAAATTGTTTAGAATCAGGAAAAACAGAATTAGAACAAGTTAGATACTTATTATTTATGTGTGCAATTATTGAATCTTGTGATAAATATCCTGAACTTTTAAGATTATTTTCCTCGTGTCCGGGAAATGATTATAGATTAGGAGCTGATGAAGCACCTCCTGCAATTATTTCAATATTTTTGGGTAAACCTATTGAAAAAGAATTATATAATATCGCAGGATTAGAATATGAATTAGAAGATACAAAACAAAATATTGTAATCAACAATTTAGGATATACTCCTTTTGATAATTCTGATAGAAATAGAACTTCTCCATTTGCCTATACAGGTAATAAATTTGAATTTAGAATGCTTGGTTCATCTATGAATGCAAGTGATGTAAATACTATATTAAATACATCAATAGGAGATTCTCTTAAAAATATGTATGAAAAATTAAAAGATTCATCATGTTTAATTAATGATGCTAAAACCATAGCTAAAGAAATTTTGACTAAACATTCAAGAATATTATTTAGTGGAGACGGGTATTCTAAAGAATGGATTGATGAAGCAGAAAGACGTGGATTGCCAAATATAAGGACCTTTATAGAGGCTATTCCTACATTACTTTTTGAAAAAAATATAGCATTATTAGAAAATAATGGAATATACAAAAAAGAAGAAATAATTGCATTGCATGATATTTTTTTAGAAAACGCAATAAATACATTTAATTTGGAAATTAAGACATTTGTGTCTATTGTAGATAGAGAAATTGTTCCAAGTATTATGGACGAAATCAATGATATTTCAACATTTTTATTAAATGTTGAAAATAAAGTTTTAAGAAATAAACTAGATTTATTATCTAATAAATTAGAGTTCATTTTGGAAGAAAATATTAAAATAAAAGAAGGAAGAAATAAACTTAATAATATAAATGACAAGATTGAATTATCATATCAATATTTCTTATTAAATAAAAATATGATTAATTTAAGAAATGAAATTGACGAGTTAGAATCTTATATTTCATTGAAAAATACAAGATTGCCTAATTATGAAATGATTTTTTCAAGATTAGATTATAGAAAATAAAAATTAATAGATATGTAGATTAATGATATTTTATGTAATATATTAAAATTGAGGAGTTTTTATGAAAAAATTCAAAATAAAAAATAAGGATAAAATAGCAGAAGCTCTTGAAAATTTAAAAAGTAAGAGACATTTAGTTAAACCTATTTTTTGGGTTACAATAATAATATTTCTTCAATTTACTCTTTTAATTTATTTATCTAATATGTTTAAGGGAGAAAAATTACTGATTAATTATTTATGGAGTATTGTTTCATATTCGCTAATAATTTATATTATAAATTTAAATCAACCAATAGAATACAGGGTAGCTTGGATTATACCTATTGCCATTTTACCTGTTGCAGGTTTTTTGATTTATTTGGTATTTGAAATTTTTCCAGGTCCAAAAAGGTTAAAGAGAAAACTGGAGAAAATTAAAGAAAGTAGCTCTTATTTACTAGTAAAAGATGATAAGATTTTACAAGAAATAGATGATAACAAAAAAATTAATAATGGAATTGAAAAATATTTACAAAATACTATAAATTATCCAATATATAAAAATACAAATTATAAATATTTTTCATCAGGGGAAGAATATTTTGAAAAACTATTAGAAGATTTAGAAAATGCTCAGGAATTTATATTTTTAGAATATTTTATAGTAAGACCAGGAAAAATGCTTGAACAAATACTAGATAAATTAATTGATAAAGTAAATGAGGGTGTTAAAGTAAAATTTATGTATGATGGAATGAATGATTATTATTTACCTGATAATTACAAAGAGTTTTTACTTAATTTAGGATTTGAAGTTCAAGTATTTTCAGCTGTTACTCCAATATTATCTACTGTTCATAATAATAGAGATCATAGAAAAATAGTATCAATTGATAATAAAATAGCTTATACTGGCGGCTTAAATTTAGCTGATGAATATATAAATGAAATAGAAAGATTTGGACATTGGAAAGATAATGGTATTAGAATTGAGGGCGAAGCGGTTAGAAGTATAACTGTTATGTATTTAAATTTATGGAATCTTTCTAAATATGAAAATTCTGATTATGAAAAATATTTGAAAAATGTTTATAAGGTAGATAACAACGATTATGTTCAACCTTTCGATGATTCTCCAAATGATGGAGAAACTGTTGGAGAAAATGTATATGCCGATATAATTAATAGGACTAAAAATTATGTATATATCATGACACCATATCTAATTTTAAGTGAAAAAATTAAAGATGCAATGATATTCGCTGCTAAAAGAGGAGTTGATATTCAAATTTTAATGCCTGGTATACCCGATAAGAAAGTTCCATATATAATGGCTCGTTCAAATTATGAACAATTACTTTTTAACGGTGTGAAAATATATGAGTATATACCCGGATTTTTACATTCCAAATCTATTATTGCGGATGACTTGATTTCTGTAGTTGGGACAATTAATTTAGATTTTAGAAGTTTACATTTACATTATGAAAATGCTATTTTATTTTATAGTAAAAACTTAGCTAAAATAATAAAAAATGATTTTGAAAAAACTAGAAATTTATCTAGAGAAGTAACATATAGAAATTATAAAGATTACTCTATTTTTTATAGATTTTTAGGAAAAATACTTAAATTAGTAGCCCCTTTGATGTAGGAGAATTTTATGAAAACAATTATGATGAATATGGTCAGAATTTTTAATGGAAGCAAAGTATTGGTTCTCGATAAAAAGAAAAAATATGGCTGGGAAGGATTAACATTTCCCGGGGGAAAAGTTGAACCTTTTGAATCTTTTAATAATTCTGCAATTAGAGAAATAAAAGAAGAAACTAACTTAGATATAAAAGATTTAGAATTTAACGGTTTTATTCAGTGGTATTGTAAGAATCCTGATGAGAGATATGTTGGCCTTTTATATACAGCACATGGATTTGATGGAAAGTTAATATCAGAAAATATAGAAGGAAATTTATTTTTTGAAGATTATGAAGAATTTAAGGCAATGGAAGGACATTCTGATTCAATGGAATATATTTTAAAAATATATGATGGGATGTATAAAGAAATATCTTTGATATATGATGAAAAAAATGTTTTAATTGAAAGGGAATTTATAAAATGAGGATAAATACGAAAAAATTAAATGAAAAATTATTAACTTTTACTTATCCCCAAGAGATAAAATCTATTAATTCAGAAACATTTTATATAAAAAATATTATATATTCTGGTGAAATACGTAATGTTTATAATATCTTTTATGAAAATATAAAAGAGTTTTTTATTAATGATGGAAAAGTATTTATTTTAGAATTAAATTTTAATGAAAATCTTAACTTTTCAGAACAAGGTTATAAATTAATTGTAAAAGAAAATAAAATTTTAGTTGAATATAAAAATGAAATTGGGCTTATATATGCTTTGATGAAGTTAAATAACATTATAAAAATAAATAAGTCTTTATTTGAATTTGAAATTATAGATTATCCAAGATTATCAGAAAGAAGAATTTTACTTGATATTGGTAGGAAGTATTTTACAAAGGATTGGATACTTAATTTAATATATGAAATGTCAAAATTAAAATTGAACACATTAATGTTACATTTTTCAGAAAATAGAGGGTTTAGAATTGAATCCGAATTTGATCCTAGTATTGTTTCAAAAGATGGTTTTCTAACAAAGAAAGATATAAGAGAAATCATCGATTACGCTAAAAATAAAAATATTTCAATAATTCCAAGTTTAGATACTCCAGGTCATGTTGAACATATTCTTAAAATTCATCCAGAATTAGGACAAATTGATATTAATGGAAAAAATAGTAAATATTCTTTTGATATAACTAGAAAATCAGTTTTAGAATATATTAAAAATCTATATTTAGAATTTATGGAATTATTTAATAATTCAAAATATTTTCATATAGGATTTGATGAATACATGGATTTTAAAAGTGAACAATTTAAAAATAAATATCAAAAAATATTAGAAGAAAATTCTAAGATAAATGGATTTTCAAGTTGGACAGATTCAATAAATTTATATTTAAATGAAATTAGTAAACTAATGATAGAAAATAATTTTATTCCAAGAATATGGAATGATTGTTTACATTATGGAGAAAATACATCAAATATATTTTCTAATAAACTTGAAAATAGGATAGGAGTAGATTATTGGTGTAATATTCCATGGGATGATAATGTTGTTAATATTTCTTACTTATTGGATAAGGGGTATAATGAAATATACAATTCAAATTCAAGCTTTTTTTATTATGTTTTAAGAGAAGAAATGCCGAAAGATGGTAGAAAACAAAATTCATGGGATTACTTTAATCAATATCAAAGAATATATAATATTTGGAGTCCTGGAGTTTTCTTTGGTGAAAATATTGATAATGAAGATAAGAGGATTAAAGGTGCTTCTATATCAATTTGGTGTGATAATCAAAATCTAGTAAGTCAAGATATTATTTTTGAGGATATAAAAAAAGAGTTAAGAGCATTTGCTGCTAAAACGTGGAATTATAAAATAAATGAGAATATAGATATTGAAAAATATTTTGAAAATTTAAGAATTATAGAATAATTATAAACTAAAAGCGGTTATAATATAAAAAACATGGTACTGTTGCAAAATAACATTTTTAGTTATTTTGCAACAGCCCTATGCAAGTTATAACTTTTCATTTTATTGTACATTTATATTATTTATAACATTTTCATAAGCTTCTATTGAAATAGATGGATTCCATGTGTAACCTGCATCTTTATTTGAATTTATATAATCTTGTTTGTCTTTTTTATATTCTTTAATTTGGAACTTTAAGGCATCTAAACTCATCTTAAAATTATTCTTTTTTTCTAAATTAGGTATTAATGAATTTATATAATTAATACTTAAGTTTGGTTTTTCTTCAAAAACTGAAGCATAATTTAATGAATCATAAAACGTACCTATAATTTGTAAGCCTGATCCGGCAGTTCCATTTGGTGTTTTTTCTAATTCTGTAACAAATTTATTTATATTTTCTTTTTCTAAGTTAGATAAACTAGAATTTTTTTCATTTTCTTTGCTATTATTTTCTTTTTTTGATAATTCGTATAAGCTATTTACTAATTTTTCCAAATTATTAATATTTTTTTCGTTAGTAAATTTAGCACCTGCATCTTCATGTGATTTTTTATATTCACTAGGATTACTTTTGAACTTTTTGATATTTTCAAAAAGTAAAGAAATAGTCATATTTAAATCTGATTTTTTTTCTGAATTTTCATAAAGCTTATTAACATAATTAATTGTTTCATCAGAGTAATCTTGAAGATTTAATGACTCATCCAATAGCTTAACAGCTCTTAAAGATGAACCTGTTGTTCCGTGTGGGAATTTAATTAAATTTTGAAACCATTTATTTAATATATCCTTGTTGATTTCTTTTTTAGTTTCAATTAAAGTCTCTTTTTTAGTTTCTTTTTCTTCGACTAATTTTGTATTGTTTTTAGCATTTGTTGAACAAGCAGTAACTATTAAAGAAATAGATAGTAATGCTATAATTTTTTTTATATTACTTTTCATATTCCATCCTTTTTTATTTTAATTTGTGATATTATTTTTTGAATCATGTTTTATTTCTTTCCATTCAACATTGTCCTTAAATAGGACATATGCATTAATTGGTATCCACGATGCTAAAAACACACCAAAAAATAATATTCCTTTCCACATAGGAATAATTTTTTTGCCATTAAGTGCTAAAATAAGAATTGCAAATAATGAAGGACCAAAAACCATTCCAATAATATTATACCCTAAAATTGAAAAACCAACAATTGAAGTTGTTTTCATAGATATTAATATAGTACCGAAAATCATAGAAAGTAAACTTATATTGCTTATATAATTTGCAATTAGCATTGCATATGTATCTAAAAAATTAACACCTTTCCCCCTGAATAAAGACTTAAGTACTTCTCTAGAATTTGCTAAAAAACCTTGTTTTAATCCTAATTGCCACCTAATTCTCTGATGCCATGAATCAATAAAAGAATTTGGTTGTTCATCGTAAAAAATTGCCTTTTCTGTATAACCAATTTTTTCACCTTGAAGAGTTGTCAAAACTGTAAATTCCAAATCTTCTGTTATTGTTTTAGTATTCCACCCACCTAATGATTTTATTACTTTTTTTGTAACCATAAATCCACATCCTATAATCATATTATTTAATTTTAGAGCAGTTCTAGGTTTATTGTAAAAAGTACTTATCATATAGTGATATAAAGTATATGAGCCTGATGTAAAAGATTCATATGGGTTTTTCGAATCTCTAAATCCCTGAGATGCTGAAAATCCATATTCAATTTGTTTATTCATTTCTAACAGAAAATTTTTATCGACGATATTATCCGCATCAAATATTACATAAGCATCATGGTCTTCATTATCTATTAAATAATCAAACATTTGATGTAAAACATCACCTTTATTTTTTATTGGAGATTTAATATCAAATACTCTTACCTGCTTATTTATTGCAACTTCTCTAGTGTTATCAGTACAATTATTTGGAGCTATTATGATTTCATATTTATCTTTTGGATAATTTAAGGACTTTAATGAATCTATAAGATTTGATATGACCTTTGCTTCATTTCTAGCAGCTACAAGAATTGCAAATTTATTGTAATTATCAGTATCAGGAATATTATTTATTTTTTTGAAATAATGTAATCCAATAAAAAACTGATACAGGGAATAAGGAATCAATATTAAACTGAGAAATATTACTATATATGTTATAATTTTTAAAATCATTTTACACCATCCTTTTTATAAATTATACCATAATCTTGAAATAAATATATTACAATTCAGTAAAAAAATTTGACAATTATTTATAAAACAGATATACTGAAATAGTATTTTATAAATTGATTATTTTTATGGAAGATTAATTTATAATAATTTATAAAGTAAATACTGCAATATATTGTATGTTATTATGCGGAAGTGGCTCAGTGGTAGAGCATCGCCTTGCCAAGGCGAGGGTCGCGAGTTCGAATCTCGTTTTCCGCTCCAATCAAATCAGGATTATCCTGATTTTTTTTTACAAAAATGAAAAAAATGTTGAGAAATTTATTAATTTATAATAACATTATATTAATATAAACACTTGGAGGGGATAAATGGACAGAAGACCAAATTTAAAGAGGAAAAATGATACAATGCTTAATTATATTATGATTGCATTAATTGTAATTTTAATATTATGTTTTATTGTTTATGTAGTATCTGCATTTTTTGGTGGAAATGATAATTCAAATAAAAAGGATGTGAAAACCACTACAATAGAAACAAAAGCTGAAAAGAAAAAATTACAAACATTTAAGGTAACAAAAAAGGAATCTGCAAAAGAAACAAATAAAGAAACAAAAAAGGAATCTGCAAAAGAAACAAATAAAGAAACAAAAAAGGAATCCATAAAAGAAACAAACAAAGAAACCTCAAAAGAAAATAATAAAGAGAATTCAAAACAAACATTAAAAGAAACAAATAAAGAAACTTTAAAAGAAAATAATAAACCTGATAATGGACAAAGAAGTGATAATAGAAACTCTGACAATCCATATGCTGCTATCGCATCTGATGAAAGGATTAAGAATGCATCTGAAAAAGAATTAGTGGATATGATAATTAGAGGAGATTTAGGATATGGAGCTGAAAGACAGGAAATACTAAAAAATAATGGACTTGATGTTGAGCATATAAATTCTCTTGTAAATCAAAGATTAAAAGAATTAGGTTATTAAGTAACTATTAATTTATAACCTAAATGTAATTAATGATTATTTGGAATGGTTGTAAAATAAATGATATTTAATTATAAAAAATTAATAATGAACATAAAAAATCCCTAGATTCCAACGTCTAGGGATTTTTTATGGTATAATATTAATAAAAAAATTAAAAAAATAATATAAAAATAAATAAGTGTTAAAAAATTTATATAACTGTTTTATTAAAAATTTTTTTACTTTAAATATTCTAGCATTTTTAATATAATATATAGAACAGATGTATAAGGAGAAATTATGGATATAGTTAATCCATCAATACTTTCTGGATTTATGGAATTATTGCCAGAAGAGCAGAAATTATTTGATGAAATAAAATTTACAATTGAAAAAAATTTTATTAAATATGGTTTTGTTAATTTAGATACGCCACTTATAGAAAAAGAAGAAATTTTACTTTCTAAAGGTGGAGGAGAAACATCAAAACAAATTTATAGAATAGATAAAGAAACTACGCCTCAGGCATTGAGATTTGATCTAACTGTGAGTTTAGCAAGATATGTTGCTATGCATGCGAATGAAATAAATTTTCCATTTAGAAGATATCAAATCGGAAAGGTTTATAGAGGGGAAAGAAATCAAAAAGGAAGATATAGAGAATTTTACCAATGTGATATAGATATAGTCGGAAATGAAAAACTAGATATTGCGAATGATGGTGAAATTCCATCTGTAATTTATAATATTTTTAATGATTTAGGATTAGAAAATATTACATTTAGAATAAATAATCGTAAATTATTAAATGGATTTTTGGAATCAATTTATGTTAAGGATTTTGAATCTGTAATGAGGGCAATTGATAAATTACCAAAAATTGGAATAGAAAAAACTAAATTAGAGTTGGAAAAGTTTGGATTAAATGTAATTCAAATTAATAAAATATTTGATTTTATTAATTTATCTGAATTAGAAAATAAAGAAGTGTTAGATAAATTATTAAATACAGAAATAAATAATGATGTGTATTTTGAAGGGTTAAATGAATTAAATAAGGTATATAAATATATGGAATTATTTGGAATTCCAACTAAAAATATTAAGATAGATTTAACGATTACCAGGGGGCTTGATTATTATACCGGCACTGTATTTGAAACGTTTTTAGACGGATATGAATCAATTGGCTCGATTTGCAGTGGTGGAAGATATGATGATCTTGCAAGTAATTTTACTAAACAAAAATACCCAGGCATAGGTTTATCGATAGGATTGACTAGATTGTTTTATCAATTAAATGAGTCAAATTTATTGAAAAAACAAGAGGAAAAAGTAAATCATAATATTTTAGTAATTCCTATGAGTGAAGAGGTTTATGATTATTCTATTGAAGTTGTTAATCTGTTGAGGAATAATAACATAAATTCTCAAATATACTTAGAGACAACAAAAACGAAGAAAAAATTTAACTATGCAGATAAAATCGGCATAAAAAAAGCAATTATTATTGGTGAAACCGAAAAGCAAAATAAAACTATTAGTTTGAGAAACTTTGAAAATGGTGATCAAGAAGAATTTAAGTTAGAAAATTTAGTTAAAATATTAAACGGGGGAAAAAATGAAAATTAAATTTCCAGATGGAAGTATTAAAGAGTTTGAAAAAAATACAAGTTTATTAGATATTGCAAAATCAATATCTGAAGGGTTGGCACGTTCAGTAGAGGGTGCCATTGTAAATGAAAACACTTTAATGGGATTACAGGAAACATTAAGTGAGGATAGTGAAGTTAACTTCATTAAGTATGATACCAAAGAAGGTAAGCATTTATTTTGGCATACTTCTTCACATTTAATGGCTGCAGCTATCCAAAAATTATTTCCGGGAACGTTATTTGCTATAGGACCTGCTATTGAAAATGGATTTTATTATGATATAGATAGTGAGCATCAATTTACACCTGAAGATTTGAAAAAAATTGAAGAACAAATGTTGAAAATTGCAAAAGAAAAGCAAAATGTAATAAGAGAAGAGATCACAAGAGAAGATGCATTAAAATATTTTGAAGAAAAAGGTGATAAATATAAGGTAGAGTTAATTAATGATTTACCTGAAGATGCACCACTTTCATTATATAAATTGGGTGATTTTACTGATTTGTGTAAAGGGGCACATATTTTAAATACCAAAGATATTAAAGCTGTAAAATTATTATCTATTGCTGGTGCTTATTGGAGAGGTGATGTTAATAATAAAATGCTTCAAAGAATTTATGGTATAACATTTAAGAAGCAATCAGAACTAGATGAATATTTAAATATGATTGAGGAAGCAAAGAAAAGAGATCATAGAGTCTTAGGTAAGCAAATGAATTTGTATATGATTTCTGAAGAGGGGCCAGGATTTCCTTTCTATCTACCAAACGGTATGATATTAAAAAATAGCCTGGAAAGGTATTTAAAATCATTAATGGATAGGGCAGGGTATGGTCAAATTCAAACACCAATGATTTTAAATGAAGAATTATGGCACAGATCTGGACACTGGGATCATTATAAAGACAATATGTATTTTACAAAGATTGATGATGAAAATTATGCAATAAAACCAATGAACTGTCCAGGAGCGATTTTAGTTTATAAATCACAACCTCATTCATATAGAGATTTACCAATTAGATTATCAGAATTAGGACATGTTCATAGACATGAATTATCAGGTGCGCTACATGGATTATTTAGAGTAAGAGCATTTACACAAGATGATGCTCACTTATTTGTGACAAAAGAGCAAATTAAAATAGAAATTAAAAATATTATGAAATTAGCTGATGAAATTTATACAAAATTTGGATTTGAATATAAAGTATTCATTTCAACAAGACCAGAAGATTTCATGGGAGATCCTGAAGTTTGGGATGTAGCAGAACAAGCGTTAATATCTACTGTAGAAGAATTGAACCTACCTTATGAATTAAATGAGGGAGATGGAGCATTCTATGGACCGAAAATTGATATTCAATTATTTGACTCGTTAAAGAGAGCTTGGCAATGTGGTACAGTTCAATTAGATTTCCAAATGCCTGAAAGATTTGATATTCATTATGTTGATGAACATGGAGAAAAGGTAAGACCAGTTATGGTTCACAGAGCATTATATGGGTCATTAGAAAGATTTATCGGTATTTTAATAGAACATTATGCTGGACATTTTCCACTATGGTTAGCCCCAGTACATGCAACATTTATTCCTGTAAGTTTAGATGTTCATGGGGAAAAAGTAAAGGAAATATATAATAGATTCTTGGAAAAAGGACTAAGAGTTCAATTTGATGATAGAAATGAATCAATGGGTAAGAAAATAAGAGACTCTCAAACATCTAAAGTTCCATATCAATTAGTAATTGGTGATAATGAATTAAAAAATAACACTATATCAGTTAGAAAATATGGAGAAACAAAATCAGTTGATATTGATTTAGATAAATTCTTAAATCAAATGGTTGAAGATTTTGAACAAAGAAAATAATTGACATTTGTCTTGAATTGTTGTATACTTGTTTAGTAATGAAGAAGAGTGCCTACTCTCACCTAATCGTATTGCGAATTGGGTTAAACTAAATTAATGATTGTTAATGTAGTAGCGTAGGTATCTCTAAGCTACTATTTTTATTTTAAATTAAAACTTATATACTTTAGGAGGTATGTTATTAAAGAACTTCAAATAAACAATCAAATTCGTTTTCCAAAAGTAAGATTAATAGATGTTGATGGAGAACAATTAGGTATGTTTACTTCAGCAGATGCACAAAAAAGAGCCGATGAACAAGGATTAGATTTGGTGTTATTATCACCTAATGCAAATCCGCCAGTTTGCAGAATTATGGATTACAGTAAATTCAAATATGAGCAAATAAAAAAACAAAAAGAAGCTAAAAAGAATGCTAAAACTGTTAACGTTCAAGAGATAAGATTGTCTCCAACAATTCAACAACATGATTTAGAAATTAAAGCCAAAAATGCAAGTAAAATCATAAAAAAAGAAGATAAAGTTAAGGTAAGTATTAGATTTAGAGGAAGAGAAATGGCTCACAAAGATTTAGGTAAAGAAGTATTGGATAAATTCTTCGAACTAGTAAGTGATATTGCTCAAATATCCAGTAAACCTAAAATGGAAGGCCGTAGCATGCAGATGATAATAGAACCAAAATCAGAATAAGGAGGAACGTTGTATGCCAAAAATGAAAACACATAGAGGTTCAGCAAAAAGATTTAAGAGAACTGGATCGGGAAAATTAAAGAGATTTAAAGCTTATAAGAGTCATATCACAGCAAAAAAATCACCAAAAAGAATTAGAAACTTAAGAAAATCTACATTGGTAAGTAGTGCAGATATGAAGAGAATTGGACAAATGATTCCTTAGGAGGTAAAAGATGGCAAGAGTAAAACGTGCAGTAAATTCAAAGAAAAATCATAAAAAATACTTAAAATTAGCTAAGGGATACTTTGGTGGAAAATCAAGATTATTCAGAACAGCTAAACAAGCAGTAATGAAATCATTACAATATGCTTATATTGGTAGAAAAAATAGAAAAAGAGATTTTAGACAATTATGGATTGCAAGAATCAACGCAGCTTCAAGAGCAAATGGTTTAAGCTATTCAAAATTTATGGGTGGATTAAAGAAAGCTAATATCGATATCAATAGAAAAATGTTATCAGAAATAGCTATTAATGATCCTCAAGCATTTTCAAAATTAGTTGAAACAGCTAAAAATGCTTAATTGAATTAAATATATTAGATTCTTTGTAAAATACCCTGTAAGGGATAAGTAGTTTTGTGAAGAATTGAAGTAGCATATTGAGAGAATTAGAGAGTAAAATTTCTAATTCTTTTTTTTTATTTGTAGATATTTAAATAATTTTGTGTATTATTTAAAATTTATAAGTTCCAGATTAATGTAGACATATATAGATTTTAATAATTAAATAAGTTAATATATACTAAAATTAAAGATGATAACATTTTCATTTTTTGAAGAGAGGGGGTGAAATTTTGAATAAAAGGCAAATTATGATTTTACAAACAATTAAATTAAAAGATGAGTATATAACAGCTAAAAGTATGTCAGAAATATTTGGAGTTTCGACTAAAACAATTTATAAAGATATTGATAAAATAAATGAATATATTAAACAATATGATATAAAAATAGAAAAATTGCCACGAAAAGGAATTAAAATAAATGATAAATATCAGATAAAAAAATTATTTTCAATTTTATCAAATTTAGATTTTAACAAAAATAATGATAACAAATCAATTGAGTTTAGAGAAGAATATTTATTTAAGGAAATTTTACTAAATAGGAAAAAATTAAATGTTTTTGATTATGAGGATAATGCATATCTAAGTGAAGGGTCAGCAAGGAGAGATATTAAAAAATTTGAAAAATATTTAATATCAAAAAAAATATATTTAGAAAAAGAAAATGGAAGATTTTATGTAACCGGTGATGAAGTAAATATTAGAAAAACCATTAAAGAATATTTATATGCATTAATAGATAATTCAAATTTTGAAGATATAAAAACTTTATCAAGATTTTATAACATAGAAACTATTTATAATTGTAAGAATGTAATAAATGAATTAGGAAGGAAATATAATTATAGTCTTAGTAAAAGATATTTCAATACGTTATTAATAGACTTATTGGTTCAAATACATATGATTGAATTAGGATTTATACTATATGATTATAAAATTAGTTTAAATTTTGATATTAATCATTTTGAGGTATATTTTTATGCACGAGAAATTTTGACAAAAATATTAAATTTGAAAGAGGAAATTCCTAGTCAAGAAATAGAAGCATTATCTTATACATTATTAGCAGTAGGATTTGAAATAAATAGTATTGGATATAATTCAAGATTATATAAGAGTGTAATAGCATTGATAAAAAAAGTATCAAATATTTTAGATATTGATTTAACACAAGATGAACATTTAAAAGATATGTTAATAAGTCACGTGGGACCAATGATATTTAGATTAAAAAAATCTATTTCTGTTATCAATCCAGTTGTTGAAGAAGTGAAGAAACAATATAGTGTTTTGTATAATGTTATATGGCTATCTGTTAGAGAGTTAACAGATGAATTTAATATAAAAATGACAGATGATGAAGCGGCGTTTTTAGCAATTCATTTTCAAATTGCTGTGGAAAAAGTCCATAAATCTATAAATATATTAGTAATATGTCCACATGGGATATCAACTTCTGAATTAATTGTTAGTAAATTAAATAGGATAATTTTAGGAACAGATAAAGTAATAAAAGCAGATTTTGATGATTTAGATAAAATTAAATTTAATAATATTGATTTTATAGTTTCTTCAGTAAAATTAAATAATCTTAAAATACCTATATTTGAAGTTAGTCCAGTAATAACTGACGAAGAGGTGAAAAATATTCGTATATTTTATAATAATCTAGATAAAAATAGGTTAACAAAATCTAATGAAAAAATAGAAACAAATAAAAATTTAATTAGAGAACTATTAGAAGAAAATATATTGTTAAATAGTAAAGCTAAAAATAAAGAACAAGTTTTTGAAGAAATAATTAAAATATCAAATAAGCTTAATCAAAAAGATTCTCAATTTTTAGATTCAATAAAAAAAAGAGAAAATATGGGGAGTACTAGTGTATATACAGGTATTTCAATTCCGCATTGCGATCCCAAACATGTTGCCAGATCACAGCTAGGAATTATTACATTAGATAAACCTATTGAATGGGGAAAAAACTTAATAAAGGTGGTGTTATTGATTGCTATATCTGATCATGATATTAATAGTACCAAAGATATTTTGATTAATATATATAGAAAAATAGAAAATAGAAATTTTATTGATAAAATATCTAGCTCAAAAACAAAAGAGGAATTAATATCAACATTTATAAATTGGAGAGAGGATTATGTTTGAGCATAAAATTATAAAGTTAAAAGTTAAAAATATAAAAAATAATAAGGAGGTGTTAAATGTTTTATCAAATGCTCTTATAAAAGAAAAAATTGTAAAGTCATCATTTAAAAATGCTGTAATAGATCGTGAAATGAAATATCCTACTGGACTAGAGTTTGAGGGGTATAGTATTGCTTTGCCACATACAGAGAGCGAACATGTCAACAAATCTCAAATTGCAATTATGACACTTGAAAAACCGGTAAAGTTTTATGAAATGACATCACTTGATAAAGAAATCGATGTAAAAATAATTTTTATGTTGGCATTAAAAAATAGTGAACAACATATAAAAATTTTACAAAAGGTAATGAAATTAGTTCAGGATAAAGATACAATGAACAAATTGTATTCATTTGACGATTCAGAAGTTAATATTAAAAAATTAATTAAGTTATTAGAAGAGTATGAATTTAATTAAGGAGGTAAAAATGTTAGAACTTTTTCAAAAATTTATTGATATGGGAGCTATAGTAGTGTTACCAATTCTGATTTTTATATTTGGAATCATACTTGGAACAAAACCTAAAAAAGCATTTGTATCTGGAATAATAGTTGGGGTTGGGTTCGTTGGACTTAATATGGTTATAGATTTATTGGGTAGTAGCTTAGGACCAGCAGCTCAAAAAATGGTAAAAATATTTGGATTAAATTTAACGACAATCGATGTTGGATGGCCAGCAGCAGCTGCGATTTCTTATGGAACTGTTTTGGGAAGTTTAGCTATTCCTATAGGAATAGGGCTTAATATAATATTATTATTTTTAGGATTAACAAAAACGCTTATGGTTGATATGTGGAACTTTTGGCATGCAGCTTTTGTTGCATCTCTAGTTTATGCAATAACTAAAGATTTTGCTTTAGGAATTTATGCCACAGTTGCATATTTAACAATGATATATTTGTTAGCTGATATTATAGCTCCTAGAATTAAAAAGTTTTATGGATTTTCTAATATAACATTTCCTCATGGAACATCTGCACCTGGGTTTTTATTTGCATTACCATTAAATTGGATATTTGAAAGAATTCCTGGTTTTAATAAAATAGAAGCTGACCCAGAGTCGGTTCAAAAACGATTTGGGGTATTTGGTGAAAGTACAGTTGTAGGATTGGTAATAGGTTTTGGAATGGGGATTTTAGCAGGATATGATTTTGGAGCAGTTTTACAATTAGGGATTAAGACATCAGCTGTAATGGTATTAATGCCTCGAATGGTTTCGCTTTTAATGGAAGGGTTGTCACCAATTTCGGAGTCAGCAAATTCATTTGTTCAAAAACGATTTCCAGGAAGAGAAGTTAATATTGGAATGGATTCTGCCTTATCAGTAGGTCATCCAGCAGTCCTATCAAGTTCGTTGCTATTAGTGCCAATAACAATTCTTTTAGCTGTTATTTTACCAGGAAATACAACATTACCATTTGGGGACTTAGCCACAATACCATTTGTTGTATGTTTGATGGCAGCGGTATTTAATGGAAATATTGTTCGTACTGTAGTTGGAGGAACTATATATATGGCTCTAATATTATATATAACTTCTTGGGCTGCTCCATTAGTAACTATGGCGGCAAAATCTGCTAATTTTGACTTAGGTGGAAATAAAAGAATAACGGCTATGGCAGAAGGTGGATTATGGCCAACTTTAATATTTATTTTATCTGGGAAATATATGCCATGGATAATGATAAGTATAATTTTAGTTGTCAGTTTAATTGGGCTATATTATGTAAATAAAGTTAAAAATAAAAAATAAAATTAAAATGAGGAGTTGAGTATAAATGAAGAAATTACTTATTATGTGTGGTTCAGGAATTGCAACTTCTACAGTTGTTGCAGGTAAAGTTAAACAATGGTTAAAAGATAATAATTTAGAAAATAATGTACAAATTTACCAATCAAAAGTTGCGGAAGAAGTTAATCATATAGATGATTATGATGTTGTAATTTCAACAACAACAGTTCCGGATAATATTAAAGAAAAAGTAATATTTGGACTTCCATTATTAACAAATATTGGAGTTGATGAAATGTGGAATAAATTAAAAATAGAATTGGAAGATAAAAAATGAAAGTATCATCTCGAGAAATTTTAAAAAATGCTCAAGAAAATAATTATGCGGTACCTGCGGTAAATTTTATTGATGGACTTACGGCTAAAGCATATTTAGAAGTTTCTGAAGAATATGATGTTCCTTTGATATTAGCATTTGCACAAGCTCATGAAGAGTGGTTGTCTTTAGAAGATGCAGCTTTTATAGGAAAATACATTCAGCAAAGTGCTTCATCTCCAATAGTATTGCATTTGGATCACGGACAAAATATAGATTATATAAAGAAAGCAATTGATTTAGGATTTAATTCAGTAATGATTGATGCTTCAACAGAAACATTTGAAAATAATGTAAAAATAACAAAAGAAGTTGTTGATTATTCCCATAAATATGGTGTTGATGTTGAAGCTGAAATCGGATTTGTTGGTGCAAATGATAACTTAGAAAATTATAAAGTAGTAAAATCAATATACACTGATGTTGAAGATGCAGTTGAATTTGTAAAAAAAACAAATGTTGATTCACTAGCGATTTCAATAGGAACAGCTCATGGAATATATAAAGGTATTCCAAAAATTAATTTTCAAAGATTATCTGAAATTAGAAAAAAAATAGATTTACCTTTAGTTTTACATGGTGGATCCTCAACAGGTTATGATAACTTAAACAAATGTGTTTTGGGAGGAATAACTAAAATAAATTTATTTTCAGATATGATTAATGCAGGATTTGACGCTAATAAAAAAACTAATGTAAATGATTATCCATCTTTGATATTTAATATAAAAGACAATATAAAAAAGAAATTAATAGAATATTATAAAGTATTTAGATTAATTGAATAAAAGGAGAAGTCATATATGAAAATAGATTTAAAAGGGAATTTTTTTGTATTTAATCCAAAATCATATTTATATGGTGAAAAATTAATAAATTACGCTAAAATTGCTGATAAAATGGCTAAAAAATATCCTAATATTGATATTTTTGTGACAGCACCATATGCTGATCTATATCGTTTGAGTTTGGAAACGGAAAATATAATTGTGACCTCACAACATTTAGATGGTATAGATCCTGGTAGAGGAATGGGATTAGTTTTAGCTGATTCATTATTAAATGTAGGAGTTAAAGCTACATTTTTAAATCATGCAGAATATCCTTTAAGCTTATCAGAACTCTCTCGTTCGATTAAAAAAGCTAAAGAATTAAACATAATTACAATTGTATGTGCAGATTCAGTAGAAGAAGCAAAGTCTATAGCAAATTTTGATGTAGATATTATTTTATGCGAACCTACTGAATTAATAGGAACAGGAATAACAAGTAATAGGGATTATGTTAAGTCTACAAGTAGTGCTATTAGAAATATAAATCCAAATGTTCTTATTATGCAAGCAGCTGGAGTGAGTACAGCTGAAGATGTATATAATATAATTACTCAAGGAGCTGATGGAACTGGATGTACAAGCGGGATTGTAAAAGCTGATAATCCTGAACAAATGATAATTGATATGATTGAAGCTGTTAACAAAGCTATTGGAGGTTAGTTTATGACCGTATATATGAAAGATTATGAAGTTGAAACTAAGGAGGGACAGGTTACATATATAGATATTACAAAAAAAGTAAGATATTCTATTGAATCTAGTGGTATAAGTAAGGGAATTTGTATAGTAACAACAAATCATACAACATGTTCAATATTTTTTGAAGAATTTACACATGATATTGACGAAAATGGAACGGATTTTTTGCTACTTGATATGGATGAATGTCTTCAAAAAATTATTCCAAATCATGAAAGTTCAGAGATTTATAGATATCCGGGAGATGAACATTACCATCAGGTTAAATCTTGGAAAAATCATGAACAATGGTTACCTAATGGGGATCGTTCAAAATTGTGGAATGCAGATGCACATATAAAATCTTCAATAATAGGTTCAAGTGAGACTTTTGTTGTAAAAAATAATGAGTTATTTGTTGGAATAACAGGATATATATATTTTGTAGATTTTGATAGAACAAGAGAACGAAAAAGAAAATTTACGGTTACCGTAATAGGAGAATAATAAAATTACTAAAATAAAGAGGGGCTATAATTATATTCAGTAAATAATAATATTTTAAATAGTCCTTTTTTATATTTAAAAAATAAGTTTAAATTCATAAAATTAAAAATGAACTGTTGGGAAATTTATTTTTATATATTTGAACGAAGTATATTTAAAAATATTTTGCAACAGCCCCCTTTTATTTGTGATATAATAATTTTGTAATTCAAAATTGAGGGGATATATGAAAGTTAAAAATTTTTTAAGTAATATATTTAAGGCTAAAAATGCAACAAGATTTATCTTAAATATGTATATTTTAATAATTATAATAGGTGCATTTATTTTGATGCTTCCAATATCATCAAATTCAGGAAATTTTACATCATTAATGGATGCATTATTTACAACTGTTTCTGCAATATGTGTTACAGGATTAACTACTGTAACCACTGCAACACATTGGTCAGTTATAGGTAAGTTTGTAATTATTATACTTATACAACTTGGTGGATTGGGTATAATGACTGCTGCATCCATAATATCATTGATTTTTAATAAAAAAATGTCTATTTCAGATAGACTACATTTATCAGAAGAAAAAAATACCGTTTCGATTCAAGGCATTATTAGACTTATAAAATTTATTATTTATTCTACATTTATAATTGAGTTAGTCGGAGCTATATTTTTTATGTTTACATTTATTCCCGAATATGGAGTGTTAAATGGTATAGCTTATAGTATTTTTCATTCAATTTCCGCATTTTGTAATGCGGGATTTGATATAATAGGATCTGAAAGTTTAACAAAGTATGCATTAAATGTAAATGTATCACTTGTAATTTCTGCATTGATAATTATAGGTGGTATTGGACATAAGGTTATAACTGAAATTTTAGAAAAAAAATTTTCATTTAAGAATTATTCACTACATACTAAACTTGTAATTATTATGACAGCATCTTTGTTAATTTTCCCGACAATATTTTTTATGATAGTAGAATGGAATAATCCTGAAACTTTAGGTCAATATGGTTTTTTTGGAAAATTATTAGTGTCATTTTTTGAATCAACAACATTAAGAACTGCTGGATTTTTCACAACTAATCAAAAAATGTATTCAAATGCATCTGCATTAATAATGATATTAATGATGTTTATTGGGGGCTCACCTGCTGGAACTGCCGGGGGATTTAAGACTACAAGTTTTGCAAGCATGTTTTTAATCACAAAGTCAAATGTTAAACAAGAGAAAAATATTGTTATTTTTAGAAGAACAATATCTTCACAAATTACAAAAAAAATTATTGCCTTATTTACAATATCAATAGCTTGGATATTTACTATAACAATTTTAATGTCTTTAACAGACTCTGCTAAAGATTTTGTAGATATAATCTATGAAATTTTGTCTGCATATGGTACTGTTGGTTTAACGAGGGGAATTACTCCTGATTTATCAGAATTAGGCAAGATATTTATAATGGCAACTATGATTTTTGGGAAAATAGGGCCTATATCAATGATATATGCATTTATAGGAAAATCTAAACCAAAAACATTTAAGGAACAAGAAGAAAATATTTTAATTGGATAGGAGAAAATATATGAAACAATATGCAGTTATTGGATTAGGAAGATTTGGTACTTCAGTTGCTTCTACTCTTCATGAATTAGGGCATGAGGTTGTTGTTGTAGATGAAAATGAAGATAATATAAATGAATTAGGAGATTATTGTACGCATGGATTAATTGGAGATTCGACTCAAATGGATGTATTAAGAGCTGCAGGAGTCAAAGAAGTTGATTCAGTAATTATTGCTATAACAAACTTTGAAACATCTATTATGACTGCTTTACTATGTAAAGAATTAGGTGCTAAAAATGTAATAGCAAAAGCTAGAAATGATAGTCATGCTAAGATTTTAGAAAGAATAGGTGTTGATAATGTAGTTATCCCTGAAAAAGATATGGGGAAAAAATTAGCTCATAATTTATCTTCTAAAAATGTTGTTGACATTATTACACTTTCTTCAAATTATGATATTGTTGAAATGAAAGTACCGGAGTCATGGCAAGGTAAAACAATTGCACAATTAGATATTAGAAAACATTATGGTTTAAATATTTTAGGGGTAAATAAGGATGGAGAATTTGTGGGTAATCCAAGTCCATCTATGGATTTAAAGCCGGGGGATAATTTAATTATAATGGGTTCAACAAATGAAATATCTAAAATTGAAAATATTGAATAGAAAAAAATATCTTATGTGTTTTTCATCACTTAAGATATTTATTTTTTAAATTATAATATCTATGTAATCATTTATGTTACATAGTAGAAAGAGTCTTTATGTATGAAATAATAACAAGTTTAAATAATAATTTTATAAAAGAAATTAAAAAACTAAGATTTAAAAAAAATAGACAAAAATTAAATAAATTTATTATAGAATCAAAAAAATTAATTTTAGAAGCTATTTCATCAGGATATGAAGTAGAAAGAGTTTTTGTTATGGAAGGAAAATTATCTTTATTTCATAATGAAACTTATATATCAGAAAAATTATTTAATGATGTTTCATGTATGGTTAATCCGGATGGATACTTAGCTATTTTAAGAATTAAGAAAAACAATTTTTTATCTAATAAAGTTTTAATATTAGATAATATTCAAGATCCCGGAAATATGGGAACTTTGATAAGGTCTGCAGAAGCTTTTGGATTTAATACAATTGTATCAATTAATTCAGTTGATTTTTATAATGAAAAAGTATTAAGAGCAACCATGGGTTCGGTTTTTAGACTTAATTTAATTGATACTAATTATAGCTTTTTAGAAAACATGAAGGATTACACAATTTACATTGCAGATATGCATGGTTATGATTATAGAAAATCAATTCCATCAAAAAAAATTGCTATTGTAATAGGAAATGAGGGAAATGGTATTTCGGATGAAATATTAAAAATAAAACATGAATTAATTAAAATTCCAATGTTAGGTAGGATTGAGTCACTTAATGCTGGCGTAAGTGGAGCTATCTTAATGTCGAATTTTATAGAGGAATAGGTGTGATATTAAGATTTAATAATGTATCAAAAAAATTTAATAATTCAAAAATAAACTTCGAATTAAAGAATATTTCATTTGATTTGCATGAAAAAGAGGTTTTAGGAATAATTGGTAAAAATGGCTCTGGTAAAAGCACTATTTTAAGGATTGCTAATAATCTTGTAAGAAAAGATTCCGGTGAAATAATATATGATAATATTTCTATTGAGGACTTATCATACAAACAAATTTTGAATATGAGAAAAAATATAGCATATATTTTTCAAGAGGCAAATCTTTTAGATAATAAAACTGTTTATTATCATTTGAGCTTAGTGTATAAATTGAATTATTATAAAGTTAATGAAGAAGAAATTGATGATATATTAAAATTTATGGAAATAGAACACTTAAAATACACATATTGTATATATTTAAGTGGAGGACAAAAACAAAAAGTAGCAATAGCCATTGCTATTTTACAAAAACCTAAAATTTTATTATGCGATGAAATAAGTGCATCTTTAGATACAAAATCTGAAAAAGAGATATTTGATTTATTAAAAAAAATTATGAATTCTTCAAATATATCAATTTTGATTATTTCGCATAATTTAAATATTATGAAAAATTTTTGTGATAGGATTTTATTTTTAGAAAATGGAGAAATAAAAGATTCTATTATTCCTAATAAAAAATATATATCGTCAAATGATAATTATTACCGTAATGTTAAGGAGTATTTAAATGCTTGATTTACTTATACAAAATAGAAAAGAAATATTTCAGGCATTTATAGAAACTAATATAATGATTGCTGCTACTATTATTTTTTCATTGATAGTATCATTGCCTCTAGGAACATTACTATATTCGTTAAACAAGGAATACCTTATAAAAAATAAAATTTTATATCAGATTTTAAGTTTTGCATTAAACACCTTAAGATCTGTTCCATTTTTATTATTTATATTTGTGTTAATTCCTGTAAATAGGTTTTTATTTAATACATCATATGGTGTTATTTCAGCAATTATTCCATTATCATTGGTTACAATAAGTATTTATACTAGATTTGTAGAACAAGCGTATATAAATATTGATCAATCAATAATAGATAGAGCTATAAGTATGGGAGCTACAAAAATTCAAATAATTTACTATTTTTTATTTCCTTCAATATATAGTGATTTGATTTTATCATTTACTTCTGTAATTATGAGTACATTATCATACTCGACAGTAGTAGGAGTTATAGGAGCGGGTGGTTTAGGTGACTATGCATTTAGATATGGATATCAGGAATACAATTATAAATTAATGTATCTTATAATAATAATTTTTGTTTTATACGTTTTTTTTATTCAAAGTATTGGATATTTCATTGCAAAAAAAGTTAACAAATATAAGGAGAAAAATTAATGAAAAAATTATTAACAGTTTTATTAGTTTTTTCAGCATTACTAGTAGGTTGTGCGGGAAATTCACAAAAACAAATAAAGATGAACGAAACATCAAAAAAATTAAATAAAGAAATTGAAGTGATAAAAGTTGCTGCTCATACCAATCCTATGACAACGATGTTAAAGCTTATAGAACCTGATTTAAAAGAAAAAGGATATAAATTGGAATTAGTAGCAGTTAGTGATAATGTACAAGCTAATGTTGCTTTACAAAATAAAGAAGTAGATGCGAACTTTTTTCAACATGAACCATTTATGGCTCAATTTAATGAAAAAAATAAAGGAAATTTAGTTAAGGTAACTCCTGTTTATAATGCTCTAGTAGCATTTTATTCAAAAACTATAAAATCATTAGATGAATTAAAAGATGGAGCTATAGTTTCTATACCAAATGATCCTACAAATAAAGCACGTGCATTAAGATTATTGGCATCTTCTAAGTTAATCGAATTAAAAGACCCAAATAGTTATAAAGTTTCAGTTGATGATATTGTAAAAAATCCTAAAAACTTAAAATTTAAGGAATGGGGATTACTTAATTTAAATGAAGCATATCAAGAATCGGATTTAACATTTAATTATCCAACATATATTGAGGCATTAAAATTAAAACCCTTAGAAAATGGATTAATACTTGAACCGGATGCAGATAAAATTTTTTCAATTATAATTGCAGCTAGAAAAGATAATAGAGATTCTGAAAAAATTAAAGTATTGAAAGATGTAATGAATGGAGAAAAAATTAAAAAATTTATTGAAGAAAAATTAAAAGGACATGCTAAAGCAGCTTTTTAATTAAAAGCTATAGAAGCTGTTGCAAAATAACTAAAAATATTATTTTGCAACAGCTATTTTTATAAAAATAATTTTGTAAATCATTATAATTCTGATATAATTTAGGATATTAAAAAGTAAGAAAAGAGGTGTGTATGGAAAAAATTTCTTTTGATAATGAAAAATATATCAAAATGCAGTCGGGAAAAATTCTAGAAAGAATTAGTAAATTTGATAATAAGCTATATTTGGAATTTGGTGGGAAATTATTTGATGATGCTCATGCATCCAGAGTTTTACCAGGATTTAAGGTAGATACTAAACTTCAAATGTTGTTGAAACTTAAAGATAAAGCAGAAGTTGTTATAGTTGTAAATGCAAATGATATTCAAAGTAATAAATTAAGAGGTGATTTAGAGATAGGATATGATAGTGAGGTTTTAAGATTAATTGACTCATTTAATAGTGTTGATCTATATGTTTCATCTGTAATGATTAACCAATTTGAAAATCAACCAAATGCAATTAAATTTAGAAATTACTTAGATAAAATGAATATTAAATCTTATGTTTCATATACAATTGAAGGATACCCAAACAATACCTCTTTAATAGTAAGTGATGAAGGATTTGGAAAAAATGAATATATTAAAACAAGTAGACCTTTAGTTGTAGTTACTGCTCCCGGACCGGGAAGTGGAAAATTAGCAACGTGTATGTCCCAAATGTATCATGAATATAAAAATGGTGTTAAAGCCGGATATGCAAAATTTGAAACATTTCCAGTATGGAATTTACCATTAAAACATCCTGTAAATATTGCTTATGAGGCAGCAACTGCTGACTTAAATGACGTTAATATGATAGATCCATTTCACTTAGAAGCATATGGTGAAACTACGATAAATTACAATAGAGATGTAGAAGCATTTCCAATATTACAATCAATGTTTAATAAAATTATGGGAGAATGTCCATATAAATCGCCAACAGATATGGGAGTTAATATGGTTGGATACTGTATAAGTGATAATGATGGGGTTATTTCTGCAAGTAAAGATGAGGTTATCAGAAGATATTATGATGCTTTATGTGATTTGAAAATTGGTAAAGTAAAAGAAAATGTAATACAAAAAATTGATATATTAATGACTCAGTTAAACATTAAACCTGAAGATAGAAAAGTTACACTACAAGCAAGAAAAAAATCAGAAGAAAATAATACTTCAGCTTTTGCTATAGAATTACCAGATAATAAAATTGTTACCGGAAAAACAACTCAGTTGTTAGATGCTTCCTCAGCTTGCTTATTGAATGCATTAAAAACTTTAGGAAATATAAACGATGAAATTCCTTTAATATCACCTAATATACTAGAACCTATTACAGAAATGAAGTATAATATAATTAAAGAGGATGGAGTTAAATTACATCTTGATGAAGTTTTAATAGCATTAGCAATGTCTGCAACAACAAATCCGGTTTCACATTTAGCTATGGAACAATTAGAGAAATTAAGAGGATGTGAAGCTCATTCAACAATAATGCTAGAATCTAATGATAAAACTATATTAAGAAAATTAGGATTACATTTTACTTCAGATCCTAAATTTAGATCGAAAGGTTTATATAGGAATTATTAATGGGAAGATATAGTAATATTAAAGTTATTGCAAATCCACAATCAGGCAAATCTGATAGTAAGGATTTTGAAGAATTAATAAAAGAACAACTAAGTAAATATTATAAAACTGTAGATTTTGAATATACAAAAGAAGTAGGAGATGCCACTATAATAGCAGCAAAGGCGTGTGAAGATAATTATCATTCAATTTGCTCAGTGGGAGGAGATGGCACATTATCAGAAGTTATTGAAGGCATGGTAAAATATGAGAAATCTCCAAAATTAGTAATATTTCCGGCTGGGACAGGAAACATTATGTCTAAATCATTAAAAATTGGACAAAATAAAAAGACTGTTATTAATTCAATAGACTTTACTAAAACTAAAAAAATTGATATAGGTAAAGCAGGAGAAAAAGTTTTTAGCTTTGCTTTAAGTATTGGCCAAATTCCTGAAGCTATTAATGAAGTTACAAATGAAGAAAAAGAAAAAAATGGTTTTTTTGCATATTTTTCTAATTTATTAAAAAGACTTATAAGAAAAAGAAAAACTCACTATTTAAGAGTTATTGTAGATGGTAAAGAATATGAAGGTAAAGTTGATCATTTACTTATATTAGTTTCAGATAAATTTGGAAATTTAAATATTCCTAATGAAGAGTCATCAATAGATGATGGATACCTTAATGTATATATCTTAAAAAAAGGTGCTATATTTGAAAAACTAAGAGTTGGAATCGAAGTTATTATAGGAAATTTATTAGATAATGAAAATGTAGAGTACATGAAGGGGAAAAATATCAGAATTGAATCATTAAATTCAGAAAAAATTAATGTTGATTTAGATGGAGATAGAGGTCCTAGATTACCATTAGATGTTTCAA
This sequence comes from Helcococcus ovis, assembly GCF_004524775.2. NCBI lineage: Bacteria > Bacillati > Bacillota > Tissierellia > Tissierellales > Peptoniphilaceae > Helcococcus > Helcococcus ovis. The sequence goes on along the minus strand of NZ_CP119081.1, from coordinate 1,115,785 downwards.
TATTAAATAAAAACATTGAGGTATTTACAGGAAAAAAATATATAAAATAATATACTATAAATAGTAATCACAATTATTTTTGATTACTATTTTTTTATTTTTTGTTAATATTTATAAAATATTAATAAAATTTTTTATTTTAATTTTGTAAACTTTTTCATTAAAAGTACTCTTAGAAATTATTTTAATTTTATTGAATACTTAACTTTTTAGGAGTATAATCAATATTGAATATTTGAACAATACAAGCTCTAAAAGAGTTCTTGTATTTTTTGTGCTTAAAATTCACAAAAAATAAAAATATAGAAAGGGGAATAAATGAAGAAAAAAATCAGATATTTTTTGATTTTTCTTGCAGTTGCATCTCTTGTGGGAAGTTTCATAGTTGGATCTCATGGTGAAAGTCATGGATTAAAATTAGCTATGAGAGAAGCTGTTTTACACGAAGTAGATAAGATAAACTTATTTGGATTAATAAATGTTAATCCATCTGTAATTTCAGCTTTAATTGTTACAGGAATTATTTTTATATTTTCATTAATAGTAAGAATATTTATAATTCCAAAATTTAAAAGAGTTCCTGGGAGATTTCAATTAATATTAGAAGAAGTTGTAATGACATTTAAAAATTTGGCTATTTCAAACAGTCCTCATAAATATAAAATTTTATCTAGATATATTTTCGCTGCTGGAGTTTACATATTTATTGGTACTTTATTTGAATTATCAGGGGTGCAAGTTGTTTCAATTCAAGGAAATCCAATAACTTTGCCAGCTCCATTATCAGATTTAAATGCCGCTATAGCAATGGGATGTTTATCATATCTATTTATTATGTCTGGGGGATTAACATCAAACGGCTTTAAGGGAGTATTAAAGACATTAAAAGATTTTTCACTACCAATATCAATGAGTTTTAGATTATTCGGTGCATTAGTTAGTGGACTTTTAGTAATGGATTTAGTATATCACTCAATATTTTTAAGTTTTGGTTTACCGGTTGTAGTAGCTGTATTATTTACATTATTGCATGCAATTATTCAAGCTTATGTTTTAACATTATTAACATCAATATATTATGGAGAAGTTTCAGAAATACATGAAACACATTAAAAAATCAAATAAAAATTAAGGAGAATTAAATGAAAAAATCAAATAAATTAGCATCATTATTATTAGCATTAATATTAGTTTCAAGTTTTATGTTTTTAGGTGGAGTAGCAAATGCACAAGAGACAAATACAACAAAAACACAAGCAGTTGATTCCTCAACCGGTTCAAAAGCAATAGCAGCAGGTATTGCAATAGGTTTAACCGGTTTAGGAGGAGCACTTGGTATGGGGCTAGCTATCGCTAAATCCGCAGATGGTATCTCAAGACAACCGGAAGCAGAAGGAAAAATAAGATCAGCATTAATGATTGGGCTAGTTTTCGTTGAAACTGTTGTTATTTATGCGCTGATTGTAGCTATATTAGTAATATTTGTATTATAGAAAATTTTGGAGGTGAAACATGCTAGGCATAAACTGGCAAGATATTTTACTTCATGTTTTCAATTTTGCATTACTTGCAATTTTATTAAATGAATTACTTTATAATCCTATAAATAAATTCATAGAAAATAGAGAAGCATATTATAAAAATTTAGAAATAGAGAAATTAAAAAATTTAGAGGATTCCAAAGCTTTATTACAAGAAAGAACTCAAAAATTGGCAATTATTCAACAAGAAGCTAAAGAAATTAAAGATAAGGCAATTAGAGAATCTCAAATACAAGCTAACTTAAAAATTGAAAATGCTCAAGCGGAGGGTGAAAAAATTATTGAACAATCTAGAATTAAAGCTAAATTGGAAAGAGATACCTTGATAAGAAATACAAGAAAAGACTTAAAAGAGGTTGTTGTTGAAGCGGCAGCTAAATTAGCATTATTAAATGGTAATGTATATGATGATTTTTTGGATCATACGGAAGAGGATATTGATGAGTAAATTAGTAGTTAGATTAAGAAGTAATGAAAAACCTACAAAAGAGCAACTAAATAAGTTAGAGAAATTTATTGATAAAAGATATAACAATGTCGAATTTGACTGGAAATATGATGATAGTATTGTTGATGGTTTAATATTACAAGTTGGATCGGATATATATGACTGGTCTACAATTGGTAAAGTAGAGCAATTAAGAGAAAATATTGAACAAGTTAATACTGAGACTGATGATTTTATGCCACTTTTAAGACAAAGTGTTAAAGAATGGAGTCCTAAAGTTGTTGCAAAAGAAGTTGGTTATGTTGAAGAAGTTGGAGACGGCATTGCTATTATAAGTGGATTAAAACATGTAACATATGGAGAAATAGTAGTTTTTGAAAATGGAGAAAAAGGACTTGTACAAGATATTCAAAAAGAATATATCGGATGTGTTATATTTGGAAAAGATTCGGAAATTTTAGAAGGTGATGAAGTAAGAAGAACAAATAGAACAGCTGGTGTAGGGGTATCTGAACAACTTTTAGGTAGAGTTGTAGATGCATTGGGAGCACCAATTGATGGGTTAGGAGATATAGTACCGGAAGAATACTATCAAATTGAAAAACCAGCACCAGAAATTTTAGAAAGAAAACCAGTTTCAAGACCTATGGAAACAGGTATTTTAGCTATAGACAGTATGTTTCCAATCGGTAGAGGACAAAGAGAATTGATTATTGGTGACAGACAAACAGGTAAGACAGCTATTGCTTTAGATACAATTGTAAATCAAAAAGGTAAGGATGTAATCTGTATTTATGTTGCCATTGGACAAAAGGCAAGTTCAATTGCACAAATTTCTGAGAATTTATCAAAACAAGGGGCTAGTGATTATACAATTATAGTTGCTGCGACGGCAAGTCAACCAGCATCAATGCAATATATTGCTCCTTATTCGGGAACAGCAATTGCAGAATATTTTATGGATAGAGGTAAAGATGTTCTTATAGTATATGATGATTTATCAAAGCATGCTATTGCATATAGAACAATTTCTTTATTAATAGGTAGATCACCGGGACGTGAAGCTTATCCGGGTGATGTATTTTACCTACATTCAAGATTATTAGAAAGATCAGCACAAATGTCAGCTGAAAATGGTGGAGGCTCCATAACTGCATTACCAATTGTTGAAACGCAGGCAGGTGATGTATCAGCATATATTCCAACAAATATTATTTCCATTACAGATGGACAAATTTTCTTGGAAAGTGATTTATTTTTTGCAGGACAAAGGCCGGCTGTTAATGTTGGTTTATCAGTTTCTCGTGTTGGTGGAGCTGCACAAACAAAAGCTGTAAAAAAAGCCGCATCTACATTAAGATTAGAGTTAGCTCAATATAGAGAAATGGAAATATTTACACAATTTTCAAGTGATTTGGATGAAACAACAAAGAAACAATTAAAATTTGGTAAGGGTTTGATGCAATTACTAAAGCAAGATCAATATAGTCCATTGAATCAATCAGAACAAGTAATTACTTTAGTAGTTTCATTGTCACAAGTTTTAATTGGTGTTGAAGAAAAAAATATTAAAAATACAATGAATGAAATTATTAATTATATTAATACGAAAAATCCAAATATTTATCTAGAAATTGAATCTACAGGACAATTACTTGATTATACAAAGGATGAGATAATTTCACTTGCAAAAGAATATTTAAATCAGGGAAAGTAGGATTAAATGTCAAGTGCAAAAGAAATAAAATCAAGAATAAAAAGTATTACTGATACAAGAAAAATAACAAATGCAATGTATTTAATTTCTTCAACAAAAATTAAAAAAGCAAAAAAATCTTTAGATGATACTAGACCATATTTTTATGCACTAAGAAAAGAAATTAAAAGAATTTTTAGAACCGTAAAGGATATTGATAGTCCGTATTTATATCCAACTAATATGAATCAATTTGTAAATGGAACATACGGTATTCTTGTAATAACGGCTGATAAGGGATTGGCAGGAGCTTATAATCATAATATTATAAATAAGTCACGAGAAATCTCTCATGAAAATGACTCGAGATATTTTATAGTTGGAGAATATGGTAGACAATATTTTAATAGACATGGTTTAGATTATGAAGAAGATTTTCATTATAGTGCACAAGCACCAACGATGGAAGAAGCAAGACAAATTGCTAAAATATTACTTGATGAATATAATTTTGGAAGAATAAAAAAAATCTTTATAGTATATACGGATTTTGATGGAAAAGCAGGTGCTGAGGCTAGATTAACCAGACTTTTACCATTTCATAGGGATTATTTCGAAGATTCAAAAAAATTAGAAGAAGAAGTTGTAAAAAATGAATTTGAGTTTACATCTGATACATCAAGTTTACTAGAAAGTCTTACTGAAAATTATATTATCGGATTTATTTACGGTGCTTTAGTAGATAGTTATTGTAGTGAATTGGATTTTAGAATGAATGCTATGAATTCAGCAAATCAAAATGCTGATAAGATTCTAGCTGATTTATCTTTAGAATATAATAGAGTAAGACAAGCATCCATCACACAAGAAATAACAGAGGTAAGTGCTGGTGCGAAAGTAATGAAACAAAATAGAAGAAAGGCAAAGAAAGTATGAAAGAACAAGGAAAAATAATTGCAATTTCAGGACCGGTAGTTGACGTTGAGTTTGAAAAAAGTGCGAATTTGCCAAGAATTAAAGAAGCCTTATCTACAAAAGTTGGGAATGAATTAAAAGTTATGGAAGTAGCTCAACATATCGGAAGTAGTATTGTTAGATGCATTATGCTATCAGGTAGTGAAGGGCTAAATAGGGATATGATAGTTGAAAGGGATGGATTTGGTATAAGAGTACCTGTAGGAGATGTTACATTAGGAAGAATGTTTAATGTTTTAGGTATTCCGATAGATAAAGGTTCTGAATTAGATCCAAATGTAAAAAAATGGTTGATTCATAGAGATGCACCTAAATTTGAAGACCAAAGCCCTGCTGTGGAGATTCTTGAAACAGGTATTAAAGTTATCGACTTACTAGAGCCTTACCCAAAAGGTGGTAAAATTGGGTTATTTGGTGGTGCCGGAGTTGGCAAAACAGTTTTAATACAAGAGTTAATCAATAATGTGGCACAAGAACACGGAGGATATTCAATATTTACCGGTGTTGGTGAAAGATCAAGAGAAGGTAACGACTTATGGTTAGAAATGAACGAATCAGGAGTTATTGATAAAACAGCACTGGTATTCGGGCAAATGAATGAATCACCAGGTGTTAGAATGAGAGTTGCTCTCACAGGTTTAACAATGGCTGAATATTTTAGAGATGAAGAAGGAAAAGACGTTCTTTTATTTATTGATAATATTTTTAGATTTGTTCAAGCAGGTTCAGAAGTTTCTACATTACTTGGACGTATGCCATCAGCTGTAGGGTATCAACCAACATTAGCAGAAGAAATGGGACAATTACAGGAAAGAATTACATCAACAAAGAAAGGTTCTGTTACATCTGTTCAAGCTGTTTATGTTCCTGCTGATGATTTGACAGATCCTGCCCCTGCGACAACATTTTCTCATTTGGATGCAACAACGGTTTTGTCTAGAAAAGTTGCTGAACAAGGTTTATATCCTGCTGTTGATCCATTAAATTCAACATCAAGAATTTTGGAACCGGAAATTGTAGGGGAAGAACATTATCAAACTGCTAGAAGAGTTCAAGAAGCACTACAAAAATATAATGAATTACAGGATATTATTGCAATTTTAGGTATGGATGAACTTAGTGAAGAAGATAGAGCTATTGTTTATAGAGCTAGAAGAATTCAAAGATTCTTATCACAACCTACACATGTTGCTAAGAAGTTTACAGGATTAGATGGCAAATATGTAAAATTAGAAGATACCATAAAAGGATTTAAGGCTATATTAGATGGTGAAATGGATCAATATCCAGAAGCAGCATTTTTCAATGTTGGCACAATTGAAGAAGTAATTGAAAAAGCTGAAAAGATTAAAGGTGAAAATTAATGAATACATTTAATTTGAAAATATATGCCTCTGATCATATTTATTTTGATGGTGAATGTGAACATGTAATGATTCCAATTGAAAATGGACAATATGGTATTTTGGCAAATCATAGAAATACTATATCAGAAGTTGAACCTGGTATTATGACATTTAGACCGGCTGGTGGAAAAGACATAAAAGCAGCAGTTACAAGAGGATTAATTAAAATTGAAGAAGGAAATGTATTAGTCTTAGTTCACAGATGTGAAGAACCTGATAAAATAGATATAAATGCAATAAAGAGGGCTGAAGCAGAAGCTTTACGTAAAATTAGAGAAAAAAATAGTAGTAAAGAATTTCATATGGCGGAAGCAAATCTATCAAGAGCGTTTAATAAACTTAAATCAACAACTAAAAAGAATAAAATATAAAAAAAGTTCTGATAATGTACATACATTATCAGAACTTTTTTATTTGATTTGTTCAATTATAATAACTTTATTTATATTATCTTTTTCATATTGGAATTTAATCGTTTTGCCTTCTTTTAGGAAAGGTAATTTTTCAGATAAAGCTATATTACTTACATATATCTCATTTTTACCTTCTAATGTAAAGTAATAATGAGTATTTCCTTTTATAACAACTTGTTTAATATCTGTAATTTTGCCTTCTAAATTAAGAACTTCTTTCTTTTTATCATCTTTTTTATCATTATTTTGAGCGGTATTTATATTTCCTAAATGATTAGATAATGCTTGTGCAACTGTGTTTCCAACAGAAACTTTTTGATAATCTTGTGCATCTATGAATGCATAAAGTTTAATTAACCCTGCATTATCTTTTAATGATAAGAAATAAGTAGGCTTATTTTTTATATTAAGTAATAATGGGAATGTTGATTTATATTTCTTCTCTTGTACAGCACCTTCAGCTGATTCCATTGCTGATTGTTCTTTAGCGGATGAAACTGGATAGAACTTAGTTTCTTTAGTTCTCATATTTGATAATATAAAACCGACATTTGATTCATCTCCTGCAACTGAAGTATATCCGGTATAAAGATATACATCATCATTTAGAGCTAAATAGTTATAACCTTCAGTCGTTTTTAACACATTTTTTTGAGCAAATAGTGAATTAATATATCCACCTTGATATAATCCGTTCCAATTAAGTTGTTCTATTATATTATCTGCTTCATAAATTCTGTCTAACCATTTAGGTATATGATTTAAGTCATATTTTTTATGTTCGCCGGTTGATGCATTTATTAATATTGCACCGTTTACATCCAGTCCATCAAACATAAATATTTTAGGTTCATAAGTTGGTATTACCCAATAAGGAATACCATTTTCATCTATTTCAAAGCTTATATTATCAAAAATCTCTGAAGGATATCTTAATCTAGCATATCTCCAAACATTTCTGAAGAAATAATCTTCTTTTGAAATTTTAATTTTTTTGTCAAGCTTTGTAAGTTCAGTATTTCCGTTAACTATATCAACTTTTAGATATCCTGGTAAACCTTGACTCATATTGAAGATATATTTTATGAACCCATTATATTTTAATGGTGTAACTCTTATAGGTTGATCTTTATAGTTGATTTGAGTATAGGTAGTATTATCAATATCAAATTGAGAAACCAAGTCTAAAAGTTCTCCCATTTTTCTTGAACCTAATTTAATAGAAGAATCTCTATCAATTGTTGGTATTTTATTTATTGGTAATTGAGTAATATCTTTTTCAAATGTTGAATTTTCAATTTTTATAATGTTTGCATATAACTTAGAACTAAATATTTTTAATCCAGGGATTTTTAAAAGTAACATTAATAATATTACACCGACTAAAATACGTCTAAGCAATTTATAATATTTAAATGATTTTCCTCCTATTGCAACAAATATAGTAAATGTTAAAATAAGAAAAATCCACGTTTCAATAGATCTTATATTTATTGGTGGTAAAAATATATAAAAATAGATTAAGGCAAAAACTAAGGAAATAATTATTGCGGATATTTTTTGCCCCTTTCTAAATTTATTTTTCATTTTTAAATCTATATTATTGAAAATATTTCCAAAATTTTCTTGATTATTCTTTTCGAATTCTTTTTTGAAAGCATTCTTAAAATTTTCCATAATACCTCCTAATATGTATTAATTGTATGATATACTATGAGTTAAATTAAATCAATAAAATTTTTATATTTAAGGTAAATAATGTATTATATTATTATAAAATTAAAGGAGGAAATTATGGAAATTTCAGTTGCTATAATAGGTATTATAGTATTATTTTTAATATTAAAGCTATTTAAGGCATCGTTTAAGTTAATACTAAAATTTATAGTTAATAGTGTTATCGGAGTTGTTATATTGACGATAGCAAATGCTCTTGGAGCAAATATTGAAATTACAACATTAAATGCATTTATTGTTGGAGTATTGGGTATTCCGGGGGTTATTTTATTACTATTAATTAAATAAATATTAAATATTTTTAAAAATTAGATAATTTAATTATAATATTGTAAACCTTTTCAAAAAAAGTGTAGCTTTTTATATTTGTTTATGGTATAATATCTACTAGTTAGAATGTGAAGTTAGGAGGCATAAATATGTATGAGTCAGCTGTGAAAATTAAAAATGAAATAGGTTTACATGCAAGACCAGCATCTTTATTTATCCAAGAAGCTATTAAATTTTCATCAAATATTGATGTCATAAAAAATGAAAAAGTTTATAATGGAAAGTCAATTATGAGTGTATTAAGTATGAGCGCTGGTAAAGGAGAAGAAATTATAATTAGAGCAAATGGAGAAGATGAAGAAAAAGCTGTAAAATCATTGGTTAATTTAATTGAAAATAAATTATAATAAAAAGGGCCGTTGCAAAATAATGTTTTTAGTTATTTTACAACAGCTCTTTATTTTTTGTTTAGTATGTTTTATTTGTATACTAGTTAAATGAATTTGGATCTAAATCGGATGGTATCATAAATCCATTTTTTGGATTTAAGGAATAATCAAGTATTTGTGGACCGTCAACCGCAATGTTTTTCTTAAATTGTTGAGTTATAAATCTCCATTTAAATTTTTTAAACCATTTTTCAATAGTAATTTCTGAATAAATATCTGAAAATGCGTTTTTTGCCATAAATAAAATATCATCAAATTTAGATTTATTTCTTACTAGGTGATATACAAAAAAGTCATGGAGTTCATATGGTCCGATATTATCCTCTGTTTTTTGAGATATTGTTCCTTCTTCACTTGTAGGTAAAAGTTCCGGAGATATAGGAGTTTTGATTATATCTAATAATGTATTTTTAAGTAATGTATTTTCAGTGCTATTTGCTACATATTTAACTACTTGTTTTAACAATGTTTTTGGTAAACCACTATTAACATTGTACATAGACATATGATCTCCGTTAAATGTTGCCCAGCCTAATGCAATTTCTGACATATTACCTGTACCTAATACTATACCACCATGCTTATTTGCCAAATCCATCAAAACTTGAGTTCTTTCACGTGCTTGAGCATTTTCATATGCTATAGATGTATCATTTTCATCGTGCTCGATATCCTTAAAATGTTGCTTAACAGAATCTACTATGCTTATTTCTTTAAATGTAGTTGCATAAGCTTTAGATAAATTAATTGCATTATTTTTTGTCCTATCTGAAGTTCCAAGTCCTGGTAATGTTATAGTGTGAATATCTTTGCTATTCAGTTTTAATTTGTAATAGGCAAGAGAAGATACTATAAGTGCTAATGTCGAATCAAGACCACCTGAAATACCTAAAAATATTTTTTTTTCAGGTATTTGTCTTAATCTTCTAGCTAATGCTTCTGATTGTATTTCCAATATGTTTCTCATAGATTTTTCAAAGTTCTCATTACCCGGGAAATATGGATATTTATCTAGTTTTCTAGTTAGATTAAATGTCTTATTTGACAATTTATATTCATATGGAGAATAATTTTCTTCGATGTGTAGTTCAATATTTCTATTTTTACATTCATAAGTATTAACTTCTGAAATAATTAAACCATTTGTAAATAATTTACCTTTCGAAATAGTTTTCCCATTTTCAAGTATGAATTTTTGTGAAGCATATACTCCATCACCAGAAGATTCATAATTTGAAGCACCTGCATAAACTAAACCCACTTTATTTGATTTGGTTACAAATTTTAATATATCTTTAATATTATTTATTTGATTTACAGTTGATTTAATACTTCCGGGAACGAGTAATAAATTAGTATTTTCTGAAACTGTATAATTATTATTAATCAATTCATTTTCAAAAATCAATTGTAAATTAAAATTTATATTTCCTTCGTAAGAATTTATTTTATCAGTATTAAACATTCTTAAGTAAAAAGAATCATTACCATAATTAACAGCAAAAAATAAATTATCTCTAACAACATTAAAATATTTTTTTTCTTCGTAAGATAGATTTTTTTTGCTTGTTATATTTATAATTTCACCATTTTGTACAAAAAACATTGCATTATAAAATTTATTATTAACTTTTACAGGCATACCAAATATTATAAGTATCTCAGAATCTTTTGAATTATCAATAATTTCATATAAAGCCTTTTTACATCTGTCTGTAATTTCATTTGTTGCAATTAATTCTCCAGCACTTACGCCTGTCAGAGTCAATTCTGGAAATAATAAAATTTCTACATTATTATTTGAGGCGTAATCCATATATTTTAATATACTTTCTTTATTTTCTTCTACATTTAGCAATTTTGTGCTTATATTAGCACTTGCTACTTTAATAAAATTTTTATACATAATCCCTCCAATTCATTTCATTATAAATTATACATTAAAAATATGTTGATATAAAATATAAATTAATTTATAAAATATTTTATTATAGAAAAATTTGAAGTTTTGTCATGTATGATTTTAATGAAATAATTTTAAGAGAAAATGACTTTTTGCAACAGTACCTTTTTTATTTAATTATTGAATAATTCATTTTAATTGGATATAATATATACGGGTAGGGGGTATTAAAAAGATGAAAAGAAAATTTGATATTGAAGGTATGACATGTGCTTCATGCCAACTAACAGTTGAAAAAGCTGTTAAAAAATTAGGAATTGAAGATGCTAATGTAAGTTTATTAACTAATACACTAGAAATTTCTAATACTGATATATCTGATAAAAAAATTATAGAATCAATTGAAAATGCTGGATATAAAGCATATTCAAGAAATGATTTTAACAAAAAAGAAAATAGTGTAAACCCTAAAGATAAATTTGATAAGGAAATAAATTTAATCAAAAATAGACTTATTATTTCAATTCCCTTAATGTTGATTTTAATGTATATTGCAATGGGAGAAATGTTATTATTACCATATCCAAATTTTTTAAAAGGATATGAAGGTGCGGGTTTATTTGCGTTTTTGCAATTGATAATTGCTTTACCAATTATTTATGTAAATAGGATATATTTTGAAAATGGTTTTAAGTCTTTAATCAAGTTACATCCAAATATGGATTCGTTAGTTTCGATTGGCTCATTTTCAGCTGTAATATATGGAATATTTGCATCATTTATGATTTTTTATGGATTAGGTCAAAAAAATGAAAATTTAGTTATGTTATATCATCATGATTTGTACTATGAAGCTGCAACTATGATATTAACGTTGATAACTTTTGGAAAGTTTTTAGAGGTAAGATCAAAGGCTAAAACTACAGATGCTATTAATAAACTGATTGAGTTACAACCTGATACAGTAAATGTGATTAAAAATGATAAAATAGTTGAAACTCTTTTGGATGATGTTAAAGTAGGAGATTTAATTAAAATTTTTCCGGGTGAGAGAATTGCTATAGATGGGATTATAACAGATGGGATATCAAGTGTTGATAAATCAGCTATTACAGGTGAATCTATTCCCGTTCAAGCATCGGTAGGATTAGAAGTAATTTCCGGATCTGTAAATTTAACAGGTACATTTATAATGAGAGCTAAAAATGTAGGAGAGCAAACAACAATTTCTAAAATAATTAATCTGATGGAAGAGGCTTCAGCTACAAAAGCACCTATATCAAAATTAGCAGATAAAATTTCAGGTATATTTGTACCTATAGTTATAATAATTTCATTTTTATCTTTTGTAACATGGTTGATTTTAGGATATAGTTTTACTTTTGCATTATCAATTGCCATAGGAGTTTTGGTTATTTCATGTCCATGTGCTTTAGGATTGGCAACTCCAGTTGCAATGATGGTTGCAAATGGTAAAGCAGCAGAAAATGGCATACTTGTAAAAAATTCTGAAGCTTTGGAAAATTTAAGTAAGGCTAAAACTATAATTTTTGATAAAACAGGTACGATTACACAAGGAAATCCACAAATTACAGATATTTATATATCTGAAGGATATCAAAGAGAAGAAGTTTTGAATATAGCTTATTCTTTAGAATATAATTCAGAACATCCTCTTTCAAAATCATTTAGAAATTTAAATGCTGACAGATTTGACGTCTTAAATTTTTCTTCGATTATTGGTAATGGTATAAAAGGAGAAATAAATGGAAAGATATATTATATTGGAAATAAAAAATTATTACTTAATAAATTTAGTGCGGATAATGAAGAAATAGAGAAAATATTTGAAATGCTTTCTAAAAAAGGAAAAACAGTAGTATATTTATTTAATGATGATAACATTTTAGCAATATTTGCAATAGCTGACGTTATTAAAAATACTTCAATTGAAGCCATTAATGAAATTAAAAAAATAGGTATAAACACAGTAATATTAACAGGAGATAATAAATTAGTAGCAGACGAAATGGCAAATAAAGTAGGAATTAATCATGTTAAATCAGATTTGTTACCACAAGATAAAGATAAAGTTGTTTTAGAATATTCTAAAGAAGGAAAGGTTGTAATGGTCGGAGATGGGATAAATGATGCTCCTGCGTTAATGAGAGCAGATGTTGGTATAGCTATTGCTTCCGGTACAGATATTGCAATAGATTCTGCTGATTTAATCTTAACTAAATCAGATTTACTAGATATTGTTGGTGCAATAAATTTGAGTAGTAGAACTTTGAAAATAATAAAAGGAAATTTATTTTGGGCTTTTATATATAATGTGATTTCTATTCCGCTAGCAATGGGAATATTTTATCCGATTTTTGGAATTAAATTAAATCCTATGATAGCTGCATTTACAATGAGTTTGTCATCACTTTTTGTAGTTACAAATTCTTTGAGATTAAGAAACATTAATTTTGTAAAGAACACAAATAATATAGATGATGATTTATTAATTGATGTAAATTATGGTAAAATTAGTTTGTATACAAATTATAAAAACGATAAGGAGTATAAAATGGAAGAAAGAAGATTAAATATTGAAGGAATGTTTTGTGGGCATTGTAAAAAAGCTGTAGAAAAAGCATTGGGACGATATGCGAAAAGTGTTGATATTTCACTAGAAGATAAATATGCTATAGTTAAAGTGGACAAAAGCATTTCAGATGATACATTAATTACAGCTGTTGAAGATGCAGGTTATGAAGTTGTGAGTGTAGAATAATGAAAGCTAATCATAAAAATATATTAAATCGTCTAAAAAGAGCTAGAGGTCAAATAGATGGTATAATAAAAATGGTTGAAGCAGATAAATATTGCTTAGATGTATCAACTCAAATTTTAGCAGTTGTGGCAGCGTTAAACTCAACAAATAAAGAAATTTTATCGGCACATTTAAAAAATTGTGTATCACAATCACTTGAAAAGGGTAAAAAAATTGATGTGAACGAAAAAATTGATGAAATTGAAAAAATAATAATGAAACTTTCAAAATAGTGATTAAAGTTTTTAAAAAGAGGGAATATGTTAAATATAGTTTTATTTGAACCGGAAATAGCAGGTAATACTGCAAATATTGGTAGGACTTGCTATCTAACAAATACTAGACTACACTTAATTAGACCGCTTGGCTTTATGCTTAATGATAAAATGATGAGAAGAGCAGGTCTTGATTATTGGGAACATGTGGATATAGTTTTACATGATAGTTTTGAAGATTTTATGGAATATAAAAAAGACGCAAGAGTATTTTTAGCAACTACACATGCAACTAAATTTCATACAGATGTAGAGTATAAAGATGGGGACTACATTATGTTTGGAAGTGAATCAAAAGGTGTATATGAATACATTCATAATGCTTTAGTAGAAAATGGTATAAAAATACCGATGAGAGAAGATAGTGACAGGTCACTAAATTTATGTAATTCTGCTAATATTATTTTATATGAAGCGTTTAGACAATTAGGTTTTGAACATATGAATTAAAAAGGAGCAAAAAATGGAAAATATTAAATATGATGTAATAATTTTAGGTGCCGGACCTGCAGGTTTAACAGCTGGTCTATATGCATCAAGAGCAGGTTTAAAAACAGCAATTATCGAAAAAGGTCAAACAGGTGGACAAATTTCTTTGACACTTGATGTTGATAATTATCCAGGTGTAGTAAAAACATCTGGTCCAGAATTAACGGATAAAATGTTAGAACAAGCAAAAAGTTTTGGGGCTGAGAAAATTTCAGATGAAATTAAGGAAATTTCATTAGATGGAGATAAAAAAATATTAAAATCAAGCACAAAGACATATGAAGCAAAGGCATTAATTTATGCAACAGGAGCAAATCCTCGTAAATTAAATGTTCCAGGCGAAAAAGAATATGTAGGTAAGGGAGTTGCATATTGTGCAACATGTGATGGTGCATTCTATCAAGGTTCAGATATTTATGTAGTTGGTGGTGGAGATGCGGCTATAGAAGAAGCGATTTTCCTTACAAAATTTGGTAAAAGAGTAGTTGTATTAAATAGAAGTGGTGAATTGAAAGCAGCAAATTCAATTCAGCAAAAAGCCTTTGCAAATGATAAAATTGAAATAAGACATCATGAAGAAGTAGTTGAAATAATTGGGGATAAATTTGTAAAATCAATTAAAATTAAAAACAATCAAACCGGAGAAGAAAGAATAGTTACAGCTAATGAGGGGGATCCGGATATAGGGCTATTTATTTTTGCAGGATATTTACCAAATACAGCTTTATTAGATGGTGTAGTTGAGCTTGAAAGAGGCTATGTAAAAGCTGGAGAAGACACAAAAACTAGTATACCAGGAATATTTGCAGCTGGAGATGTAAGAGTTAAAACTGTAAGGCAAGTTGTAACCGCTGCAGCTGATGGAGCTGTAGCAGCAATAGCAGCTGAAAAATATATTGAATCAATGGAATAAGATAAAAATTGCTGGTAGAATTTTTCTTTCAGCAATTTTTTATACTTTATTATAAATGCATTTATTTAGACATACTCAAGGCTAGGAACAACTTAATATTAAGTAAATTAAAATTTTAATTATTTATCTTGATGAAATTTTTCACATGCTGTATACTTATTATGTAGAGATATGATAAAAAAATCTCAAAAACATCCAAAAATATCAAGGAGGACAAATGAAAAAAACATTAAAAGATTTAGATGTAAAAGGTAAAAAAGTTTTAGTTAGAGTAGATTTTAACGTACCTTTTTCAAAAGAAGATACAACACAAATTACTGATGATTCAAGAATCGTTGCTGCATTACCAACTATAGAATATTTATTAGAAAATGATGCTAAAGTAATTTTAATGAGCCATTTAGGAAGACCTAAAGGTGAACCAAAACCTGAGTTTTCTTTAGCACCAGTTGCAAAAAGATTAGGAGAATTATTACATAAAGATGTTAAATTCTTAGATTCAGATGTAGTTGTTGATCACAGTGTTAAAGCAGCAGTATCAGAATTGAAAGAAGGTGAAGTTGCTTTATTACAAAATACAAGATATAGAAAAGAAGAAACAAAAAATGATGAAGGATTTGCTAAAGAATTGGCTTCATTAGCAGATTTGTATGTAAATGACGCATTTGGTACTTCACATAGAGCACACGCTTCAAACGTTGGTGTTTCCTCGTTATTACCATCAGCCTTAGGATTTTTGGTTCAAAAAGAAGTAGAAATCATGGGTAAAGCTGTTACAACGCCAGAAAAACCATTTGTAGCAATTTTAGGTGGAGCAAAAGTTTCAGATAAAATTGGTGTTATCGAAAACTTATTAACAAAAGTTGATAAAATAATAATCGGTGGAGGAATGGCGTATACATTCTTAAAAACACAAGGAATAGAAATTGGTAAGTCATTATTAGAAGAAGATAAATTAGAATTAGCAAAAGATTTATTAAATAGAGCAAAAGAAAATGGAGTTGAAATTTTATTACCAGTTGATTTTGTTGTATCAGATTCATTTGGAAAAGATGCAAAAGCTATAATTGCAGATGAAATTGATCCTGATTTAGAATCATTAGATATTGGACCGAAAACAATTGAATTATTTGTAAAAGCTTTAGAAGGTGCAAAGACAGTAGTATGGAATGGACCAATGGGTGTATTTGAGTTTCCACAATTCGCAAGTGGTACAAATGCTATAGCTAAAGCATTGGCTGATTCGGATGCTATAACAATTGTTGGTGGAGGTGATTCAGCATTGGCGGTTGAAAGAGCTGGATACAAAGATAAAATTACACATGTATCAACAGGTGGTGGTGCAAGTTTAGAATTATTAGAAGGTAAAGTATTACCTGGTATTGATGCTGTAGAAGATAAATAATAAGGAGAAATGATGAGAAAGCCAATTATTGCTGGTAACTGGAAAATGAATAAATCATATTCTGAAGCAAAAATTTTACTGGAAGAAATCAAAAGATTTGATTTAAATAAAGAAGTGGAAGCAGTAGTTTGTCCTCCATTTATAAATTTAGCATTAGCTAAAGAATTATTAGAAGACACAAACATTGAAGTTGGTGCACAAAATGCACACTTTGAAACATCAGGAGCATTTACAGGTGAAGTATCACCAGTATTTTTAAAAGACTTAGGGGTGAAATATGTAATTTTAGGACACTCAGAAAGAAGAGAATACTTTGGAGAATCTGATGAATTAATTAATAAAAAAGTTAAATCAATGTTAGAAAATGGTTTATTACCAATTTTGTGTTGTGGTGAAACATTAGAAGAAAGAGAAAGTGGAAAAGCTAAAGATAAAGTTAAAGTTCAGTTAGAAGCAGATTTAAAAGGATTATCAGTAGAAGACTTTGATAATGTGGTTATCGCTTATGAACCTATTTGGGCAATTGGTACAGGTAAAACCGCATCAGCTGATGATGCTGAAGAGATGTGTGCTTACATTAGATCTTTAGTAAAAGCTTTATTCGGAGATGAAGCTTCACAAAAGGTTAGAATTCAATATGGTGGTTCTGTAAAACCTTCGAATGTAAAAGAAATCATGTCAAAAGAAAATATTGACGGTGCATTAGTTGGTGGTGCGAGCTTAGAAGCTGAAAGTTTTTCACAATTAGTAAATTTTTAATAAAAATTTAACTAAAAATGTGACAATATCATTTTAAAGTGATAAAATAAATAGGTAATAAATTTTAATAATTTATAATAAATTTAATTAATATTAAATGGGAGGTAACATGGGTTACATTACAGATGTATATGCAAGACAAGTTTTGGATTCAAGAGGAAATCCAACAGTTGAAGTAGAAGTTTTCACAGACCAAGGTGGTTTTGGTAGAGCTTTAGTTCCATCAGGAGCATCAACAGGTGCTTTTGAAGCAGTTGAATTAAGAGATGGCGAAAAAGATAACTACATGGGTAAAAGTGTTTTAACAGCAGTAGAAAATGTTAATACAGAAATTGCAGAAGAAGTTATTGGTTTAGATGTATTTGATCAAGTAGGAATTGATAGATTAATGATCGAATTAGACGGAACAGACAATAAGGGTAGATTGGGAGCTAATGCAATATTAGGTGTATCTATGGCTGTTGCTAGAGCTGCTGCAGATGAATTAGGAGTACCTCTATATAACTACGTTGGTGGATTTAACGCAAAACAATTACCAGTTCCAATGATGAACATCTTGAATGGTGGAGAACACGCAGATAATAACGTTGATATTCAAGAATTTATGGTTATGCCAGTTGGTGCAGAATCATTCTCAGAAGCATTAAAGATGGGTGCAGAAATCTTCCACAACTTAAGAAAAGTATTACATGACAAAGGTTACAACACAGCAGTTGGTGATGAAGGTGGATTTGCTCCAAACTTAGCTTCAAATGAAGAAGCATTATCAACAATTGTTGAAGCTATTGAATTAGCTGGTTATAAACCAGGCGAACAAGTAAGAATCGCTTTAGACGTTGCTTCATCAGAAATGTATGAAGACGGAAAATACAACCTAAAAGGTGAAGGTGTTGTAAAAACAAGAGAAGAAATGGTTGCATGGTATGAAGAATTAGTAAACAAATACCCAATCATTTCAATCGAAGACGGTTTAGATGAAGAAGACTGGGAAGGTTGGAAACTATTAACAGAAAGATTAGGAAAGAAAATTCAATTAGTTGGTGATGATTTATTTGTAACAAATACAAAGAGATTATCAAAAGGTATTGAAAATGGAGTAGCAAACTCAATCTTAGTTAAAGTTAACCAAATCGGTACATTAACAGAAACTTTAGATGCTGTACAAATGGCAAATAGAGCAGGATATACAGCTGTTATGTCACATAGATCAGGTGAAACAGAAGATACAACAATTGCCGACTTAGCTGTAGCATTAAATACAGGTCAAATTAAGACAGGTGCTCCATCAAGAACAGATAGAGTTGCTAAATACAATCAATTATTAAGAATAGAAGACGAATTATTTGATACAGCAGAATTTAAAGGCATAGATTCATTCTTTAACTTAAAATAAAAAATTTTTGTAAAATAAGGAGATTTATATTATGACAATGAAAGTAGCAATTAATGGTTTTGGACGTATAGGTAGATTAGCATTAAGAAGAATTTTAGAAAGTGATACAAACTTAGAAGTAGTTGCAATTAACGATTTAACAAATAACGATGATTTAGCATATTTATTAAAATATGATACAGCTCAAGGAAGATTCCCATACTCAGTAGAAGTACAAAATGATGATTTAGTAGTAGACGGAAAAGCAATCAAATCATATGCAGAAAAAGATGCTAATAATTTGCCATGGGCAGAATTAGGGATTGACATCGTATTAGAATGTACAGGTTTCTATGTATCAAAAGAAAAATCACAAGCTCACTTAAATGCAGGTGCAAAGAGAGTATTAATCTCAGCTCCAGCAAAGGGTGACTTGAAAACAGTTGTATTTGGTGTAAACCACGAAATTTTAGAAGCAGATGATTTAATCGTATCAGCAGCTTCATGTACAACAAACTGTTTAGCACCAATGGTGAATGCATTAGACAAAGAATTTGGTGTTGATAGAGCATTAATGTCAACAATTCATGCTTACACAGCAACACAAGGTACACAAGATGCACCAGGTGGAAGAAAATCAAGAGCAGCTGCTCAAAATATCATTCCTGCTACAACAGGTGCTGCTAAAGCAGTAGGTAAAGTAATACCTTCAGTAAACGGAAGAATTGACGGTACAGCATTAAGAGTTCCTGTAATCACAGGTTCAGTTGTTGAATTATATTCAGTATTAAAGAAAGAAGTTACAGTAGAAGAAGTAAACGCAGCAATGAAAAAATATGCTAACGATTCATTCTTATACAATACAGATGAAATCGTATCATCAGACATAATTGGAGTTCCAGCAGGATCAATCTTTGATGCATCACAAACAAACTTAATGGTTGGTGAAAATGGTGAACAATTAGTTAAAACAGTTGCATGGTATGATAATGAATATGGTTTCACAGGAAACATGATTAGAACATTAGAATATATGACAAGCTTAAAATAGTATAAATTAATAAAAATTGTAAAAAGGGTTAGATTTTCTAACTCTTTTTATTTTACATATACCAATCAGTATAGTATTATTATATTGATTATTTAATTTATGGAGGATTGATGGAAGTACAAGAAAAAATATTAATTTTAGATTTTGGTGGCCAGTACAAACAATTAATAGCTCGTCGTGTACGTGAAGCAAATGTATATTGTGAGGTTCATGATTTTGAGATGACAATTGAAGAAATTAGACAATTTAATCCTAAAGGAATAATTTTTACAGGGGGACCAAATTCTGTATATGAAGAAGGTTCGCCACAATTAAATAAAAAAATATTTGAATTAGGAGTGCCGATTTTAGGAATTTGCTATGGTTGTCAATTAATGATGCATTCATTGGGAGGCGAAGTAATTCGTGCAGAAAGAGAGTATGGAGAAGCAATCTTAAATACCTCAAAGGATTCAAAAATATTAAAAGATGTAAAAGAAACATCTACAGTTTGGATGAGCCATACAGATAGAGTTGAACATTTAGCACCCGGATTTGAAATAATTGGCTTTACAAAGGATTGCAAAGCTGCTGCGTTACATAATGAAGAAAAGTCATTCTACGGAGTTCAATTTCATCCAGAAGTATTACATTCTGAAGAAGGATTTAAAATTATTAAAAATTTTCTATTTGAGATTTGTTATTGTTCAGGTAACTGGAAGATGGATGAGTTTTCAAAAGTTGCGATCAAAGAATTAAAAAATAGAATTGGAGATAAAAAAGTTCTATTAGCTTTAAGTGGAGGTGTTGATTCATCAGTTGTAGCAGCAATGTTAAGCAAGGCAATAGGACATCAATTAACATGTATTTTCGTTGATCATGGTTTATTGAGAAAAGACGAAGGAGATCAGGTTGAACAAATTTTTACAAATGGATTTGATTTAAACTTCATTCGTATAAATGCTCAGCAAAGATATTATAATAAATTAAAAGGGGTAACAGATCCTGAAAAGAAGAGAAAAATTATCGGAGAAGAATTCATCCGTATTTTTGAGGAAGAAGCAAAAAAACTTGGTGCAGTTGACTACCTTGCACAAGGAACAATCTACGCCGATGTAATTGAAAGTGGTACAAAAAATGCTCAAACAATAAAATCACACCATAATGTAGGTGGATTACCAGACAATATAGAATTCAAAGAATTAATAGAGCCTTTAAGAGATTTATTCAAAGACGAAGTGCGTGCTGTTGGTCGTGAATTAGGCTTGCCGGAAGAACTAGTAAACAGACAGCCATTTCCAGGACCGGGACTTGGGGTACGTATTTTAGGCGAAGTTACTGAAGAGAAAGTAAAAATCCTTCAAGAAGCAGATTACATTTACCGTGAAGAATTAAGAAAAGCAGGCGTAGACAAAAAACTAGGTCAATATTTCGCAGCTCTTACAAATATGAAGAGTGTTGGTGTAATGGGCGACGAACGTACCTACGACTACGCAGTAGCCCTAAGAGCAGTAAACACCACAGACTTTATGACAGCAGATACTGCAATCATCCCATGGGAAGTTCTAATCAAAGTTACAAATAGAATAGTAAACGAAGTAAACCACGTAAACAGAGTACTGTACGATTGCACAGGCAAACCACCTGCAACTATTGAGTGGGAATAGTAGCAAAAAAACAAAAAACTTTGTAAAATCAATGGTTACAGAAGATTAAAAACTGTAACTGGGATTAAAATGGGAACATTTGTAAAAAAGAATAAATTGAATAATAGTTCCAAGTGGTTTACATTTGGACAAAAAATTAGACCGTAGTTTTTAGACTGCGGTCTTTATTTTTATCCAATATGAATATTCCTTTTAAATTCTATATGTTTTTCGTTACAGAAATCTTCAAATTTATTGGAGTCGAAGTTTTTATCAAACTCATCAATTAAATATTTTTCAATATTATCTTTTTTAGATATGCCGAGAGCATCAAGCAATAATTTAAAATTATTTTTGTCTAAATAATACATAACTTCATAGTCTGCTCCATTAAAAAATTCTACATCATAATCCTCGTATCCAATCTCGGCTGATCCATCAGAATTGAGTGTAAATAATAATCCACTAGTTTTTAACACAATTACCTCTACTTTAAAAATCTTGATTTTTTAGGATAAGATAACTTCCAATCTTCAAATTTTTCATCTGTTATCTCATCATTGTAATGCTTTTTTCTCATTTCATTCCACTCTATAAGAAAATTATTGAAGTCTACATCATTTGATAAGAGTCCAGTAATTTCTCCATCGTCTGCTAAGGGTCTAAACTTCATGTCTTTTTCATAATCAAAAATTATATGCATTATTTCAAAAATAGAATTAGGTTCATGATTAATTAATGCTGATATATCACAATCAAGTGCTTCAGATATTTTTTGTAACTGTTCTTTACTTGGAGATCTATTTCCAAGCTCGTAATTTCTTATAGCAGCATCTGTCAAACCAGACTTAATGGCAAGTTCTTTTTGAGTTAAGTTTCGCATAAGTCTTAACTTTTTTAATTTTTCTCCAGAAATCAAACTAACTCCTCCTTATTTCACAATAGCTATAAATATTTTATCATAAAACAAACAAAAGCTCAACAAAACTGTTCTGTTACAAATATCTGCAAACATCTGAATATTTTAGAAAAAAATAAATAGAAAAAACTTGACAGAACAAATATGAACTGTTATTATATATACATACCGTTCGATATTGAACGGAAATTGTAAGACATATAAATTAATGCTCGCCCTTTTTGTGGATGTAGAACCTTACAAACTATAAAAGGAGGACATTATGAAAGGTATTTTTATGAATGCAAAAGATGTACAAGAATTTCTTGATGTAAGTAGGACAACAGCATATCAGATAATAAACGATATGAATCAAGATCTACTTAAATTAGGCTATCGTGTGCAAAGAGGAAAGGTAAATAGAGAATACTTTATGGAAAAGTATTGCTATAAACCAACAAATACAAAGGAGGTTTAGAGTGCCAGCATTTAGAGATGAAAGTGGAAACAAGACTTGGTTTTGTAAATTTAATTACACCAACTGGAAAGGAGAAAAATTAACTAAGAAAAAACGTGGGTTTTCAACGAAAAAAGAAGCATTAAAATGGGAGCAAGAATTTTTAAATCAACATTCTGAATCAATTGAGATGAGCTTTAGGGAGTTTTTTGAACTTTACAAGAGAGATAGAAAACCAAGAATAAGAGAAAATACTTGGAGAACAAAAGAAGCAATTGTAAATCAAAAAATACTTCCGTACATTGGTGATTTAATGCTTAATGAGATTAATAATGTAACCATCATTCAATGGCAAAATGAGCTTATGAAGATTAAGGATAAGAAGGGAAAAAACTACTCTCCTACTTATTTGAGAACTATTCATGCCCAGTTATCTAGCATTTTAAATCATGCTTGTAGGTACTACAATTTAAAAACTAATGTTGCTCGTGATGTTGGTTCTATGGGAGAAAAAGAAGCTGATGAAATGCTCTTTTGGACTCAAGATGAATACGAAAGATTTATAGAAGCTATAAAAGATAAACCTGAATCATTCTATGCTTTTGAACTTTTATATTGGTGTGGTCTTAGAATGGGAGAATTATTAGCCTTAACAAAAGAGAAATTTGATTTTGAAAGACATACATTAAAAATTGACGAATCTTTACAAAGGATCGATGGGAAAAACGTAATAACTGCTCCTAAGACTAAAAAGAGCATAAGGACAATAGTTATGCCTGAATTTTTAACGGATGAGATTAAAGAGTATATAGATAGTTTTTATAAGTTAAAAGCAAAAGATTTAATATTCAATTTCTCTAAGAGCTACCTACACCATGAAATGGATAGGGGATCTAAGAAATCTCAGGTAAAGAGAATTAGAATACATGATTTAAGACATTCTCATGTTTCGCTCTTAATTGAACTAGGATTTTCTGCAACGGCAATAGCTGATAGGGTTGGACATGAATCGATAGACATCACCTATAGGTATGCTCATCTTTTCCCTAGTAAGCAAAAAGAAATGGCTCTGTCTTTAACACAAGTAAGAAATAACAAGGCAAATGATTGGAAAGATTTATTAGAAGAGGACGATCAAGATGTTTAGAAGACATTCATTAGATGAAATTTCACAAAAAACTAGAAATAAAGAGAAAAATAGAAAAAGAAATCGAATTTTAAATTTTAGAGTATCTGAAGAAGAATATGATCTAATAAACAAAAAAATTGCAATAAGCGGACTTAAAAAACAAGATTATTTTATTCAAATGCTATTAAATCACGAAGTTAAGTTAGTAAGTGATTACAGACTTTCTGATAATATAGCCAAGGAAATATTTCAACTAGCAAAAGTTATTAAAAAGTTTGGAAAACTAGATGACGATGAAGCTGATATTTTGATCTATATTTTAGAAATATATGAAGAAATCAAAAAAGAAAAAAGCCCCTACTACAAAGAGTAAAGGCATACACTCCTGTGAGAAGTGTTCTCTAGACAAGTTCATTTTACCACAGGAGTCTTATTTATACCAGACAGGAGGATAAAATGGAGAACACATATAAAACTATAAAGAGATTAGATGGTTGTAAAAAGAAAAGGAGTAAGCCTTATGACAGATATTAAATTAAAATTCCCAGAAATAGATCAGACTTACGTCTTTTTAGACCTACAAACTACAGATAAGGGGACGGTTAGACAAATTACTGGTAATATTGTAACAGCTATTCTAAATCCCAAATATTGTCAAAATCAAAAAATCATTGATGGACAAATATTCTTTGATAAATTTACAAATGAAATAAAATTCCAGGGGAAAATTATCGGAGAAAGAAATATAAAGGAAAATCAAATACGACTTTGGGATGATTCTTTAAATAATAGACTAGGCTTAGAGATAGAAAAACATTTTGGAATTAATTATAACGCCAACAAAATGTGGGAAGCTATTCGTTTTGTAGCTCATCAATATGAAGTGAGTCCGCCAAAGCAATATCTTCAAAGTTTAAAATGGAATGGAGATAAAAATGCCATTAGAAAACTTTTACCAAAGTATTTGGGATCAGATGATACAGAGCTTAACAATTGGATAATGGAACATATGATATTGGGTATGATAAAAAGAATTTTTAATCCAGGAGCTAAGTTTGATGAGATGATTGTTTTAGTTGGTGGACAAGGTATAGGCAAATCGACTTTTGCAAGATACTTGTCCATAACAGATAATTGGTTTTGTACAATAGAAAACATTCAAGGTAAGGATGCTGTCATGAACCTTATGGGTAAAACTGTCGTTGAAATCGAAGAATTCGTTGCTTTAAGAAATGCAAAATCAGCTAATGAAGCTAAATCTTTTTTATCAAAATTAAGCGATAGGATAAGAATACCCTACGAAAAATATGCAACAGACGTGCCTAGGACTTGTATCTTCATAGGGACATTAAATGAAAGAACTTTTCTTAATGATCATACTGGAGAAAGAAGATATTTGCCTGTTGAATGTAACCCAAATAAAAGAGTAAGGACTATATATCCAGATAAAAATAATAAAGAAAAAATTTCAGACAAAGAATATATATCTCTTATAAGAGAAGATTTTAATCAGGCTCTAGCCTTAGGATATGAAATCTTTAAAAACAAGACTCACGCATGGACTATTCCAAAAATCTTTTAAAAGACTTGTATAAGGAACAAGAAAAATTTAAATATCTAAACCCAGATGTAGAAGACATAAGGTATTTCTTAGAAGAATATAAGCCAAAAAGTGCAGATCCTACTATAACTTGTTTCAAAGAATTAACCATGCAAGGCTACCAAATAAAGTCAAAATCTTTTTCAGAAATTATGGATAATTATTTTCAAGAATGGATCCCAGTTAGGTCATCAAAGACCAAGAGAATATCACCAAGTGGGGTCTCAATTCCAGTAAAACTATATTATGAAAAGAAAGAAGAAAATGAAACTGACTTTATAGAAGTTGATAAGAAGTTTTTGCCAGAAGAATGGCAAAAAGAAAATCAATTAGAAATAGATACAGCAAATCAAGTAAAGATATAAATGTAACTTTGTAACCTGTAACCCATCGTTATAAATCTTCTTAAATTAGGATTACATAAATTAATGGCTTGATAATAAGGGGTTGTCACAGACTCTTAAAATAAGCTCGCCTAATTTTGGAAGTTTTTATTTTGTAAGTTACAGTTACACTTATTAATGTCTATTTGAAAAATTATGGAAAATCAAATTAATGACTTGTTATTAATAGCAAGCACAGTAAGTGAGTACCCACTTACGAAAAAATAAAAAAATCAATAGATTTTAAGACTATCTAATTTTATGATTTTTACCTTGTTAGGGAGAACCCTAAGACCCCAAAAAACAAATATAAAGGAGAAATGTATGGATAATAGAACAAGAAAAAATCAACTTAAAATATATTTAACAGATGAAGAAAAAGAAATTTTTGAAAAGAAAATGAAACTTTCAAATTGCAAAACCATGTCCCACTTTCTTAGAAAATGTGTACTAGAAAAAGAAATTTATATAGTAGATCTAGAACCATTTAGAGATCTTCAATGGCTGCTTTCAAATGCAACAAATAATATAAACCAGATTGCAAAGGCAACTAATGTAACTGGTGTTATTTACAAGAAAGACATTGATTATATGAAAGAAAAAATAGAAAAATTATCAAAAGAAATATGGGATATACATTCTCTTTTATTAAGTTGAATTAGATAAAAAAATATAGTACTGTTAAGCTTAATTCTTTAAGCTTGTTAGTACTATATTTTCGAAAATTAATTTAGTTGTTATTAAATATTGTGTTTACTTAGCTACATATGATTTTAACTGGCACGGAATATGTTTCTAGACAATAATCACTTGTTGAACCTAACACAGTCAACATTTGTTTAGTTATTTTAGAAGAGTCAACACCAGGTTGAACTATAAAAATTTTTAAATCAGCTTTTTTAAACAGTAATTTCTTCTGTATAATATTTAAAGAGTCAATGTCACCTTTAATGATTCTACTAACACCATTTCGACTTATCCTTTTAGCATCTCTACTTTTTAATCTATCTATCATTTCTATAGCTTTTAATTTCCAGTGAACTGATTTTTCGGCTTGTCCACAAACTTCATATAAATCAGATATTCTAGCACCAGGTTTATCTGCATGAGAATATTTGCAATGATAAAATTCTATTAATATAGATTCACCACTGTCTTTAAATGTTATTATATCAGCCACTTCTCCAGAATCATCATCATCAAAAATAACGTCATAATTTGATGATTTTAATTTGCTTATAGTATTATATTGTATAGAATTTTTTATTATTTCTCCTGATTTTGAAATTTGAGACTCTGTTCTTATATTGACTCCCATATTACTCCAGTTCCAGGAAATAATATTGTTAGAATTAAATAAAGTAACTTTATTTTTATTTGCAATAGTTAAAATATTTCCCTCCAAAAATGACGAATCTGTATAATAAATTATCGGAGGGTTATTAGCAAAGTATTTACTTAATGGAATAGGATTTTTATTACTTTTTAAAATTTCAGGCTCTTGCTTATCACTATTTAGAAATTTAAATTTATAATTATCATCTTCAATTTTTAAACAATAATTATACACTTCATACCCACAAAGTAATTTGAAATTTTGCTCATTATTATGTTTTATATCTATATTAAGTTCACAATCATCTATATTAACAACTCCAGCAAGAGTTTGAATAGTTATTTTTGATTCGGAAAAAACTATGGAATCATCAAAATCAATTCTATAGGCAACAGATTCAGGCAAAGAATTTGTAATATTTGGTATTAACAAATTATCTAAGATACGAGAATCATTTTTTTTATCTAATATTTTCGTCATTATATTATCACACCAATTTTTCCAGAAAGAAATTGATTCTACCCATCTTGACCAAATTTTTCCTTTATATGAACACCCTATGCTTATTTTTCCGTTTCCATCATACCCAACTCCAAATAAGTTTGACTTATATGAATTTATTTTTTGAGATTCAGCAATACCTTGAGATACATCTATTCCAGCAAACATTTTATATCTTATAGGACCATTTATAGCGGAGTTAAGTCCTATAGTTCCAAGAGATAATCGATTAATATTTGCTAAACACCTAAAAATGGGCTCCGATTTAATTTGATTTAAGTGTTTTTCATCGAAAACATTTTTCAATAAGTCATTACCAAGTTGATGATTTGTATCGTTTATACATATATATCCTTTTTCTACATTCCAATAAACAATATAAAAATTCCAGTTTAGACTTTCTATATTTCTTTGAGTAGTCCATCCTTGAAAGGACTTATAAGGCTCAATAACAATAAGCATTTTCTCCTCTTCATTTATGAATCCTTGGCATTTAGAAGAGTCAAAGCAGTTTAACCATGCAAAAGGATTCCAGTTCTCTGTATTATTGTACTTAAATATTCTCATGCTTACTTTTGGTCTGAGTTGCCTTAAGTCTATTTCTGTATTATTAACTTTAAACCCAGATATAAGTTCTTGGAGTTCTATTTTATCTTGAATATTTTGTTCTGATTTTATTGGTAATAATAAGTTCCAATCTGAATCGGTCTCATAGAGATCTTTTAAAGAATTCATAAAAGTGACATCTGCAATATTAGCTATGATTTTAGCATTACCTAAGTCTGTTTTACTTCTTGCAAAACGACCTATAAATTGCAATGTGATTGGCAATGATTTAAATTTATCGTGTAACGCCGCTATTTTTAAATTAGGTATATCGATTCCCTCTCCAAACATATCTACACATATTACTATTTTAGAATCTCCGTTTTTTATAGATTTCATAAATTTTTCTCTATTTATTTTAGTGGTCTTACTAGTTATTAAAACTGGATTATATTCTCTATATCTAGAATATATATTTTCATACAACTGTTTAGCTCGTTCTATATTGTTTGCTCTAACTAATAAAATATGTTTAAAGTTACTTTTTAAATCATTCTCAAGAATTGAAACTGCTTTTTTAGCAATTTCAATGTCGACTTTATTGTCATCATACTCTTCTATAGAAATAAAATTGATTGGTTGAAAGTAATTTTGTTCTATTGCCATATGCATAGGAAAATTATATATGATTTTTCCATCAACAAGCTTCTTATCTTCTCTAAAAGGGGTAGCTGTAAATTGTAAAACTTTCTTTTTATTAAAATACATCTTAAAATTAGACCATGTTTTTGATGATACATGATGTGCCTCATCAACGATTAATAAATCACATGAATCTGATAGATATTTTTTATAGGTTATATCCATTCTATCTAACAACGCAATAGTAGAAATAATAATGTTGGCATCTGAAACAACTTTTTTAAAGCTTTCAAAATCTTTCGTATTTGATTTTAACATCAAGGTGTTAGGGCATATAGTATTTTTATCTAAACAACCAATATCATTTAAAATTCCCCATCTTTTTGCTCTATCATAAGTTTGATCACGTAATAATTTACTTGGAACTACAATTAACGTTCTATTTATATTTTTAGAAATAATTGTGGCAAACATAGTTTCAGATTTTCCTGTGCCAGTGGGTAAAACTATAGTTGCAGCATCTGTACTTAATGTCCAATGGGCTTGTATAGCATATAAAGCACCAATTTGTGGCTTTCTTAGACCGACTTCATCATCGATTGTAGCCTCTTTTGGAATAAATTTTTGTTTATTTAATTTAGTTATATAAGAACTACTAAAAAATTCTTCATTTTTATTTATACTTCCTGAAAAAGTAAAATACCTATTTGTTTTTTCGAAAATATTCAAAATAATCTCCTTTGATATTATTGTTTATTATTGGAGTTAGTTACTTCCATAATTTCAGATATGTCACAATCAAGATATATGCATATTTTTAATAAAATATCAGTAGTTACGTTCTCGTCTCTTTTTAACTTATAAAATGTACTTCTACTAATACCTGTTTTCTCTATTAACTCATTGTGTTTTATATCTCGGTCTATTAGTAATTTCCAAAGTTTTTTGTAACTAAATTTCATTATTTATCCTCCGAATATTAATTTACAAATCTATACTATAGTACATTATATCATACAATAATATGTTTTTACAACTAAAACTATTGACAATTCAAACAATAGGATATATACTGTAATTAATAAAAGCGCACTGTGCTATTTGGTGGAGGTTTATATGATTAATGTTGAAGAGAAATCATTAAAAGGATATAAATTCATAGACTTATTTGCTGGTATTGGAGGTTTTAGAATTGCACTAGAGTCATTTGGGGCACAATGCGTTTATTCGAATGAGTGGGATAAATATGCTCAAGAAACTTATAAAATGAATTTTGGCGATGTTCCTGAGGGCGACATAACGCAAGTAGATGAAAAAAACATTCCTGATCATGACATTTTATGTGCTGGATTTCCATGCCAAGCATTTTCTATTAGTGGAAAGCAACAAGGATTTGAAGACAGCAGAGGAACATTGTTTTTTGATGTAGCAAGAATTGTAAAAGAAAAAAAACCTATGGTAGTATTTCTTGAAAATGTAAAAAATTTTGCAACACATGACGGTGGGAAGACTCTTAATGTAGTAAGAAATACTATGAATGAATTAGGTTACAGTTTTCAATATAGCGTTCTTAATCCTGTTGATTATGGAGTTCCACAAAAGCGTGAGAGAATATATATGATATGTTTTAGGAATGATATAAATAGAGAAGTTTTCACATTTCCAAGACCATTTAAGTTAAATAAATTTGTCGAAGATTTTCTAATAAGTGATGATGAAGTTAATAGTTTGATCGTTGACCGTGAAGATTTAAGACTTAATGAAAAAATTGACATCAATTACAACTCTACATCGACAATTAGGGTAGGAACTGTTGGAAAAGGTGGACAAGGTGAAAGAATATATTCACCTAAAGGAATTGCTATAACTTTATCTGCATATGGAGGAGGAGTATTTGCTAAAACAGGGGGATATTTAATTAATGGTAAAACTAGGAGATTACACCCTAGAGAATGTGCTCGAATAATGGGATTCCCTGATAGTTTTAAATTAAATCCTAACAATAATCAAGCATATAAACAACTTGGAAATTCTGTAGTTATTGATGTACTCCAACTTATAACAAAACAAATAGGAGATGCTTTAAATTATGAATACAGTGGGATTCAGCAACTGGCTATTATCTAAAGGTCATAACAAAAAAACAACCTCTGATATAGTTAGTAGATTAAAAAGAATTGATAAAGAAATTTTATATTCAGATTTGCACACAAATATTGATGAACAGTATAACTTAGATCTTTGTAAAGGGTTACTGAACTTACTAAGTCTAGACAAAGATAATAAAAATAATGTTTTAAAAAATACTAATCTTCCGATCAATAAACCTGAAATTTCAAACTACAAGACATCTCTAAATAAATATTTAAAGTACCTAGAATCAGATATCTAGGTACTTTAAATATTTATAGGTTACTTATAAATTTTTTTAAATCTGCGGAGTCTTGTTCTTTAAGAAGCTGAATACTGAAAATAACATTGGCATTTCTAGTGTTAGAAAGTTTTCTTATTCTATAAACATTATCATTCTTACGACTAAACATATAATCAGAATCCAATACTTTGAATTTCATTTTATTAAGATCCTGGCTAGATTCTATTTCGAAGTCATCTAATAGTTTGAATTTAATGCTCATTGATTTGATTTTTTCTAAAACATCTTTCTGACTGCTTTTAGGAACTTTAGATGAACCACTTTTTTTAATTCTATATTTTGCTGTTATAGAAAAATATTCACCGTATTTTTCTATTGGAAATATAATATAATTATCTCCTTTTGTGATAAAAAATTTAACCATCTTCTCCTTATAAGCATTTACTAT
This sequence comes from Helcococcus ovis, assembly GCF_004524775.2. Lineage (NCBI taxonomy): Bacteria > Bacillati > Bacillota > Tissierellia > Tissierellales > Peptoniphilaceae > Helcococcus > Helcococcus ovis. The sequence goes on along the minus strand of NZ_CP119081.1, from coordinate 1,083,923 downwards.
CCATGAATTAAAAATTTTTTGATCTATCTCTATATCTTCACCAGTGGTTCCAGCGTTAGCATATCTTTCAAAATTTTTATTCATATATTGAATTATAAAATCAGTGTTTTCATTTTGTTTTGTCTTATTTCTTGTAGAAAATACAAACTCTTTCTTTTCATAATCTGGCAAAAGAACAAATTGACCACTTTGTGCAGATGGCATTTTTGCTTCTATATAAAATAATTTTGAATTATTTTCATATTTAATATCACTCACGGTTGAATCGCTGAAACCTAGGTGTGTAAAGTTTTCACCATATTCTTTGTTTAAATAATCAGTACAATCTAGCTCAAAAATTTTCCAATTATCCATTTATTCCTCCTAAAGTAGTTAATATTGATTTTCCTATTTCTTCAACAACATTTGCTGTCATAGCATTTCCAGCTTGCATTAATAAATGTCTATTAGTAACCTTATCTTTTACTCTAGCCAAATGATTTTTATTAAACCCTTGGAATAAAAGAGCTTCTGCTCCAGTTAAATAGTACATTTTTTTATTTCTTACATAGTAAATACCGTCTCTATGGGCTCTTAATGTAGGCATCCTATTTACATATAGTCTCAAATCTGACATGCGAGTATCCACTATTAAATTGTCTTGCTTTAGTATCTCATGGATATCAAATTTACCTTTGTTCTTAGTGTTATTTAAATAATCATAGTAAAACCATCGTTTTTCCTCTATTGGCATTTCATTATTTTCAGGAAACAAGAAGTCTGCAATATTTACACGAGGTTTTGTTAAAGGCCATTTAAAGTCATTTTTCTGAATATGAAGATCTCCACGGAATCCTACGATGAATATTCTTTGCCTCATGTGAGGAACTCCATAATCAATACTATTCAAAACTTTATAAAAAACATCATATCCAATATCAGATAAAGCTTTCGTTATTTCTTTAAAAGTTTTCCCATTGTCATGGCTAATTAGACCTTTTACATTTTCTAAAATAAAAACCTTAGGCTTGTTTTCTTCTATTATGTTCATTAGATAGTAAATTATCTGTCCTCTAGGATCTTTTGTTCCCTGTTGTCTGCCTATTACAGAAAAGCTTTGACATGGAAACCCTGCTATCAAAAGATCGTAATTAGGAAGAGATTTTGGATTTATTTTTTTCAAATCACCGTAATTTATATCTTTTTTATTAGGAAATAAAAGGTCGTATGTTGTATTCGCTAACCTACTGGTATCTGACGATCCTACACATTCCAATCCACAGTTTTCAAGACCTAATCGTCCTCCTCCTATTCCAGAGCAAAAGTCAAAAAATGTCTTTATTTGCACAAAAACACCTCCCATAAGTTGTTACTTAGATTATATCAGCTCTAAATGTTTAATTCCAGGCAGTTAAAATTCAACAAATAGAATTGTGAAGCTTTCTAAGTAAAGTTTATAAATTTTAGTCCGGTACTGGGACTGGGACGGGACTAAAAATCTGAAAACGTCCTATAATTAAGTGGATTTAGTTATATTAGAAAAAATAGAACCTAGTATTTTGAATGGTTTGGGATATATCGTACATTTGGAAAAGAAGAGTTTGAGTAGTTAAAAATAGGCTCTAAAGTCTTATAAATAGCCGTTTTGTGAGTGTTGTGCTTGCAAAATGTTTGCAGATTTTAGAAATACATCACCTGAAGAATAATTTTCAAGGAATACAAAAAGCAACTAAGAGAAAAAATCCTAGTTGCTTTTTTGTTTTTTATCATTTATAAGTTTAATGCTGCTTTCATCGAAACTGCCAACAAATCTGTGGCGATGGTTTTAGCAACTTCTAATGTAAACGGCAGAGCTTTATCTTTAATTATCTTCTTGACATTATTCCATGTAGTATCTTCTCTAATTTTATCTAAAAAATCATGCCCTTCCCAAGTTAATGAACCAACTGAAAAAAAGTATAATGAGTTATCAGCATACTGAGCATTATAGTAATCAATTAATCCAGCTTCATTTAAAATTTTACAATGATAAGCAATTTGTAAATTATCATAATTTTCTAGTTCAAGATTTGACAATGCCGTATCAATATATTGTTCTTCGATTTTAAATAAAATTTTTCTGCATAAATCCATATCTCTTTTCAAACTTAATACCTCCTGAATGACTTATAAAATTTTGTCGTTTTAACGATTCCGTTTTTATAGCAAATTATTTTCTTTCAAATACTCAATTCTCTTTTTTAGAATCTCATCACGACTCAGTTCTTCAAATTCTTTCTGTGTTAATGGTAGAGAATAATACTCTACAGATTTATTTTTCATAGAATCAAACTGTTCTTTTGTAATAGAGTAAGACTCCAAGTCAAACAGATTATCGGACAATTCTTTTAGGATATTGCATACGTCAGCATTAAAAGCGTGCTCTTTATCATTACCATAGAATACAAGCTTAGCATTCCATTTATTTTCATCTGTTTCAATATCGTTAGGGAATTTATCTTCCACAATTATCTTGAAACCTATTTCTTTTTTCATTGCAAGTTCATACATAAATAAAACAAAGTCCCTCATGCTTGAAAGACCGAATGTGTAATCACTTCTTCCGGCAAGCCAGTCTAAAGATACTTTACATTTATCGGCAATATCTATCAGCACATCTATTGTAGGATTATTTTTTCCATTTTCGTATGCAGACATAGAAGGCTGAGGTATTCCTAAAAACTCAGCAAATTCTTTTTGTGTTTTTTTATTTATAGAACGAAGATATTTCAAACGTTCCGATACAGTTTTATTATTCATATTATAATCTCCTATATTTATCACATCTTATTATATCAAATCGTATACTAAAAATAAAGAGAAATACTGATAAAAATTAGAAACAACTATTGACATCTATTATATAAATTATTATACTAATATATATCGCAAGTTTAAATAAATAGGAAAGGAGGGAAAATATGAGAAAGATGTATGTTGATGCCGAAGAAGTCAGCAAAGATTGGGGAGTTTCCAAACCCAAAGCATACAAAATGATAAAAGAATTAAATGAGAGAATGCTAAAAGACAATCCGAATCTGATAGTGATTGCTGGTAAGGTTAATCGAAAATTTTATGAAGAAAACTGTTATGGACAAACGAAAGAAATATAGGAGGTGATGATGTGTCAGCCAGCAAGGATAAAGAAAGAGGCACATGGAAAATATATTTAAGGTATGTTGATTGGCAAGGGATAAAGCAAATTCATACAAAGCGTGGATTTGCCACAAAAAGAGAGGCATTGGAGTATGAAAGAGAATTTTTAGCAAGTAAATCCAGAGATTTGAATATGCTTTTTGAGTCATTTGTTGAAATCTATTTGAATGATTTAAGACCTAGAATTAAATACAACACTTACTTAACAAAGGTGCATATTATAGAAACAAAAGTAATCCCATACTTTGCCAAAAAATCTATAGCTGAAATAACGGCTCCGGATATTTTGCAGTGGCAGAATGAATTACTTAAAAAATCTGATGGTGAAGGTAAGTCATATTCTCAAACATATTTGAGAACGATTCAAAATCAGTTAAATGCAATCCTTAACCATGCAAATAAATACTATGGATTGGTTGATAACCCCGCTAATAAAACAACTAAGATGGGAAAATCAAAAGCAAAAGAAATGTTGTTTTGGACAAAAGAGGAGTATGAAAAATTTGCTGAAAGCATTAAAAATAAGCCGAATTCATACTATGCATTTGAAATTCTCTATTGGTGCGGTATTAGAGAAGGTGAATTGCTTGCACTTACAAAAGACGATTTTGATCTTGAGAAGAAAACTCTAACTATCAATAAATCATTTCAAAGGTTAAAAGGAAAAGATTACATTACATCTCCAAAGACAGAAAAAAGCAATAGAGTAATTCAATTACCACAATTTCTATGTGATGAAATGGCAGACTTCTTTGGAATGTTTTATCATCTAGATTCAAAGGCGAGACTATTTAATTTTACAAAATCATATTTACATCATGAAATGGATAGAGCTTGTAAGTTATCAGGAGTAAAACGAATTAGAGTTCATGATTTAAGACATTCTCATGTTGCTTATTTGATAGAGCAAGGTTTTTCTCCTGTGGTAATTGCAGAAAGATTAGGTCATGAAAGTATCTCAATAACCTTAAACTATGCACATTTATATCCGTCAAAGCAGTTGGAAATCATTGAAATGATAGAGAAAGAAAGGAATTAAATTTATTAAGATGAGTAAGATATTTAAAAGAGAAAGTCTACAAACAAAAGGTAGAAAACTGAAAGTCGATAAAAATAGAAAAAGAAATATTATAGTGAATTTCAGAATGTCTCCAGAAGAGAAAAGTTTATTGGAAGAGAAAATGGCATTATCAGGATTAAACAAACAGGATTACATGATTCAAATGAGCTTAAATCATAGAGTTGAAGTATTTGGAAATATAAGAGTGTTTGATGAACTGAAAAAGAAACTGGCGATGCTTGAAGAGTATTTTGAAAATGTTAATTTGGACTGCGATATTGATGAAAATAAGCTTGAGCTTTTGGCATATATTCTGGAAATGTTTGAAACGGTGAATAGAAATAAAAATGACTCTACCTACGGCAATAAATAGAGCCAAGAAGCAACCTGATAAGATTGCAAATCTCAAATAATATTTTATCAGGTTGTACTTCTATCATCAATATAATTATGGAGGTAACAATAATGAACAAAGAAAAATATATTAAAAATATTCCACAGGAATTAAAAGAAAGAAATCAATGGTTATGGTTTAAGATTTATCATAACAAAGATAAAAATGGAAATACAAAGTTGGTAAAAATACCGATTAGTCCTCTTACATGTGAATCAAATGAATGGAATAAAAAAGATAACTGGTCAGATTTTGAAACTGCATTAGATGGTTTAGAAAAAAGTGGTTGTGACGGTCTATCGTTTGTTTTATCTGAAGATGATCCTTTTATTTGTATCGACTTGGATAAAGTAAAAGACAATTTTGAAGAGGTGAAAAACATACTAAATGATTTTTCGGATACCTATAGCGAAATTTCTGTATCAGAAAATGGAGTTCATATTTTCGCTAAAGGAAGAATAGCAAAGAATATCAATAATCAGATTGATAGATTTGAAATGTATAAATCAAATAAGTGTATTGCTATGACAGGTAATGTCATAGGAGATTGCAGAGAAATTGTGTATAAACAATATAAGCTAAATGTCTACTATAAAAAATATGCCTTAAAAGAAACGATTAGGGAGCAAATTGAATACTATAAAAACATAGATAGTGATGTTCCGGATGTTGAGGAAATATTAAAGGTTATCTATAAGACTAATAGAAAAGGAAGAGAACTTTTTAACGGTGCATATTCTACAGGAGATGCAAGTAAAGATGATTTTCAGCTTCTCCTTGTACTTAACAGCTTTACACATGGAAATGATGATTTGATGTTAGAAATATTCTTAAAATCGGCATTAAATCGCATGGGAGATATGAGTAAAAGAAAAACGGAAGCTGCATATATTAAATATCTAAATCAAAGCATTAAAAAGGCACAGGAAGTTGGTGGAAATAACTATTGGGATTATAACTATCACAGAAAAAATCAGGAGGTAATTCGTTGAAATCATATACGATAAATACTAAGTTTGATGCTTCTGATAAGTATATTGTGGATAATATTATTGCAAGTAAAAGTATTACCCTAATTGTAGCTTCGCCTAAAAAGGGAAAGACGGCGTTAGGACTTAATCTTGGTATATGTATCAACGAAGGAATTGATTTTCTTGAGAATAAAGTTAGAAAAACAAATGTAGTTTACTATTGCAATGAGCTTTCAGGAAGCCTAATTCAAGAAAGAATAAACAGACTTGATTTACATTGTCCAAATACTATGAAGTTTTATGAAGGTACAAGCTATGTGGACTTTGATGAGTTTGAAAAAGTTATAAAAACTGATGTTGAATTAGGCTATGAAGTGTTTATCGTTGATACTTTTTCCAAGATAAAATACGACAGAAAATATAATGCTAATGATTACAATGACACCTATGAGGTTATGGCAAAATATTATGAGCTTATAGAAAAATATGGATGCACTTTTATTATGATGTACCATACAAAAAAGGACTCATCCGTAAAAAGTGTAAGTGAGAAAGTGATAGGTTCGCAAGCATTATCCGGTTCAGTAGATACCATTATAGCTATTGATAAAGCTTCAGAATTTGATACAGAATTCAACTTAGATGTTACAAGCAGATTGTTTGAGTCAAAGGTATATCAAGTCAAAATAAACCCGTCTAAGAGGATATTAGAGCTTGATAAGGTTGATCCGATTGAACTGCTTGAGCCGTCAATTCAGAAATTGGTACAAGCCATGCCGAAACTAAAAGAAATAGAGGGAACGATAGTGGATATTTGTTCAAAGATTAATCTTGATATTGAAAGCCCTCAACAGTTTGGGAAGACATTAAATCGTAATAAAGATATTCTAAGAAAGAATGGAATCAGCATTACAATGAAGCGAGGTAAAAATAACAATAACTATCAGATTAAATATAACGCAGAAGATGTAGTTTACTAAGATACCGTTCAGACCGTTCGTGCCGTTGGATGTTTTCTATATAAGGAAATGTTGTGCGGTATGAACGGTGCAAACGGTAAAATGAAAAATTGCATCCATTTTTTCTGTGTTAGTTCATCTGTAAATAATAGAAATTATGTATTAGAGGTAGATAGCAAGCATATACTTTTTGACCACACTCAAAAAGTAGGCTTGAAATTTGATATATCAAATTTGAAATATTTAGGGAGAACCCTAAGACCCCAAACATGAAAGGAGTGATTAAAAATGGCAAAGACTGTTAATCGTAAAAACAATCGTACTGTTCACTTTATGATAAATGAAGATGAGATGAGAGAGCTTAATCGAAGGTTTGCATTGACCAATTTTAAGAGTAAAAGAGAGTTTTATAGAAATAGTATTTTCAAAAACAGAATCATCAGTATTGATATCTCCGGCGAGTTTAGAAAAGAACTTAGAGAATTATCTTCTCTTGTCAGTCGTAATTCAGCTAACCTTAATCAGATAGCAAAAATGGTAAATAGTACAGGAGTTATTTACAAAGATGATATTGAAAGCATAAAGAAAGTGATACAAGGAGAACTACTTTTCCTATCAGAATTTAGAGAAAAAGTATCGGATTATATCATCAATCAAGTGGTAGACTGATGGCTGTTACAAAGATACATCCGATTAAAACAACACTGAAAAAGGCAATAGATTATATCTGTAACGGAGATAAAACCGATGATGAAATTTATGTTACAACGCACCTTTGCAGCAGAGAAAATGCTCATAAAGAATTTGAACTTACAAAGAAACAATTTGGATCGAAAACAAAGACTTTAGCCCATCATTTAATTCAATCATTTGTACCTGAAGAAGTAAGCTTTGAACAAGCTCATCAGGTTGGAATTGAACTTTGTGATAAGATTTTAGAAGGCAAATTTGAATATGTTTTAGCTACACATATTGATAAAGACCATATCCACAATCACATAATTTTTAATTCTATAGATGTTGATGAAGGTAAGGTTTATCATTCCTACTATGGGTCTTATATGAATATCAGAAATCAAAGTGACAAGCTTTGTAAAGAGAATAAATTGTCCGTAATAGATCAAGAAACACAAAAAGAAATTAATGAAATTAAGCGCAGAAAGTTTGTGAATTGGTACGATTGGAATGAAGATAAAAAAGGGAGCAGCTATAAATCAAGACTTCAATTTGATATTGATAGGGCAATAAAACAGTCAATCAACTGGCAAGACTTTATGTCAAAAATGGAAAGCTGCGGTTATGAAATTAAACAAGGAAAACACATAGCTTTTAGAAGTAAAAATCAGCAGAGATTTACAAGAGCAAAGACAATAGGAGCAAACTATACCGAAGAAAGAATTAAAGAGCGAATCCTGAATAAAGACAAAGAACTTGGAAATATCATAGATATTAAGAACAACCATAAAGCAAAGTCAAGTAAAGGTTATGAACATTGGGCAACAAAGCATAATCTTCAAACAGCTGCTTCTACGCTTGTTGAAATCAGGAATAAAGGATTTAAGTCAATGGAAGAATTGGAGCGTGGCATTAGCAGACTTTCCATTGAAAAAAATGACTTGAAGAGAGAGTTTGATAAACTGTCATGGGAGCAAAAAAGGATAAAAGAAGTAGTAAAGCATATTCAAATCTGTATCAGTAAAAGAGAACATTATGAAGGTTATCGTAAAAACCCGAACGATAAAATTTATATGTTAATGAATCGAAAAGATGTGGAAGCCTATCAGAAATCTTATGAAGAAATAGATATTTTTCTTAATCAATTTTCACACTTGAGAAATATTGTAGTAGGAGAGTTAAAGACTAAATCAGTTAAAAATCTTTTTAGAAAGTTAAATGAGCATTCTAAAGAATTGCAAGCTAAGCAAGAGGCGATTGCTAAGAAACATAATTCAATAGTAACACAGTATGAGAAATTGGAACATCTGAAAGCTAATATGAATGATTATCTTGGTAGGGGTAAAACTGAAAAGAAAAAAGAGTCGGTTATTGGTGAAATTAAGAAGCATAAAAGAAAAACAGATAAAACAATTGAGCAGAGTCATAGCGTGAATAAGGATATGGAATTGTAGTAACATCTGGAGAGTATTGTAAATTATACTCTCTTTTTTGATGCAATTAGCATCTGAATTTTTGCTGGAAATATAGAAAAAAAGGGCAAAATATGCTATAATGTCTACTGAATAGATTAAAATGTGGCAAGGAGGAATAAAGGTGGCAAATCTTAATGTTGCTGATGTAATAAGAGAATTAGATATTTCTAAGTCATATTTGTATAAATTGATAGACAAAGAAAATATTTTTATTCCTAGAAGTGAAACCGGAAGATATTTTTGGGATGAAAATACAGTTAAAACTATAAAAAGATTTTTATATACAGATGATTTACATGATATGGATGATACGGATTCTTTCATATCTAAATTAGGTTTAAAGCAATCCTTTATAAACAACAGAAGATATTTAGGAAATAAATATTCACTTTCTGACTTTATAAGAAAAACAGTTGATGAAAATTGTAAAGGTGTAAATATTGTTATTGACATATTTAGTGGAACTGGTGCAGTTGCGAATACTTTTAAAGATAAAATGCTTATCACAAATGATTTGCTTTATAGTAATTATATTTCCAATTATGCGTGGTTTGGATATGAAAAATATTCAAGCAAAAAGATAATTGAGATTATATACGACTATAATCAAGTTAAAACAAAAGAAAATAATTATATGCGAGAAAATTTTGCAGACACATTTTTTTCTGCTGATGATTGTAGCAAGATAGGATATATAAGAGAAGATATAGAAACAAAGTATAAAAACAAGGAAATAAATTTCAAGGAATATGCGATTTTGATTACATCCTTGTTATATGCGATGGATAAGATTGCAAATACAGTTGGACATTACGATGCATATAGAAAGAATGTCGACTTTGAAAAACATTTAGTATTGAATGTTTTGTTGCCTGAAAAAACTATTAATTCTAATAATATTTGTTATAACCTAGATGCAAATGAACTAATTAAAAATATTAAGGGAGATTTATTATATTTAGATCCTCCATATAATTCAAGACAATATTGTGATGCATATCATTTACTTGAAAATGTGGCACGATGGGAAAAACCTAAAGTTTATGGCGTTGCAAGAAAGATGGATAGAACTTCACTTAAAAGTGATTATTGTAAGATTGCAGCTACAAAAGCATTTGAGGAGCTTATTGAAAATTCTGATGCAAAATATATTTTGCTTTCATATAACAATATGTCAGACAAGGGAAATGATAGATCCAATGCGAAAATATCGGATGAAGATATTATGAAAATTCTTAGCAAAAAGGGAAAAGTAACTGTATTTGAATCGGATTATAAGAGTTTTTCAACTGGGAAATCAGATATACAAGATAATAAAGAAAGATTGTTTTTATGCGAAGTATTTAACGAAAAAAAAAAGAAAATGAATATATCTTGCCCTTTTAATTATATTGGTGGGAAATTTAAACTATTGGAACAGTTGCAACCTTTATTTAATGAAAAGGAAGTATTTTTAGATTTATTTGCTGGTGGAGGGAATGTTGGGATAAATTCTTCTTCTTCAAAAGTTATTTTTAATGATTCAAATGAGAAATTGATAGAATTAATCAAATTTATAAAAGACACCAACACTGATGTTTTATTAAAGCAAATAGATAATATTATTGATGAATATCACTTATCCAATACAGCGTTATATGGTTACTCCTATTATGATTGTAATAGTAGTAAAGGATTAGCCGGATACAATAAGGAAAGATTTCTCAATCTAAGAGATGATTTTAATGCTAAGGTCGTTGCAGGGGAAACAGATTATTCAATGTTATATGTATTGATGGTTTTTTCTTTTAATAATCAAATTCGCTTTAATCGAAAAGGACTGTTTAATCTTCCTGTTGGAAAGAGAGATTTCAATTCTAAGATGAGAAGTAAGCTTGTGTTATTTTCCGAGGAATTGAAAAGCAAGGACATTCAGTTTTTGAAAAAGGATTTTAGGGATATTTCATTAGATGATTTTTCTCAGGAGACTTTTATTTATTGCGATCCTCCTTATTTAATTACAAATGCAACATATAACGAAAATGGGATGTGGACTGACTTAGATGAAAAAGCTTTGCTTGAATTTTTAGATCAAGCTAATGAAAAAGGCTTTAGTTTTGCGTTGTCTAATGTTTTAGAGAGTAAAAATAAAAGAAATGATATTTTGTATAATTGGATTAAAAGTAAAGGATATTATTGCAATTATTTAAATAAAAGTTATTCAAACAGTAATTATCATAGAAAAGATAAAAACAGTATATCTGAAGAAGTTTTAATTACTAATTATTCTGTGGATTGGAGGAATGAGTAGATGGCTAATATAAACATTCCATATCAAAGTTTTTGTTGGGTTGTAGGGACTACAAGCTTTAGAACGGCAAAACTAAATTTAAAAATTGAGGCACAATTGCTGCTTCTTGATGAGTTTTATAATGAAGTTATAAAAAAATCGAGTTGGAATTGGAATAATGAACTACAAGAAAAATATTATGACTTTATGAAAAGCAAAGCCTTCTTAACAGGTGATGCGAAAAGAAAAGATAAAGATGCGAGAGAAAAAACATCTGGTTTAGTTGATATTGGTCTGATCACAGAGGATAGATTGATTACAGAAGCAGGAAGAGAGTTGCTTAAAATAACAAGTAGCGGAATTTTTGAAACTGATAATGCATTTAATATTAACAGGGATAGTTTTGTTTATCTGAAACAGCTACTAAAAACAAGTATAGATGTAAGTGGGAAGATTGTTAGACCATTTATTGCGGTTGTAAAATGTCTTACTGAACTTGAATTTTTAAGCTACGAGGAATTTACTTATTTTGTTCCATTGATTAAAGATGACGAAAGTGCAGAGCAAATTATATCAGATATTAAATTATATCGAGAAGGGAAAATCAAACTTGAAGAAATAATTTACAAAAGACTTATGCAAATGGACAACTATAAGCTTGCACAAGAAGAATTTATTGCTTCGGATGTTGATGAAAACTTGATATGTTTAATTGGAATGAATCGCAAAAGTAGGAGTTATGATAAGCCATATTATAAATTATATCAGTCTATAAAGAATATATTCATTGATGGTAAAAGTGATTATGAATTGCTATTGAATTCTGCAAAGAATATAAATCAAAAACCCGGAATATTGTGGAGAAACATAATATTTAAAACTACAAATATTGGAGTTATAAGGAAGAATGGAAAAACTTCAATTAATAATCAATGCCCATTTTTAAACTGTGCAAATGAAAAAGAATTAAAAGAGGTGTTTTTCAAATACTTACATGTTTTTAAGGCAATGGCAACCTTATCTGATTATTTTGATTTAAATAGAAGATATTTCAATGTTACAGATACACTAATCTTTGAAGATCGCATGGTTAAGTTGGACATGATTCCAAAATACTATTTTAAAGAGATTATTGATGTTCTGTATAAAGAAACTTTTAGTAGAGATGATAATCTCAGTATAGATGTTCCTTTAGAAACTATATCAAAAGCTTTCGAGTTAGATATGAGCAAAGTGTATGCTGCATTAAGTAAAGATTTAGGAATCACCATAAGGAGTCCGGAACAAGCAGCAACTTATGTAAATGATGAAAGATACAGAAGATTTAATACTTTGATTGATAAGAAATTTAATGATTCTGTGCTTGTAGAGTTGTTAAATTGTTTTGAAAAACGTGATGATAAGAGAATTGAAGAACTTGTTACAGATGAGGCTGCAATACCTACTATTTTTGAATATATTTTAGGAATTATATGGTACAAGGTGAGCGAAAGACAGGGAAATATTTTAGATTTCATGAAATTATCATTAGAAGCAAATTTGCTACCAAAGACACATGCGGCAGGGGGCTATGCAGATATTATATATGAATATGAGGCATGCACTTCTTATCCAAAGCATTCTCTGCTACTTGAAGCAACCCTTGCAGATGGAACAAACCAAAGAAGAATGGAAATGGAGCCTGTTTCAAGACATTTAGGAGACTATAGAATTAGATTTAATAATCCATTTGATTATAGCCTCTTTGTCAGCACATACTTAGATAAAAATGTGATTTCAGATTTTAGGTATAGAAAGATAATCCCCTATACCAGAGATGAAGAAACTATTACAGGCATGAAGATTATTTCAATAGATACAGATTCTCTGAAGAAGATAATTGAAAATAAAGTTAAGTATAAGTATCTGTATGAAGTATTTGATAAATATCATGAAATGCCATTAGAGACTGTAGATTGGCATAATGGGATGATAAAAGAGGCTACTGGAGAGTATAAGATTTAAATGTGATTATAATAAATGAGAAGGGGAAGGAAATGATTGACAAATATAGTGAAGATTTAGCTTCATTGTTAAAAATTGCAAATGAGCAAAATAATAAAATTAATTTGTCATTAATTTTAATTACAATTAAAAATAATGATATTGAGAATTTGAATAAAATTTTTGAATTTTTTAAAGAAAATGGAGTTGAAATTGTTAATGAAGATGTTGAACCGGAAAATTTAAATAGTATTTCCGAGAATGTTACCCCATTTGACCCATCAAAAATTGATATAAAAATGGATAAGCTAACATTAGATTCCATAATAAAAAGAATAAAAAATAATGAATTGGAATTTGAAGCTGCATTTCAACGTAAATCAGGTCTATGGGGAGTAGTTCAAAAGAGTCAATTAATAGAGTCGATATTGTTAAAGATACCACTTCCAGCGTTCTATTTTGATGCAACAGATGATAATAAGTGGTTAATAATTGATGGGTTACAAAGAATTTCTACAATTAAAGAATTTGTTGTAGAGGATAAGCTTAAATTAAAAGGTTTAGAATTCATGACAGATTTAGAGGGGATGAAATTCTCTCAACTTCCAAGAAGTTTACAGAGAAGAATTGAAGAAACAAATATAAATGCTTACTTGATTAATCCTGCAACTCCTAAAAATGTAAAATATAATATTTTTAAGAGAATTAATACAGGTGGATTAATTTTAGAAGCACAAGAAATTAGGAATGCCTTGTTTCAAGGACAGGCAACAAAATTCTTAACAACCATGTCTAAAACAGAGGAGTTTTTAATTGCAACGAATGGAAGTATAAAAAGTGACAGAATGTTAGATTGTGAATTTTGTTTGAGGTATGTTTCATTCACAAATTTATTAGAACGATATAATGGTAACATGGATACGTTTCTTTCAGAAGGTATGGAGTATTTACAGAATATTGATGAAATGGAGCTAGACTATATTCTCTTCAAATTTAAAGAAAATATGAATATTTCATACAAAGTATTTGAAAAACATTGTTTTAGAAAAGTATTTGATGATGGTAGAAGGAGACCAATAAATAAAGCAATTTTTGAAGCGATTTCTGTTGTTATTTTTAATTCTTCAAAGGAACAAATTGAGAATTACTTAAATTACAAAGAAATAATTAAAGATAAATTTGAAAAATTGTGTTTAGATTACGATTTCCAAAATTATTTAAAAGCTTCAGATAAGTTTTCTGTATCCTCAAGAATTAAAAAAATGTATGAAGTTTTTGATGTAAATGGAGGTATAGGATGTTAAAAAACATATATTTAGAAAATTTTAAATGTTTTGATGAAATTCATCTAGAATTATCAAAATTAAATGTACTATCTGGAATAAATAGTATGGGAAAATCAACTATAATACAATCATTACTTCTTCTTAGACAAGCATATAAAAATAATAGTATAAATGAGTATTTACATCTGAATGGTGAATTAGTGAATTTAGGTACAGGATATGATGTGCTTAATAGAAATAGCAACAATGAAACAATTAAATTTTCTATTAACTATAATAATGAATTCTTTAGTTGGGAATATCAATACGAAAAAGACAGTTCTATACAGAAGGTGAAAAACAATCCAACTATTCTGCCTGATACATTGAGCAATAAAAATCTTTTTTCGGATAGATTTGAATATATATCTGCAGATAGAATTGGTCCACGCCGTTATTATGAATCAGATGATTCGGCACAAAGTATAAACAGAATTGGTTATAGAGGAGAGTATTTTCCTGATTATTTACAAAAAAATAAATATGAGAATGTAAAAAATAATAATGTCATCCATAGAAGCTGTAAAAGTCATGAAATTCTATATCAATTTGAAGCTTGGATGTCAGAGCTTAGTCCTGGAATAAAAATACATCCTAAAGAATACATTGATGCTGGAATTGTAGGTATAGGTTATGATGTTTATGGAATGGAGCATAAACCTTTAAACGTTGGTTTTGGATTAAGCTATACTGCTCCAATTGTACTTAGCTTATTGAAGGCTTCGGACGGTGATTTAATAATTTTAGAAAATCCAGAAGCTCACTTACATCCAAGAGGACAGCGAATATTAGGGGAATTAATATCAAGAGCCTGTGCAGGAGGTGTGCAAATTATTTTAGAAACACATAGTGATCATGTTTTGAATGGAATTAGATTATCTGTAAAACAGAAAAAACTTGATAAAAATGATGTTAGACTTAATTTTTTTTATCAAGACAATAAAGATGACGAGATAGTTGTAAAATATTGCAAATCATCTCCAGCCATATTAGATGATGGTAGTATTTCTAGCTGGCCAGATGGTTTTTTTGATGAGTGGGATAAAGCGTTAGATGAATTATTTTAATGGACGGTATGCTATGAAACTGATCTTGAATGATTTAAGTTATGATAAAAATATAGTGAACATTCCTAATAAATATACAAGCAAAGAGTGTATAAATACTTTTGTCGAATTATTGTTCTTACTACAAAAAGAAGGAGTTATAAGATATAAAGGTGATATTGAAAGTCTACAAAGTATAATAAGCATAGATTTTGCTTGTAATTATAATTTTCAAAAATGGTTAAATGATTCTGAAGGGGTTAAGTCAGAACACAAGATATTTTTGAAAAGAGCTATGGACAAATACAGCATAGTTGTAAATGAAGAAACAACATCAGAATTTTGTTGTAAAATCTCTGAAATGGAATATGGATCGAAAATTTTGCACAAAGTAATAGAAGAAGATTGTAAGGCTTTAAGTCTTAAGACAGTAGATGTTTTTTCTGATGATTATATTGAAGGGACTTATAGATTTTTAGATGAAGAGCAGGATGATCTAAAAGAAGAAAGTACAAAGATTTTTAATGTATGTGACAATTCTAAGATTATATTTTTGAAATATGAGTGCAGGGAAGATGAATTTAGTAATATCACATCGGGATTTGACTTTTGGGAGAAAAGAGAATCCTTATTTCCTAATTTAATATTTTGCGAAAGTGTAAAAAAACAAATTTATAACGATCCAGGGATGAATCATATTAATGCTATTATAAAAAGACTAGTGAAATTAGATGTTTATTACAAGGAACATAATTGCTTTGATATAAAAATTTTAGGATTTAATGCTAGGGATGAGTCTGTATCAGTAAAAAATGATTCAAAATTAAAGGAGTTGAGAAGATTTAAGAAACCGGATGATTCATATTCTTATTTTTATAATCATATTAGTTTTTCTGGAAATTATACTGGTAGGATACATTTTGAGGCGGATGATAATTTAAAGAAAATATATATCGGGTATATCGGTAAACATCTTCCGACGGCAAAATATTAAATAAGCCTTTTAAAGTTGTTATATTGTTAATAAACTTATTGCTTGCAATATGCTTGCAAAAAATCAGATAAACAGAAATAAAACGGATAATAAGGCTAAAACCGATATAAAAAACCTCGATTTTATGACATTTATACAAAACAATATCAAAGGACATATTGAGTGGGAGTAGAGTAACAAATATGTTTCTGTTATAAAACTGTTTAAAACAGTGCGTTTTGACGGTTGGATTTTGCTAAAAACTCCTGAGTGATACTATTTTGATACTAAAAAGTTGAAAAAGTAAGTTCAAAAGGGAGTTGTTGAATTTAGATAAATTGTTTATTGGAGGAGAATTTATTTATATGAAGAAGAATGATTATAAGGAAAGAATGTTTGATTTATTGGGTGGAAATATTGATGATATGGGATTTGATGAAAAAATGAATTTTGTATCTAATATCATTATTGAATTTGAAAAAGAAAATGAACATTTACGTGATACATCAAATAAAGGAAAAAGCTGGAAGGATGAAGAACTAAAAATCATACTGACAGATGCACCAACTAAATATAATTGTTTAAAGTATGCAAAAATCTTTAAAAGGGGCTATGGGAGCATCGAACAAATATACAGATGGGCAACAACTCCAAGTAAAGATATGTCAGATGAACGTCAAAATGATGCTTTTATTCAACAGATAAAAAGAGTTGCAAAAGAGATAGGTTTTAGAGGATAGTGAAAATCATTAATCGTTAAATGTGAAACTTTATACAAAAGCACATGACTTTAAGATCATAGAATCTTTCAGTTATGTGCTTTTTCTGTGCCTATTTTATTTCCGGTGGAACTTTAACTGACATAGAGTTATGAAAGCGTTTGATATTACTTTTTTCAAAAGGAACATAATTTTTTTTTAGACTGTCAGGATAGTTTGCCTTCAAATCCTGCAAGGCTTCTTTGGTAATTTCGTTATTCTCATACTTTTCTTTTATTTCCTGCCACTGTTCAAGCATATTTCGAATTCTTAATATAGCTTCACTGCCGAAATATATACCTGTGGTAGTGTATTCAGGATCTTCATCATTTAGGATAACAGGACGTATTTTCACTTTAATGCTGTCGTCCAGCTTAAACAAAAATCTCATCAAATCATGTTCCGTGTAGGGATAATCAGGTTCTTTCAAATATTCTTTGTTTACATGAAGCACAGCGGAAATTTTTTCCAAGACATCGTCTTTAGGAGTACGAATATCAAGTTCGTACGGAATTTCTTTATCAATTTACCCAAACTCAATTTTAACACCTCCTTAGGAACAAATTTGTTTCTCTTTTAATAATATAATCGAAAAAAACACAATAGAAAAATAAAATTTAAAAAAGTATTGACAGAAACAAAAAAGCTATTTATATTCTAAAACAGAATCAGAAATAAATATGTTTTTTATAAGAAAGACTAACTATTAAAAGTCAAGAGGTTAAATGAAAAAATATAAGGGAGGAGTAAATGTGCATTCTTATATAATCAGTTTTGTACATTTTTATGTTGACATTAACATTAAAAAATGGATGATTAAGGAGGAAAAATATGCAGAAGCTTAGTGAAGTGAAAAATAACACAAAGGCAAAAGTAGTAAAAATCCTTGGAGAACCACATTTTCAAAGTCGAATTATTTCTATTGGAGTAACTGTAGGAAGTGATATTAAAGTTATCCAAAATTATAAAAAACAACCGATTTTTATTTATTGTAGAGTACGATAACGGAATATCTCAAACTAAATGTATTAATCAGACTGTATGAAACTAAAATAGATGCAATTAAATATATAAAATTTCTAAGATATAGTGTAATTTTTTTAACAGTAGAATAAATTGAAAATATTTATTTTTAGGAGATAAGATTAGGAAAATATTTTAAATTTACATGAAAGTTTTAATATGATATTTCTTTTAGCAACTTTAATGTGTTTGAGTATTTCTTTACCGTTATTATTAATGTATATACTTGCGGATAAATATATGCAAGGAAAAATACTGTTAAAGATGAGTTGTATGGATATATAAAATAAAAAATGGTAAGACAAATAAAAGTTTCTTACCATTTTATTTTTAACTGTTCTATAAGATTTTATGAAATTAACTTAGATACATTATTAAAACTTTCAACCTTTTAACTTTCAATAATTTCTATAATTGAATTTTGTCATTTATCTAAAGTGTCTTTTAAATAAGGAACTAATTTATTATCATTTCCAGTAAGATAACATATATTCTGTCCAATAATTATTTCTACAAACACAGGATTAAATATTTTCATCATATATACAAGCAGTCGTTGAATTTTTTCTAGATAAGTATTTTTTGGCATCTTTAGGATAAATCCCTTTATATTTCTTGTAACACGCAGTGAATTTACTGTGAGAAGAATACCCAACAGCTTCTGCAATATCCTGTATTCTCAGGGTTGAGTTTAATAAAAGATTTTCTGCCATGTTCATTCTTTTTCGCTGAGTATATTCGGTAATACTGCATTGATATTTTTCTTTAAATAATTTTTTTAACTTTGTGCCACTCATCATAGCGATTTTTTCAAGTGTTTTTTGTGAAACATCCAAGGCGTAATGATCATCAAGATAGTTTGCTACATTTTCAAGTGCGATATTATCGTCTGAAGAAATATGGATTTCTTTTTTATTTAAAAATGCATCTATTACAATGCTAATCCATTCTTTAGCTTTTGCCTCAAAAAACATTTCTGCTGCCGGAGAGACCATTTTGCAGTTTAGAATATCTTTAGCAATAGGTTCTAAGGAGTTGGTAATAATGGCTTTGGTATCTTGAAATATATGAGAATATGAAATATTCTTTGAAATTTTCATGGAAGATAGGCAGTCTTTTATCATTTGCGGTTTAAAATTTACAGCAATACCAAGATACGTAGAATTTTCATGTAATAAAAAACGATAATTCTTTTCTAAATTTTCTATATCTAAAATATATAAAGAATTTGCGGATAAGGTTTGATATGGATTAAAACTTTCACCGCTGGCACTAATTATATAGGAAGATGAAAAAGTCATAAAATTTTTTATATCCGGCAAACTAGTGTGGATAATCTCTTTTTTTGCAAAGAAATCGTGTATATCAATTATAAAATTTTCAGTTTCATAAAACCAATATAAACCTTCGATTTCATCATTATTTACACAAAAAGTATGTCCTACATTACAATATTTCTTATTAACAAAACATTCAGATACTCCCAAATATTCTTTTACAAAATTATAGTAGTCTTTCATATAATTTCTCCTTTTAGCCCGATTAGACATTATCCCTAATAGACATAAATAGTCTATTTTTATTGTATCATGAAATATACAATGATACAATAAAGTTTATAAAGCAAGAGATTTTTAAATCTGAGTTTTATACAATGGTGCCAATGAAAACTAAATGGGATAAAATAAATCTTGGATTTAATATCTAAAAATTAAAATAATAGGAAAGGAGAGTTTTGTTTTGAACGATAAGCAAAAGAAAACATCAATTTTAAAAAGATTAAT